>NZ_JBVIIM010000051.1:0-25612 GCF_055569765.1 Streptomyces sp. NPDC031365 | reverse complement strand
GTACCGCTTCGTGTACTTACTTCCCACCTGGTGCTACTTCCTCTGGAACCTCAAGATCCCAGTCTCCAGGTGTCCATGATCAAGGGGAAGCTTCAGTCCTCGTCCAGGTCGCCCAGGTGAAAGAGAAGTTTGCTGCTCACTTCGAGGTCGCATGCCGCGCAGTGGAATCCATAAGGAACGAGGTAGACCCTTTCCTGGCCGGCGACGCCCTGGACGTTCACTAGACCAGCCACCCACCCCTGAGAACCGCAGGCGGGGCACTGTTTCGGCGCTTCCCGGCTCATGGTGATCAACGGCTGGCTGGTGATCGCGGCCAGAACCACATCACGCTCTTTGCGTGACATATGCCCGAAGCGCTGCTCGAACAGTGAGCGTGCCTTGACCAGCAGAGCTTCCGCCGCGACACGCTCTTGCCGCACCTGCTCATCGACCAGCTTGTCGTGCAGGACGCGGTAGGGGCCCCAGTAGCTGTTCGGATCGACTTTCAATTCTTCGAGAACCGGGTCGACGAGGCGCAAGCAGACCGTGAACACCGCTTCAGCTTGTGCCGAGTCGTGTATCGCGCTGTGGGCAACCCCATTGCGGGCGTCCGCCAGGGGCTCGAGGGCCTTCTTGTCGATCGGGATCTTCCTGGGAAGCAGCCTCAGAACCCGCTCATGGGCTTCAGCAAGGCCGATGGTCTTGACCTTGGTCAGAGGAGCTGCGTGGGAGCCCAGGCCTGTGGCATGGAGCAACGAGTCGAAGTGCCGGCCGTCGACGATCAGAGCCGGGTGGATTCCAGCGAGGTAGGCCTTGAGCAGGTGCTCTGTCGCGACGCCGGAGTGGTGAACGGCGAAGTCGTAGCTCTCGGGCCCCTCGACAAAGGCCGCCAGCGCCGCATTCATCCATCTTTGAGATGAACTTTTCAACTGCTCTGAATCCATGTCCGAGACGATAGGGCCGCGGGATCGTCAAGCGCTCCGGGATTGCCGGTAGCGAGGCGACAGCGGCCGCGCCACCGTGCTGTGGACCGACATCACCGTCGCAGGGCTCCCAAGAGTCACCGCGGTTAGGCCGCATCCACCGACACCCTGTCCGCGGGGGAAGGTGCAGCAGTCGCGCGCTGGCGGGCAGCGCGCAGTTCGCCCAGACGCTGGCGCAGGAGGAATTCGGCGGTGCAGCGGCCCGCCGCGTCCGCGGCCTCGTCTGCAGCAGCCTCGGCGCCTCGGCCCCAGCGCCGAAGGCACGCCTCGTACGCCGCGTCAGCCTCCGCCACCGCCTCCGGCGACCCGAGCAGCCGACGCAGCGCGGCCGCGCGCCGCTCGTCCCGGATCTGCTGCGTCACCTGCGGCGCAGTGAACGCTGCCCAAGCCGGATCGGCGTCCGGACCGCAGGCTCGCTCGCACGCCAACGCCAGGAGGCGACGGGTGTCCGCCTCGCACTGCTGGGTGAGCCTGTCGACCGCGGCCGCGTCCAGGAGGTCAGCCCGCACGGCGACCGCCAGATCGACCGCCTCCCGCACGAGTTCCTCGGAGCGCCGCCAGTAGGAGCACACCGGGCACAGGCCAGCGGATTCGGGCAGCCCGCAGTCCGCACACGACGCTTGCCTCCGGGCCAGTTCCGCCTCTTCCTCGAGGGCACGGCGCCGCGTGATCGCCCGCTGACGTTGCTCAACCTCACGCTCGGCCCGAGCACGGCGGACCTGCGCCATCTGCTCCTCGAGGGCGGTTTCCTCGCGCAGGCGCCGCTCGGCCTCGGCACGGCGCGCGGCCGGATCGCTGTACAGCATTTCGGCCTCGACCCCGGCCGCGACCCGGGCCCGCAGCGCGCGCCGCGTCTGGACGATATTTCCGCAGGTCGGGCAGTCGGTGCCGGTGTCCAGGCGGATGCCGTCGTCGCACCTCAGGTCTGGGCAGGCAGGGCGCTGAACCAGGCCCCGACCAAGCAGCCAGCCCATCGGATCGCGTACCCGGGCCTCGCCCCCGACCTCCTCCAGCCGATCGGTGAGCCGGGCCGCGAGCACGCGCGGCGCTGCCTTCGGGTCCACGATCCCGGACAAGGCCCCAAGGGCCTGCTCAGCAGCGCGAACGGCGACGGCCTGCTGGCCGCGACGGAGCTGCCCCCACAGGTAGGCCACCGGAGCCAAAGCGACCTGCAAACGAAGATCGCCAAGGTCAGCCACCCGCCGCTCTTGCTGCCGCTGTTCACCAGCACCATCCACGACCCTCAGCCGCAAAGGGCTCTCCGAGCCTGCCGTCGGCAATCCCCCACCTGGACACTCTCCCTGGTTTTCCCCGCGCAGCGGGCCATCTCCACCGATCGCCCGCTGGGACGAGGCATCTGCAGCGTCCGCAGCCTGGCTCTCGTGCGTGTACGCGCTCTCCGGCTCATCACAGAACCCCGGATCGGCGTAGCCGGAAAACCCAAGACCATCAGCACCCTCAGAAGACACATCAGCCACAGAAGAGTGATCAGTGTGAAGGGATGCCGTAGTCGCGAGGTCTCCCTCATCAGTCCCACACCACCCACGGGTCCCGCTGACCTGTGCTTTTGTCGGCGGAAGGAGGTTCTCACTAGGCCATGCCGTACCTGCGAGGTCTCCAACGAGGCCATCAGCAGCATCCGCGCTTCCCTGGCGGCCGCCGTGCGCGGCCGCAACCGCCGGCACCACCAGCCGCGTCGCCTGCCGCAGGCCAGACACAGTCTGCCGCCGCGGGCGCTCCACCAGCCTGGCGCCCTCCAGCCTCTCCAAAACCCGCTCCGCCTGCGACAGCGAGCGCCCCAGCAGCCGGGCCAGAGTCGCTACCGGTCGGCCGTAGCGCTTATCGACCCGGCCACCGCACAGCCGCACCCGCCCCGTCTCCCCCGCCTCCAGCACCAGCAGCAGCAAAGCGAGCCGGTCCGTCGCAGCACCATGCCCCGTACGGGCACCCAGCAGCCCGGCCGGCGTCACCCGCCCATCCCGGTGCGCCCAGCCCGGCGCCATCAGGGCCTCCATCAGCCGCAGCAACGTGGCGAGTTCCGGCTTCGTCAACCGCAACGGATGCCCGACCTTGTTCTGGGCCTCCCACATCGGAAGCACCCGGCAAGTCAGACCCCAGTCCTCGCCGAACTCGCCCGTCAGCGTGTCGACATCCACCACACCGGAACGACGCAGGCCCGGCACGACCGCATGCCGAACCCTGGACACCGACAGCCCGAGCCACCGGCCCAGCTCACGAGCGCGGATCTCCACCACGCCGGTCTCGGACGGCGTACGGGAAGCCAGCACTACCACCGCCAGCCGCACCGGGTCCGACGCCTCCTCAAGGCCCGGACTGTCCAGCAGCGTCCGTACGGCGGTCGCCGAGCGGGAACGAGCATCCTGGCCGAGTGCTAGGGAATGTCCCGGACCGCGCTTCGCAGCCGGTCCCGCCATCACCGGCACCGAGTGCAGCCAACGACGTCGCGGCGAACGTCGGCGGGCGGCGGGCACCGCCACGGCGCTCACTTGGACACCCTGGCGAACCGCGCACGGGTGGCAGCACCAGTCCGCTGGCACGGCGAGGTGGCCGACCGAAGGGGAAACTGTGACCGGATAGACGGCGCAAAATGCGCCAACCGGGCATGGATAGGCTGACAAAGGCCAGCACGATGCTGCAACATGGTTCCTGCCTCGCTTTGACATCGAGGTGGGCATGAAAAAGGCGCCTTTGGCGCTGGTTCGTGGAGAACCAAGATCGAACTGTTCGGCCGGCCGCTAACCGGACGGACAATCCCTTCAGGGGGTCGGCAAACCCTCTGGTGGCAGATGGGACGCCATCAGCCGAGGTGACCGCTAATCACCTGGGTGGCCGGGCGTCCCGGCGGCTCTAAGACCCGTTCAACGGGCGCCGCCACAGACGACTACGACATCTCGCCCCCTTCCGGGGCGGAGGTGCACCCGCAGCTGGATCGGCGCGGGAAGACAAAGAAGGCACCCCGCCGGAGCGATGCACGCGTCATCGCTGCCACAGCGGGTGCCTTGGAGTGTGTCTGTCGGAGGGTACGGGTACCCTGCTCCATGTCGAGACCTTCCCTGGATAGGTCAGCGGCCGTGCCCCGGAGCACCACCTCGCGGGGCTTAACCATGTCTATATGGATCTTATTCAGGGACACGGTACTCCCCTGAGATCCCACAAAGACACCCCGGTACCGCTCGTGTCGCCAATGGGCGAGCGCTTCCTGACGGGGTGCCAGAACCAGTCGCTGACCTGCCCCGCTCCACACGCAGGGCACCGCCCGTGCATCATGAGCGGTATGCATGCGACGCAGAAGCCGAGGCACGACGATCCCCTCGATGTGGAGACCTTCGCTCGCCCTGACCAGCAGCGCCGGTACATCGCGGCCATGAATCGCATCGCCGCAGACCGCGGCTCCGATACGCCGGTCCGCGTCTACGTCAGCGCCAGTCCCAAGACCGTCAACGACTCGAACTGGCAGCGTTGGCTGAAGCGCATCACGGAGGACCTGCCCGAAGGCGTCGAACTTCTTCACTACCGCTCGGCCTTCGAGGAAGGCTCCTACGAGTGGGACACGCTTGCGGACCAGCTCGACGGCCTCGTCGTCATCGGCCGGCCTAAGCGTCTCGGTAGTCGCGTCCACGTCCTCGGTCCCGTAGCCCGCCTCGAACTCCGCTCGCTCGTCGCGAAGAAGCCTGTCCTGCTTTTCACCCATAACCTCGGGCTCGTCCCAGTGATCGACTGCATGAGCCAGGTCATGCCCCCGTCCGGCGCGCCGAGGCTCAAGTTGATTGCTCCGAAGCGCTGGAATCGCCGCTCGTCCACGCTCAATGCCGCCCTGGACGCCCTCCGGCCAACCGGCGTCACCAGCCAGGAGCCTGAACCGCCCCGAGACCTGGGGGCTCACCTGGTGGCTCCGTTCGCCGTCGGGGCGCGCTGACGGCTGATGGCGGCATCGTGGTGCCCAGCGCTTCGGGAATGTCATCGAGTCCCGCCTCCGCCAGGCAGTCTTGTGTCGTAGTAGTAGGCGAGCACGGCCTCGGCTCCCGAGCCTTGTGCGGTGGCTATGCGCTGGAAGCGCGCAGACCGAAGGTCTCCTGCGATTCGAATGCGCCGGTGCTGCTGGTCCGGCCGGCAGTAGCCGTCCTCGTCAGAGACGAGCCCAGCCAGTGCAGCCGGCTTGTTCCCGAGATTGTTGAGCACTGATGTGACGGAGTAGATCGTTTTGGCCCCGTCGTGGCCCTTCCCCTCGACCGTCCAGCCCTCGCCGTACCTGGGCTTGGTAATCGCGACCTGTGAAACGGGGAGAATTCGTACGCGAGGGTCGTCCTCGACTTCGGCTGCCTTGTATCTGTCGGTCGGTGGGCACAGCACATGCAGTGTTGTCGTCACATTCGGGTGAGCTCGCAGCCAGGTTCCGAGTGGGCGATCAGCACCGAGGACGTACGTTCGGCCTCTGAGCTCCTGCGCCGTGGCGCGCCAGAGTGGTGGAGCGGAGAACTCGGAGGGAGCGGTTACCCACTCCACGTCGGAGGGAGCGAGGTCGGTCACGCCAGTGGCGACCACGATGGTTTCCGCAGTGAGCACGTGGCCGTCCGCGAGGGTGAGTTCGGCTCGGTCGGCGTGTCCGCTGGCCTTTACTGCTCGGCCTTGCTCGAGTGTGGAGCGGCCTGCCCTCTGCAGGCGCTCAAGGTCCGCGGCCAGTGCCTCGGCGAGCTGCGGGCCGGTCGTCCAACTGCCCGGTACGTTTCCCAGAGCGCTGATTCTGTGCAGCTTGCCGCCTACGGGTCCGGCGTCCAACACCGTGGTCCGGAGGTTGAGGCTGGCTGCCATGACCGCGGCCGCTACCCCGGCCGGGCCGGCGCCGACCACGAGGACGTCGGTGTCGCATGCCCGTGCATTCATGCGGACGCTCCCTTGGGTCCGGTGATGCGGGAAAGGACAGTTTCGCTGGTGACCAGGTGGTTCGGGCTGATGTTCCGTGCTGCCATCAGAAGCGCCGCGTCGTGGTACTGGGCTCCGCCGGTGGAGGCGCAGGCGTCGGTGACGATCCACGGCCGGTACCCGTTGTGGTAGGCGTCCCTAGCCGAGTCGTACACGCACGCGTCCGTGTCGATCCCGCACAGCACCAGGTCGGTCCATCCCGCAGCCCGAATGAGCTGAGCTCCCTCGGGCGTGAACACGGAGGCCTGGTTTTTGTCGATGATGGCGGTCGCATCGGCGGCGAACGGAGCGAGCTCGGTAGCGAGAGCCTGCTCCTCGGGCGAGCGCAGCCGGGTCCACCCTGTGATCGTTTCGTAGGGCGAACCTTGTTTGTTGTGGAACCGGGTCAACACCACAGGTGCGCCCGCTGCCCGCCAGCTCTCAATGAGCTGCACGATCGCGGGGAGAACTCCACGGCTGTGCCGGTTGACGAAGCCCTGCTGTACATCGATGACCAGCAGCGCTGCCGAACGAGGTTCCACCCAGTCCGCCTTCCATATGCCTGTTATGGGTTGCTGTCTCGCAGTGCATCCTGGGCGGCGCGAAGCCGATCAGGGAGTTCGCTCGTGGCAAGGATCGCCTCGCGCATCACCCGATGCTGGGCGGTCTCCGTCGGCCTTGCCGTCGTCAGCCGGACGTACGCGCCGCGCAGGAAGCGCCACCCGTACGCCGGGGGCATCACCGGGTCCTGCCCTTCTTCGATCATGCGCAGGATGTGCGACGACAGCGCCCACAGCGCCTGGACGTCCAACTCCAGGGCAACGATCTGGCTCGTCGTCAGGGCACGCTCGTCCGGCTGCGGGTGATAGGACACTCCAGACCAGCCGGCCACTCCCCTCGAGGCACCGCCGTCGAAGGCCACCGCTTCCGGGTGCGCCCAGCCTTCGTGGAACTTCGCGTCCTCAACACCGGCTCCGAGAGGCCGGATGTTCTGTGGGTCTTGCCGGTTGACGAGGACCGACGGCGTCGTCAGCAACTGCAACGCGGGATCGAGTTCCGTCTTCGTCCATGAGTGATTACGTAACTCGTACACGCTCAGGACGTATTCCGGGTCCGGCGAGGGACCAATCACTGTCCCGGCGGGGCTGTGCTGCTCCAACAGGTGCGTCATGCGCTGACCGACCCAGGCGCGATCCGTCAGGTACGACCTGTATCTCCACAGCGCCAACTCGGTCAGGGATTCGACGCGTTGGTGCTCCTCCAGGAGCGCCAACGCGATCCCGCACGCGAAGACATGGACTGTGGAGGCGTGTGCCGTCCGGTGCTCACCAGGCAGAACCCGCTGCTCAAGGCCTCCCGGGCCCGACGGTCGGGGCACGCCAGCAGCGTAGAGCGATCCGAGTTGCTCCCCCAGGTACACCGGCAGGAACTTGTAGGAGACAACGGTGCACGGTGCTGGCTGGGCCACCTCAGCCCCTGCGGCACTAACAGGTTCCCCGCGCTGTGCCGCCAGCCGGAAGCGAAAGGCCTCCTGCTCTTCCGGCGTGCACCGGGCAAGCGCCGCGTCGAGAATCTGTGCCATATGGGGACGGCACTCGCGAGTTGGGTCTTCGCGCCAGTGAGAGACCGTCCGGGGACTGATGCCGAGGTCGTCAGCGAAATCGCGGACGGACTGGCGTTTCACCGACCGCAGCAGCAGTCCCTCTTCACCTGTCCACCGATCCACAGCGATCACTACACACCCCCAGACGGGTCCTTGAACAGGCAGCAGAGGCCGTATTGCCACGCTAAGTCCACACCACTGCTATGCGGGGGCATCTCGCTCACAGTCCATGCGCCTGAAGCTAGTTGGCAACGGATCCAGCCATTCAGTGATCGGTCGGTAGCCCCCATGTCGTCAGGCGTCGAACTCGTAGTCGAGGACGTACGAAGCCGAATCAAGTGTCATCTCGTTAACCTCGACCACGCGTTGGTCCTCGGCGAACGCCGTCCTGCAGATCTTGAGCACAGGACGCTCGAGGGACATTTCCAAGGCGACTGCCTCTTTGCTCGTGGGCAGAAGGCCGCGGATCTCCTCGCGGAAGTGCACGGGGGCGTGCCCAAGATCGGCGAGTCGCGCGTACACCCCACCCGGCCCGGTATCCGCCTGAGTGATCGCCGACCCTGCCACAAGGCTGTACGGCAGGTACGACGTCGCGATCATGACCGGACGCCTGTCGAGCGTGTAGCGCCGCGACCGTGCGCAGGCGGTCTCCTCATCGCTCAGTCCCAGCATGCGCTGGATGTGAGCCGGGGGGATGAGCTCTTTAACGGCTACTTGGTCGACATCCAACGGTCGGTTCTCGTCTGCGGCCCAGATGGATTTGCCGCTCCCCCACTGATCTCGTGCCAGGCGTTGAATGCCTCGTCGCCGGATGGGATGGAAGGCCTGAACGAAGAAGCCGGCCCCCTTCCGGGACTCGGCGAGTCCTTGGCTCGTGAGCATGCGGAGTGCTCGGCGGGCGGTCATCGGAGACACGCCGTACTGCGGCGCGAGGACGTTCTCCCCCGGCAACCGGGCCCCGGGGCCATACGTGCCCAGCTCGATCGCCGCCTTCAGGGCGTCAGCGATCTGCAGGTACTTGGGCTGCTCGTCGCCCGATTCATCCGCCATACGACTCCTCACCTCGCTAGCGATCCTAGGTGCCTCGATGTCTAGCGCCAGCGTCGTGGTGGCCCAGGTCGCTGATCTGTGACCCCCTTGGGTGTATTTCGATATCGAAGCTCTTGACTTCGATAGTGAGCATAGCCTCTACTGGAAGCAGCTTCGATATCGAAGTGCGGAGGAGCGGACTACCGTCTCGGCGCGCTGAGTTGACGCCGTCTCGAGGCCGGACCTCCACCCGGAACCGCCGTAGGCAGGGCCGGTAGGGAACGGACGTGAGTTCCGATCCCGACGTACGACCAACCGCATAGCGCAGCCTGCTCGCCATCGCTTACATGCGGCGCCGGGGTGACCGACCACCGAGTCGACACGATGTCCCCCGACGGGTTTGAGCAGGGCAGCCCGACAGCAGTTGCGCTGCCTGTCCTCCACGATCCGACTGCGGGTTTCCGCTGTACGGCTCCTGGTTGGCAGGGAACGCAACCCAGTCACTCCCCCCGCCTAGGAGCTCGTCTTGCGTGTCAGCAAGCTGCCCCCGTACCGGCTCAGCGACTTCCGACCCCAGCACGTCAACCTCCGTGAAGGAGAGGTTCCGACTCTCCGTTGCCCGGAGTGCGAGGGCTGGCACTCGATCAAGCGCAGTCTCCTGACACCGCACTACCCGCAGCCCGGGAAGCGGTGCTCGGGAAGCGCGCGGCGCATCGTCTTCGACATGACCGTCGAGGAGTGGGGTGCCGCTCTGGTCGAGGGTGCCCTTGAGGCCGGTGCCCGCCGGAGCAAGCAGCAGTTCCACAAGCCGGCTCCTCCGTCGGGGCAGCCGGTCCACCGTATGTCGCACACGGCGCAGTTGTCGCCGCTTGAGCGGGCGCGGCAGGCGATCGCTCGTCACCAGGCTGGCTGCAAGATCTGCAGTGGCGGCAAGCGGTGCCGGATGCCGCGGATCCTGGCCCAAAGCGAGGCGGGCCGTGCCGGATTGGCGGCGCTGGAGCGGGCGTTGCAGGCAGTCGCCCGTCACCGTGTCGCCTGCGCCGACTGCAAGACCGGCCAGTTCTGCCCGATGGGCTTCGAGTTGGCCGAGCGGAAGGCATGGACGGAGCAGACCCGCGAAGACGTAGTGCGTCAACAGGTCCGCGAGCAGCGAGAAGAGCAGAGCTGGGAGCGCGGTCGTGACCGCCGTATCGCCCTTCGGCGAGCGTCGGACTGGCGCCGGGTGGAGCGCGACGTTCGCCGTACCGACCGCGAACGCGCACAGCGTCCTGCAGGCGCCGACTCCCCGAACGATCACACCAACGTGCCGTTGGAGCCGATCCGCTTCTAGCGCTCTCCGCCTCCGGGTTTCTGGCCTGGCTCGGTGGTTGTCCCGCCCGTCCACTCCCCCAGGCGGGTGGGCTCCAGCCAGACCAGCACCCTCCTGCGTCACCTGTGATCGCCGCCCGTGTGACGTGCGGCGATGGCAGGGGGTAGCAGGACCACTTCAGGTCAGCAGCCCTGCTGGGTTGGCCTCCGCCAGGGGAGGCCAACCCAGCCCGAGGAAAACCGAACAACGAGAACGGCCCCGGGGTGCGTCCCGGGGCCGTTGTCGATCGTCCGCCCATCTCAGGTGAGAGGAAGTACGACCTTGCTGAGGAACATGATGACATCCCGCGCGCCGCTTGGTGCACAGGGGGACGAGCACCCGAGCCAGGAAGACGAGGCGCTGCGCCGGGCCAGGGAGCACGACCAGAGGGGTGGGACCCGGTGACGGTCACTGTCTTCGGTACCGGCACTCTGCACGCCGCGGCCGTGGACGAACGACTCGTGGTCCCCGAAGAGGTGCCGGGGCTGGCGTTGACCGAGCGGCGGCACGGCTTCTGCGCTGAGATGACGGCCTCCCCGGAGGCCTTCAGCGCTGTTCGCGCGCTGACCCGCTCGGTGGCGACGACGTACGGCGCGGGCCTGGGCCTCGCTGATTCCGCCGAACTCGTGGTGTCCGAGCTGATGGGCAACGTGCTGCGGGCCAGCTCGGAGAACGAGCTCGTCCCGCTGATCGCCGAGGTGTATGCCGTCCCGTCCGGCGTCGAGGTGATCGTTCACGACGCCGTGCCGGGGCAGCCGGACCGCCGCGATGTCGCCTTGGACAGCGCCGAGGCGATGTCCGGACGCGGTCTGCACCTGCTCGACCTGCTGACCGATCACTGGACGGTCGAGCCGTCGCCGCTCGGCAAGCAGATCAGGTGCCGCCTCCGGTCTGAGTGACACCAGCTGTCTTACGGGGCGGACGGTCGGAAGGTCAGCCTCTGCCACTGCAGCGCCACCGCACCTGGCGGGGCCGGAGATCACCGCGCCCAGCCGCCCCCATTCCCCCGCAGCCCCAGGAACTCCGCGTTCCTGGGGCTGCCCGCATCTGCGATCCCAACGGAGGACCCCATGCAGGACATCCAGGACCTCGTCAGCCTCTCCGCTGCCCACATGCCCGCCTCCGAGGCCGGCGTCGACTGGGGCACCAGGCCGTTTGCCGGGAGGAAGACCCCGAGCTGTTCTTCCCGATCGGCAACACCGGTCCGGCGCTGCTGCAGATCGAGGAGGCCAAGGCGGTCTGCCGTCGTTGCCCCGTCATCGAGCGGTGCCTCCAGTGGGCGCTCGAGTCCGGTGAGGACTCCGGCGTGTGGGGCGGCCTCAGCGAGGACGAACGCCGCTCCATGAAGCGCCGCGCCGCCCGCAACCGGGCCCGCCAGACCAGCGCCTGACCAACCACGACATGCAGCCCTGCCCAGCCCGTCGCCACCGGCCCGGCCACCGTCGGCCCGGTGGCGGCGGAGAACGCAGGGACCGCCCGCCGCGACGACACCGACGCCGCGCCCCCCGGTCCACACCGTCCCCCACTCACAAGGGAGTTCGTCCATGCCCGAGACCTCCGCCACCCAGCCGTGCACGCACACGCCGTACTGCCCGCCCGCCGACAGCCCCGCTCGGGAGGCCGCCCAGACGGTGGCCAGCCACCCCGAGCAGGGCTGGAGCCTCCTGTGCAACGGGCTTCTCGTCTTCGAGGACACCGGCGAGCTGCTGCCCGACGGCCGTGTCATCGCCCCGCACCGCCCCACCGACGCCCTGCACCTGGCCAAAGCCTGACCCCGAACCGGCTCCCACGATCCGACAACCGAAGGGCATCTGCCGTGGCGCTCCTGATCACCTTCATCTTCGTCCTGGTCCTGGTCGTCGGCTCCGTGACGGCCGCGGCCGCCGGCTCCGGCGCGCCCGCCGAGGACCGAGCGACCGACCAGAGCTGAACCCCCTGTGTTGCCTGTCGCCCCCGGCTGCGTACGTCGGGGACGGCGGGGAGCTGCAGGGACCTCCCCCGATCCCCACGCTCCAAGGTCGGCCTCCCCGATGGGAGGCCGACCTTCCTGCTGCCGGGCCCGGTGCGACCACTCCCCCCGTACCGGGCCCGGCTTCCGCCTCCGTTCCACCAGCCCAAGGAGCTGATGATGAACAGCCCCAGCCCTCCGCCCCCTGAGCCGAACGGCGATGGCACGCCCAACGGACTGAGCAGACTGCACTGGATCCTGATCGGTGTCGTCGTCGCCGGTGCCGCCGTCATCGCCGCGATCGGCTTCTCCGGCTCGTACGCCGCCGTGCGCGAGCTCGCCGTCGACCGCGGCTTCGGCGACTTCGCCCACCGCTACGTCCTCGTACGCAAGGAAGAGCCAGCCCGCCGCGAGGCCCGCAAGCAGTCGGCACCGGCCACCCGCAAGGCGCAGTGGACCAGCGCGGCGGCGAGACGGTCGAGACGGCGAACAACCAGTGCCGCCCCCGCCTGGACGGCACGGTCTCCGAATACCGCGGCCCCCAGGTCCCGACCAAGCCGCTCCGCGTCAACGCCTGACCACGGCCCCGGCCGCCCCACATCGAAGGGGCGACCGGGGCCGTGGCTGCTCGTACAGCAGTCGACTCCCCAAGTGGGGAGTGATCGCGACAGCCCTTGGGATTGCGGCCCGTGGGGCTGTCCAGGACCTGAATCGGAGGACCTGATGCAGCAAAGCATGACACGCACCATCCCCGCCCCGGCGAACGGCCCGGACCGCGAGCGCACCGTCGCTCTCCACCGGCTGGTCCGCCACCTGGTGGTCGACGGCGACGCGCGGGCCGCGAAGGCCGGCCGCCGCGCCCGCCGCACCCTCTCCGAGATGGAGACGGTCCGGTGAACGCCGTCCTCAGCCTGACCGACGCGGAGCGCGAGGAGCTCTCGCGTAAGAACGCTGAGCAGAACAAGCGGTCGGAGAACAACCGTCGCTGACTCCCCCGGCATTGCCCGTCGTCCCCGCCCCGTCCCGGGCGGGGTCGGCGGAGAGCGCCGGGAGCTCATCCCCGCTCCGGCCATCCGGCCGCAACACGTGAACAGCCCCGGGGATTGCGCCCCCGGGGCTGCCGTACGGACCTTCTGGAGGCCCTGATGAACCGCTACATCGTACGCACCAGCTACGCGCCCGACGCGGACCTGCCGGTCAACACGAACTGGCGCGACCGCAGCGCGTGCCGCGAGGAAGACCCCGAGCTGTTCTTCCCGATCGGCAACACCGGCCCGGCGCTGCTCCAGATCGAGGAGGCGAAGGCCGTGTGCCGTCGCTGCCCGGTCATGGAGCGCTGCCTGCAGTGGGCGCTGGAGAACGGCCAGGAGCACGGCGTGTGGGGCGGCCTCGACGAGGACGACCGGCACCGGATGAAGCGCCGCGCCGCCCGCAAGCGCGCCAACGCCTGACCGCTGGACGGGACCGGCGGGCAAGTTCTGGCCCGCCCCGCAGCACTGCCATCGACCGGCCGCCCACACGACGGGCGGCCGGTCTTTCGCACGCCTCCAGCCCGGGAAAGCCTCGGGCTCCCTTCCTCCTCGGGAGAGCTCATGGACCGCACCACCACAACCGTCACCGGCACCCGGCTGCCGGACTCGCTGTGCACGCACACCCCGAAGTGCCCGTCGGCCGACAGCCCGGACCGCGAGGCCGCCGCCGTCGTGGCCGGCCACCCGGAGCAGGGCTGGAGCCTGCTGTGCAACGACGTCCTGCTCTTCGAGGACACCGGCGAGCTGCTCCCTGACGGCAAGGTCATCGCCCCGCACCGGCCCCTCGTGGCCGCGGCCTGACAGCTGCCCGATCCGCCCGCACCGACCGCTGAACCTCGTGGCGGCCGGATCGGGCGGTGACAGGGAGCCGGACAGTCCGGACCCAACGACCCCTGAGAGAGGCTCACATGCCCAAGACGACGAACACCCCCGCCACGCCCGCCATCGTGTTCACCGACGCCACGCTGCGTAAGGCCCAGGAGATCACGGCCGACTCGTACCTGCCGGTGTGGATCGGCCCGTCCGGCGAGGAGTCCTCCGGCGAGGCCGTGGCCCACCACCTGGAGGCCACCATCGCCCTGCTGGACAAGGACGGCTGGATCCGCGCCTACAACTACAACCGGGACCGGTCGAGCGGCGCGGACCTCCCCGACGACGACTCCATGACGGTCAAGGCGATGCTCCGGGAGCTGCTGCGGTTCGTGCGCGAGGAGAGCGACAGCGACCCGCAGCGGCCCCTGGCCGCCGCGCTGCGCCACGTCGGCGAGGACGGCGCCCACGGCGACACGGACACCGCCTTCGTGGCGGACTGCGTCCTGGACCGGGTGATCCAGGCCCACACCGGGTCCGACTCCGCCCGCGCCACGCCCTGGTCGGAGCGGCGGCACCGCACCCACGCGGACATCACCGCCCTGCTGACCGCGGGCGCCCGGTTCGCCCGCACCTACGGGCCCGGCCAGGAAACAGCGGCCGCCTGATCCCCGGACGCTGACCGCACCAAGACGACGGCCCTCCGAGTCCCCGGCAATTCAGCTGCCGGGGCCTCGGAGGGCCTGGTCACGACCTTACCCACCGCTGCAGATCCACGGTGCCCCTTCTCGGAGGCGCCCGGAAAGAGAGGACATTCCGTGGCCACCAAGCCCGCCACCCGCCGCAGGCGCCCCGCGGCGAACCCGAAGCCCCGCAACGGGCGCGCCAAGGCACCGGCGACGCCGGCCTCCGTTCCCGCCCAGGCCCTCGCGCCCGAGGAGACGGTGCCGCTGGTCTTCCCGGAGGCCGATCCGGTCCTGGCCGACGCCACCGACCGCGCCGCCGACCTCCGGGGCCAGGCCGCCGACGACGCCGCGCGCATCCTCGCCGACGGCGAGACCCGCGCTGCCGAACTTCTGGACGGCGCCCGCTCGCAGGCGGCCTCGATCACCGAGGCGGCCACCACTGAGCAGGCCCGTGTCCTCGCCGCCGCCCAGGCCGACGCCGACCAGGTCCGCAGCGACGCCGCGAGCACCGCGGCCGCCGACGCGCAGCAGGTCCTCGCCGACGCCGAAGCGAAGGCGGAGCAGCTGCTCGCCGACGCACGCCTCGAGGCCGACACCGTCACGACGACGGCAACCGGCAAGGCCGACCAGGTCCTCACCGACGCCAAGGCGGCTGCCGAGGAGCTGCTCGCCGACGCCCGCCGCCATGCGGAAGAGGTCACCACCACGGCGGCCGCGCAGGCGGAGCAGGTGAAGACCGAGGCGGCGCAGGCCGCCGCGAAGGCCCTCGCCGACGCGGAGACCAGGCGCACCGAGCTGCTCGCGGCTGCGGAGCGCACCGCTGCGGAGACCCGCACTCGCGCCACCACCGACGCCGAACAGGTGCTGGAGCGGGCGCGCGGCGAGGCCGACCGGATGCGCGAAAGCGCTGACGACCAGGTCGCACAGGTGCGGGCCGGAGCGGAGAAGGTGGCCGCCGGCCTTCGTGCCGACGCCGACCGCGCCCTGGACGACGCCCGCACCTCCGCTGAGGAGCTGCGGGCCGCCGCCGACAAGGACGTCACCCGACTGCGTGAGCAGGCCGAAGCGGATGCGAAGACGGCCCGGGAGGCAGCGGCGAAGGCCACGGCCGACCAGGCCGCCGCCTCGCAGGCCCGAGCCGAGGCCGAACGGGTCATGGAGGCGGCGACGCAGCGCACCGTGCAGCGGGCCCGCCGCCGGGAGATCCGGACCGAATCACGCGCCAAGCGCCGCCAGGCACGGGCCGACGCCCGGCCCGTCGGCGGGGTGCCGCCGTTGTCCGGGCAGGAACTGGTGCTGGTCGTCGCGATCGTCCTCGCGGCCGCTGTCGTCTCCACCCTCGGTCTGCTCTCCTCCTACACCGCGCTGGAGACCAAGGCGGCCGGATGGGGCTGGGAGTGGCCGTGGCTGCTGCCGGTCGGTATCGACGTCGCCATCCCGGCCTTCACCGGCGCCAACCTGGTCCTGATCCGCATGGGCATGGAACTGCGCTGGATCCGCTGGGTGCCCCGCGCGCTGACGGCGGTGACCGTCTACCTCAACTGGAACGCGGCGGACTCCGCGTCGGGCCGCCTCGGGCACGCCGCCCTCACCCTGCTGTGGGTGATCTTCTCAGAGATCGCCTCCCACGTGTACGCCACGCGGATCGGCGCGGTCACCGGCAAGAAGCGGATGGAGACGGTGCGCCGCTCCCGCTGGATCCTCGCCCCGATCCCCACCGCTCGCCTTCGCCGCCGGATGATCCTGTGGGAGATCACCTCCTACGACGACGCGCTCTCCCGCCTCCAGCAGGAGACCTGGATCCGAGCGCGGCTGCGTAAGGAGCACGGTCTGCTGTGGCGCTGGAAGGCTCCGCTGGAGCAGCGGATGGCGCTCAAGCTCGGCAGCGCGCCCGCCGCGCTCGCCGACACGCTCGCCCCCGAGGACGCTCACACGGTCGAGCTCGGTGAGGAAACCGAGCGCGCTCACCCCGACGTGAGCGCGCTCACCTGCGGGGAGGTTCGCGGTGAGCGTGAGCGCCCGGCGCTCACCTCCGGCGCTCACAAGGGTGAGCGCGCCACGGGTGAGGCGGACGCTCAGCGAGCGGAGGACGCTCGTACGCGCAGCGAGACGGAGGCGCTTACCGAGCGCCGCCACGCTCGTATCCGTCTGCTCTACACCGAGCTCGGGCGTCGTCCCGAGTGGCGGGAGATCCGCGACGCGCTCACCGACGCAGGGCTGTCCGACAAGCCGGTCTCCCGCCCGACCGCTCAGCGCCTGCGCGCTCAGGTCGAAGAGGCCGCCCCGGGCGCGTAGGTGAGCGCCCGGTGAGCGCCGACGCGCTCACCTTCTTGGCAGAACCCCTGCCGCTCATGGTCGCCACCGGCTCGCGCTCGCTCATTGAGCGCGGACCGGTGACGGCCACGGCCGGCAGGCCGCTCGCCCGTACCGCGCCCACCCGGGAAGCGGTGCGGGCGAGGTTCGTTCCGACTACCACCCCAACCCCGCGCAACAGCCTCGGGGAGCACGGACTCCCCCTCCCCAACCCCGAGACCCGGAGGTCTTCTCGCATGAGCAGCAACGACCCGAACTACTCGCCTCTGCGCGATGTCGCGCAGAACCCGGAGGCGACCGCCCGGTACCTGGCCGACGTTCAGCGGGTCCTGCTGGACATCGGCAAGAACCTGGAGACCCTCGCCCAGGAGATCCGCGTCCACTGCCGCGACACCCACGTCGAGGGCGACCGCTGGTTCGACGCCTGGCTGCGCGCCCAGCCCGTGGAAAAGGCATTCAAGGACGTCTTGAAGAACGTCGAGGCCGTCACCAAGGGCCTCGAAAAGGGCGCCTACAAGCGCCGCGCCCACGATGAGGCGGTCGCAAATACCGCCCGAAAGCGAAAGGAAAAGGAGCTGGAAAAGCAGCGCAAGAAGAACCCGCAGCCGCTCCAGGCCGCGCCGAATCCGCCGCAGCAGGGTGCGCAGAGCCAGAATCTCAGCTATGGTGGTCCCACGTCGATTTACGACATGGGTAACAGGGAGTCGGCGTGACGCGCCCCCTCACCAGCGTCGAACGCTCCATTCAAGGGCGGATGAGCTGGCTGCAGGACGAAGAGCGCAAGGCGATCGAGAGTCGCGGGGAAATCGGCCGGATGGAATTCTGGCTGCGCCTTACTCGGTCCGAAATCACCAAGGAAGTCAAAGCCGGTCGCGGCGATGTCATCGCCGGATTCACGCTGGTCTGCCGCCTCTTCAAGCTGGTCCTGGAGAGGCGGCAGGCGGGCGACCCGCGGCTGTTCGACCACCTCATGCAGTACGCGGACACCGTCCTCAAGCAGCACGGCCCGCGTAACTGAGCGTCACCAATGAAGGCCCCGCCGGGCTCCGGCGGGGCATCGCGCGCGTAAAGCGTGCACACGTGCACGTGCACGCGCGTGCACACGAGACCCCACTGTCTGTCAAGTCCCCCTGGAGGGAGGTGCACCGTGTCCGACGACTCCGATGAGGCCGGCGGCGGAACCCTGGTCCATGGCCCCTGGAGCGGTGATTCCTCGTACGCGCTGCCGCCGATCCCGGATTTCATCGACACCATTCCCCCGCCGGAAGACATTCCGGAGGCTCCCCCGGAGAACCCGGAGGAGACGACGATGGAATTGCCGCCGATTCCGGCTGCTCCGGACCCGGCTACGGCGCTGCGTTCGGAAGGAATTACGGCACCGGAAACCGGTGAAGATGACGGCGAATACGAGGAAGGCGAATACGAGCAGCCTCGTTCTCTCGCTGACCGTCTCGGTGACTGGCTGGAATTCCGGCTGGAAAGGGCGCGGGCGCTTCACGAGGGTGAAGCGCCTTTCCGTGAGGCCAAAATAGCGCGGAAGGCCGCGCTGCTGGAGGGCCGCACCGCGCAGGAAGTCGCGATGATGGAGCAGAACGGAAAACTCCACGCCGCGATGATGAAAGCGAAGGGCGACAAAGCGGCGGCGCGCGGAAAGGCCGACGCCGACCGCATGAAGTCGCCCAGCTCCGGCCTGGGCGCGGACAAGGGCCGCTCGAAGGCCGGCGGCGGAGGCGGCTCGCGCGGCGGAGGGGGCGGCACCGGGCCGTCCCGCAGCAACTCCGGCTCGGGAACGAACCGGCCCAACTCCTCGCGCGGCTCCAACTCCGGCGGCACCGCAGGGCGTTCCGGCTCCGGCTCCGGGGACAGCGGTAGCGGCAAGGGCGGCACGAAGGGCCCTGACCGCTCCTCTGGCGGCCGTACACCCAACTCCGGGCGCGGCGGGACCGCCGGGGGCCCGAAAGGCTCTCAGAAGGGCTCTGGCAGCTCCCACCGGAGCGGCAGCGGCAGCTCGAAGGGCGACGGCGGCCGGGGCCAGCACGGCCCGGCCTCCAACGCCCGTGCCGAGCGGGCCCGCGGCCGCCAGGAGCGCGCCGGCACCCGGCAGGCAGGACGGCAGGAACGGCGCACCGCCGGTCACGCCGCCGGCGTCGCCGACCGGACCAAGAACCGGGACCAGGCCCGCGCGCAGCGGCAGCAGGCCTGGGAGGACCGCCGGGCCAAGAAGGCGGAGCGGGACGCGGCACGGAAGGCGAAGCGGGAAGCCGCCGCGTCCTCCGAGCCGGGCCGCACGACCCTCGGCAAGGCCGTCGGCGAGGAAGCCCAGCGCCGCTGGGACAAGCGCCGCGCCGACACGGAGGCCGCCAAGGCCGCGAAGGACGGCAAGGCCGGCACGGAGAAGGTCAGCCTTACCAAGGACAAGGACAAGGCGAAGAAGGAGGAGGCCGCCAAGGACAAGGGCACGGACGGCAAGGGCGAGAAGGACGCCAAGGACGGCCCTGACGGGGCCTCCAGCGCCACGAAGGACGACGACGACAAGGCGTCCGATGAGCCGGGCAAGGACTCCAAGGCCGGTGACGAGCCGTCTGACGGCTCGAAGAAGAAGCGCCGCCGGTTCCGGCGACGCCGCATCGCCGACACCGACGGGGCCGGACGGCGTCGCCGCACCCGCGGCCCTCGCCGTAGCCGCCGGACCGGACGCCGTGAGCGGCCGGCGGACAGCCCGTTCGGTGCGGAGGACTCCACCCCGACGGTGGAGTGGCCCGAGCACGACACCCGCCCGCCCAAGACCGCAGCCAAGGGCGAGGACGACATCGTCGACGCGGACATCGTCCCCGACGCCCCCGCGGCCGTGACCACCGGCGTCAAGGGCCTGCCGCCCGCGCCGGAGAAGCACACCGCGCGGCCCGGCACCAGCCAATCCCCCACTAGCACGGAAGGGAACAGCGTGAGCAGCTCGCAAGTCAGCAGGCCGTCCGGCGCGGGCGGCCTCGGAGCCCAGCACCGGACGGACATCACGTTCGACCAGTACCTGGTGGAGATGGCGAACATCGCCATCAAGGCCGCCTCCGACCAGGAGCGCGCCGAAGCCCTGATGGAGGCCCTCGCCAAGGTCGCCGACGCCCTGCGGGACATGGCCGCCGACCTGGTCGGCGACCACAACATCTCCACCGCCGTCACCGACCTGATCACGGACCTGGCCGACTCCGCGGCCCGCATGAAGGGACAGGCCCAGCGCTGTGCCGAGCAGTGCGGCCTCGCCAAGGAAGCCGCCAAGCTCGCGGCCGGGATGGTCGCCCGCGTCTACGGCGAGGACATGGCCGCCAAGGAAGACGCCGGCCTCAAGCACGCGTCGGCCGCCGCCCACCACGACTAAGCCCTGGAGGAAACCCGCTGATGAGCAGCGACCTGGCACCCCGCAACACCAGCGCGGCGCCCGCCGTGGCCGACGACGACAACCGGTACAAGGCCGTCCAGGCCAAGCTGGACAAGCTCGGCAAGGCCATGGACGACGCCACCCTCGAACTCGAGGGACTGCGGCGCAGCATGCAGGCCAACGCCAAGCACACCGACAGCGTCGCCACCGACATCGAGAACGCCGACCTGGACCCGAAGTTCGTCAGCCTCACCGCCAATGTGGCCACCGCCCTGGACGGCGCCGCACGGGAGGTGAAGACGCTGTCCGACACCGCCCAGGAGACCGCCGACCTCACCCACGAGACCCGGCGCACCCACGCCAAGCTCTACGGCGCGCTGGACGACATCCGCTCCAACCGGCGCGAGAAGACGCCCCGCCCGGGCTTCTTCAACCGCTGACCCCACTCCCCACCACCCCTCACCACGGGCGGCCCCGCACACAGTGCGGGGCCGCCCGTGCCCGTTCTGCGAAGGAGACCACCGGTGACCACGCCGCGCAGTGTCGCGCTCGAACGCCTCGCCTACACCCTCGCCGCGCCCGTGCTGGCCGTGGCCCCGAACGTCTACCCCGACAGCCCCGTCAGCTCCGTCGTGCAGCTGGCCGGCGCCGCCGCGATCGGCGGCATCTTCCTCGCCGCCAAGAGCGACGAGCCCGGCGCCGGACGCAAGATCCTGCGCTGGTCGCCGCTGGTCCTGGCCGCCGCCGTCGACGTCGCCGCCGGGCACACAGGCGGCTTCGGCCCGTACTGGCTGGACGGACTGCTCGCCGCCGGATGGGCGGCGGCCGGCTCCTTCGTGCTGCCGTTCTCCCGGCACGCCCGCCGCCAGCACCGTCCCGCCGTCGCCGCCCCGGCCCCGCAGCTTCAGCCCGCCGCAGCGCCGGAGCCGTCCCCGGCTATGCCGGACGACGGTGCGGACCTGCTCACCCGCGAGGCGCGGATGATGTGGGAGCGCGCCGGGATGCCCGCCCGCACCCACGTCGTCAAGGCCACCCGGATGCCCGGCATGCGGCACGACATGATCCTGCTGCTGCGCGCCTCGGAGACCGGCCGGCCCATCACCGGCCTGTCCCCCGAGGCCGTCGGCGCGGCCTTCGCCGTGCCCGCGAGCGACGTCGTCCTCGCGGACATTCCGGCCCAGCCCGGCCGCCAGGGCGGACCCGGCTGGATGGAGGCCCGCATCACCCCCGAGGCCAACGCCCGGCGCCGTACCAAGCCGACCGACCAGGAGCGCTGGATCGACCGGGTCGCCGGTCCCAAGGGCGGCGCCCCCGGCTCCGAGCTGGTCCACAAGACCCGCGACAACGAGCGCGGGGTCACCTTCTACCGGGCGAAGATGAGCGACTCCACCGAGTCCCCGCGCATCGACCTGCCCAAGGTCTGCCGGGCGCTGGACCTGCCCGAGGACGACTCCTGTGTCTTCGTCCTCATCGACGGCTCGGAGTTCCTGATCAGCGCGTTCGACACCCCGCCGCTGTCCGCGATCTTCCCCGCCACCCGCGAGCTGCTCACCCCGGACGCCAAGGGCATGTACGTGTGCGGGTTCACCATCACCGGCCAGCCGGTGAAGACGATGGTGTACCAGCACGACAAGAATGCCCCGGCCCACGGCCTCACGCTGGGGGTGTCCCGGTCCGGCAAGACGCAGTTCTTCGCGATCCACATGGCCGCCCAGTCCCTGGACGGCCAGGTCGTGTGGCTGGGCACCGTCCGCAAGGACGAGAAGACGAGCGTGCTGGGTAAGTACATCGACCGGCAGGGCTCGAACGCCCTGTGGATGGCCCGCTCGCTGCGGGCGGCGAAGGCGCTGTGCGAGATCCGGGCGGACATGCCCTGGCCGCACGACGGTCAGCCGCACGACTACAAGCCGGGCGACCCGCGCTGCCCGTACCGGCAGCTCAACGTCTACGGCGATGAGTTCATGACCGCCGCGCAGGACGCGGACTTCGGTGAGTTCATCCAGAAGGACGGCGAGGACCTCACGGTCACCGGCCTGAAGTACGGGATCGGCTTCAACCCGGCCGGGCAGTCGCCCTTCGCGCACAACGGCTTCTCCACCGAGATGAAGGACAACCTGCGCCAGAACTCGAGGCCGGTCATCTTCAACATGGGTTCGCCCGGCGCCACCCGCAAGGCCGCGGAGGGCACCATGGAGAACGCCTACGACGTGCCGACCATCCCGGCCCGCTACTCCCGCAGCGAAGGCTCCGCGATCGAGCGGGCCATGCGCGGCGAGGCCGACCCGGAGAACGGCGTCTCCACGGGCGGCGTCGCCGTCATCGTCCTCGACAACGGCCGCGCCGTGCTCATGCGGTCGCTGTACGCCGACTTCGACACCGACCTGTCCAACCTGTTCCCCAACGAGGTCAACCGGCTCACCGACTACGAGATCAGCGAGCTGGAGAAGCGCGGCCTGTGGTTCGACTGGAACGAGCCCGTGCGGCCCGGCGAGTTCTGGCCCGAGCCCGACGAGGACGACGACGGTGACGGCAAGTCCCGCCGCCGCGGCGGCGGAGGGGGAGGAGGCGGCAAGGGCGGCGGCAAGCGCGGCAGCCGCCGCTCCGAGCCGCAGGTCGCCTCACCCCGCCAGGCGCTGGAGGCCATCAAGAGCCTCACCGACGCCTGAACCCCATCCCCATCCATCCACGGGGCCAGCCCGCCCGAGCGCGGCCGGCCCCACCCCGACACTCGAAGGAGCACCACCCGCCGTGGCCCTCTCCCTCTCCGCCGCCGTGCTGCTGGGCATCATCGTCGCCGTCCTACTCAAGGGCGGCCACGTCCGCTTCGGCTCCATGCTGGCCTGTACCTTGTTCGGCTTCACCCTCGCCGCGACCGGCCTGGCCCCGGCCATCAACAGCGGCCTCGCCTCGATCGCCGGACTGCTCTCCAGCCTCTGATCACCAGTTTCGCCAACGCAGCAGTAAAGCGCCGGTATCGGGCGCATGCTCTTGTCGGGCCCCACCACAGACCCGGGGAGGGACAAGGGCATGGCACACCTGCACTACACCTGCTGGCGCTGCGGCGAAGACTGCGTGGTGCACGGCGTGGGGTGCGACTGCTGCGACCTGGTCGAAGTCCCCGACGAATGGGACTGCTGGAACTGCGGCGCGCTGAACTACACCCCCGACGACTAGCGCCCCTCCCCCTCCCCCGCTGCACGACGCCAAAGGGCGCCGCCGGAGAACGATCCGGCGGCGCCCTTCGGCGTCCCCCGCTTGGAGCCCGCGATGTCCCACACCCCGGCCAGCCCCGCCATAGACCCGCCCGCCCCGACCACCCAGCCCGCCTCGACCGCGCCGCCGGCGGAGCTCACCCTCGAGGAACGCCTGACGTTCATCAAAGCGGCGATGACCGCGCGTCTGGACGAAGCGGCCGTCGCCTACGAGGTCAACACGGCGCACATCCCCACCGAGCCCGTGGACCTGTCCGACGTCGTCACCGTTCCGCTGACCCCGACGCTCCAGCCGCCGCCGGAGTCCTACCCGACGCCGGTCGCGGCCCTTCTGCAGCGCGCCCACCACCGGCTGCTCACCGGCGGCTGGTGCTCCGGCGCGCTGGTCGACGAGGACGGCGCCCGCTGCATGCTCGGAGCCATCCGAGCCGAGGCCCGCGGCGACAGCGGCCTGGAGGCCGACGCGGCCGCCGTGCTCCTGGACGCGATCCGCCGCAAGTTCGGCGACGTCGACTCCGTGCCGTCCTTCAACGACGCCCACGGCAGCAGCCGCGTCCCCGTCCGCATGGTCGACCAGGCCGCCGGTCTCGCCGACGCCCGCGGTCTGTAACCGCTCCGGGACCACTGCCTCGCGCCCGAACCCCGCACCCGGGGGGCCGGACGCGGGGGCAGGCCACCCGGCCGGACACCCACGCACGCCACCGACTTCCCAGACGAAGGAGCGACTGCCCCATGTCCCACAACGACAGGCAGATGAACGGCCAGCACCGCCCGAACAGCATCCTCGACCAGCTCGAACTGCCACCCGCCCGCAAGGGCACGCAGCGCCTGGCGCGGCTGCGTACCGCTTGGCGCAAGTCCTGGGAGGAAGGCGGCTTCCTCCACCAGCGGTGGGAGGAGATCTTCCAGGCCCGGCACGCCGGATGGCACGAGATCGCTGTGTGGATCAAAACGGCCGGACTGCTCGCCGGGCTCAGCCTCATCGTGATGATGGTCGACGCCGCCGGCGACATCGCCTCCGCCACACTCACGGGCCTCTCCGACGTCCAGGCCACCGACGCCGGTGACGGCAGCGGACTGTGGGGCACGGTCGACCACCCGATCCGGGCGTTCCTCGCCGACCAGGCCGCCCACCTCACCGTCACGCCCGCCGCCTTGTACGCGTTCTGGCAACTGGCCGGACTGCTCGGGCTCATCGGCGGGTTCTTCGGCAACGCCGGCGCTCGCATCGCCTGGACGCTGTGGGGCCTGGCAAGCCTGGCCATGATCTGGTCCGCCGCCCCGGCCGGAGGACGCGCCGCCGCCACTGGGCTCGCCGCCCTGATGTGGGCGCTCGCCAGCGCCTTCGCGCTGCGCGGTCTGACCCTGCGGCCCATCGTCCACAACCACCCGCCGCAGTTCATGCCGCAGTTCAACCCCGAGCTCCACCTGCACGCCACCCTCCCCGCCCCCGCCCCGGCGGGCGACGACTTCGACGACAACGTCCACCCGCTCCAGCGCTGACCGCACGCTCCGCACCCGCTGAAGACCTGACGCCCTGCCCGGTCCTCGCCCGCCCCGCACCCAGGGGCCGGGCGAGGACGGGACAGGCCGCCCGGCCGAACGCACCACCCGCCGCGCCCCGCCGACACCAGCACCACGTCGACGGGGCGCAGCGCTGCCCACCGACGACTGGAGGAGATCACTCGTGCTCATCCCCCGCCCGCGCCGCCGGATCGGCCGGCCCCGCCCGCAGCGCCCCGGCCCCCGCTACCCGCAGCGCCCCGACCGGCTGCCCGGCGCCTGGAGCCGCTGATGCCCAGGAGGCGCAGGAAGCGGCGCCGCGAGATCAAGCGCGTGCCCCGCTCGGACGCGTTCCTGCCGGAGTTCGATCGCGGCACGGTCCCCGAAGGACTCGTCACGCGGCGCCAGCTCAGGGACATGGGCCTCAGCCCCGGCGGCAACGACGGCCCGGCCGCGATCCTGCGCTGCAAGTGGTGCTCGTACCGGCCGCAGTGGTCGTGCAACCACCCCACCCGCGGCTTCCTGCTCCGCGTCGACCTGGCCGTGCCCAAGCGCGTCCCGACGCTCGCTCAGGAATGGGCCCTGGACCGGGCCATGGCCGCTCGCCAGACCTGCGGGGACTGCGGGAGGCGGTTCTTTTTCTGCCTCTCGAAGAAGCTCGGCTGTTGCATCGAGTGCTTCGACGGCACGCCCGTGGACCCCAGCAGCTACCTCGCACCCGCAGCCCTGGCCGCTCACCGGCTGGCCGCGTAACGCGGGCCCGGGGGGGGGGGGGGGGGGGGGGGGGGGGGGGGGGGGGGGGGGGGGGGGGGGGGGGGGGGGGGGGGGGGGGGGTGGGCTGCGCCCTCTCGACCCTGTGAGGACCGCAAAGACA
>NZ_JBVIIM010000050.1:0-29837 GCF_055569765.1 Streptomyces sp. NPDC031365 | reverse complement strand
CCACCCCCCAGGTCATCCGTTCGACAGGGGGACACAGTCATGCCGGACCCGGAGGCCAGCGGCCCTCTTGCAGGACCGCGAAAAACATAACGGGGTCGGCATGGGATTCCCACGCCCCATACGCAGAAGGACCGCCGCGCGTTCAAGGCCCTCACGATTTCTCCCCGGCATCTCGGAGAACGCAGGGCCCCAGGGACACCAAGTCCCCGCCGGACCGGGTGCGTCCGGCGGGGAGTTGAGGTTGGAAGGTGAACTCGGCGCGGCTCAGCCGAAGTTCACGTCACTGCACAGGAAGTACGTCTGGTCCATGTGCGAGGCCTGCCAGATCGTGTAGACGACATGGCGGCCGCTGAGGCCGGACGTGCTCACCGGGATCGAGTAGTTCTGGCTGGGGGCGTACGAGCCGGTGCTGGCCACCAGTTGCAGGTCACCCCAGCTCAGCGCCCGGGTGGCGGGGTCGAAGCCCTGCCGGGTGACGTAGACGCGGAAGTAGTCCGCGCCGTGGCTCGCCTGGTCGTACAGCCGGACCGTGAAGTTGTCGTTCACGTCCGTCGTCTTCCAGGCGCCCACGGCGTCCAGGGAGTTGTAACGCCCGCTCTCGGTGTGCCCGCCGCTGCACAGCTGGCCGTCGGGGACGACGGCCTGGAAGTTGCCGCCGGAACCGTTGCGGTAGAGGCCGTTCCAGTTCCACATGGCGTTGGGGTTGTCCTGCCATGCCTGCCAGCACATGGGGTCTTCCTGGGCCATCGCCGGATTCTGGAAGTCGCTCCCCCAGCGCTGCCAGCAACCGTAGTTGCGGGACGCGGGGTCGACCACGGAGCCGTGGGCGACGGCGGTGCCGCTCCAGGGGATCAGACAGAGCAGCGCGGCCACGACGACGGTCAGGGCGGGCGAGAGACGGGACCGGGGCGATAACACGTCATGTACATGCCAAACCATGCTGCTCCTTCTTTCCGCTGTGGGGGTCGTGGGGATACGGGCTCGCGGCACCCGCCTGCTTCGTGGGAGCGCTCCCAGAGCACAGGCTGCGCCTGATGAAGCGGGGTGGCAATGCGCATTTGCGCCACTCCCCGGTGGCCGTGGCGCGTTCGATGCGTTCGATGCGTGCGATGCGTTCGGCGAAGGAGACACCGGCCGTCAGAGCCGGTCGAGACCTCCCGTGGTGCGCCCGAGACAGACGACCGAGTCGTCCATCGGCACGTCGATCTCCTCGAAGCCCATACGGTCGTAGAAGGCCCGGGCGGGCTTGTTGGCCACCGCCATCACGAGGTGGACGGACGGCACTCCCCCGTCCCGCAGCGCGGTGAGGAAGGTCCGCATCAACTGCCGTCCGTGACCGCGGCCCTGCCACTCGGGCAGCAGGTCGATGTGCAGATGGGCCGGCCAGGCGGCCAGTTCGGGGACGACCATCCGCTCGGGATGGTGCAGCAGCCAGGCGATCTCCTCGTCCGGCGTCCTCGGCGGCCCGGACGGCTCGGGATGGCGGTCGGCGACCAGGGGGAGCCATGCGGCACGGAAGGCCCTGGCAAAGCGGGCCGTGTCAGCGGTGCCGACGATGTAGCCGACCGCCCGCCCCTGCCCGTCGTCCAGCACGAAGGCCAGTTCCGGCTCCAGATGGACGTAGGGGGCCGCGAAGGTGGCGGAAAAGACACTGGGGTCGGCGTAGTGGGGGCGGCTGTCCTGGCCGATGTGCGCGGTGCGGACGCAGATCTCGTCGAGGGCCGGCCGGTCCTCGCGTCGGTACGGGCGAATCCTGGGGAACTCGGTCATGCTGGGAATCGTGCATCCCTGGGAGCGCTCCCACAACTCCTTTCCGGCCACGATCCGGTCCTCGCGGTGCGGGCGTGACATGCCGGTCGCTGGTTACTCGGCAGCCATGAAGCTGCACATCCCGGGGCGTAACGACAGGCAGGCCCATGAGAACGCGACGGACGAGCGCCGTGCGGATCACGGGGCGCGGCGCGCGGCACCGGACGAGCCCCGACCGGATCATGAGACGCAGCGCGCGGACCCTGACGAGCCCGGGCCGAGCGACGAGGTCGAACAGGCGGCTCCGGATTCACCGGCCAAGCTGCCGAAAGGGGCGTGGGGCGGGGCCCTCAAGGGCAGCCTGCACGAGTTCAAGGACGACGAGCTCACCGACAGGGCCGCGGCCCTGACGTACTACGGAGTGCTGTCCCTGTTCCCCGCGCTGCTGGCTCTGGTGTCGATCCTGGGCCTCACCGGCAAGTCCACCACGGACAAGGTGCTGGAGAACGTCCAGGAGCTCACCGCGCCCGGTGCGGCCCGCGACATCATCACTCAGGCGATACAGCAGTTGCAGGGCAACGCGGGCATCGGCTCCATCGTGGCGATCATCGGTCTGGTGCTGGCCATCTGGTCGGCGTCGGGCTATGTGGCGGCGTTCATGCGCTCGGCGAACGTGGTCTACGACATGCCCGAGGGGCGTCCGGTGTGGAAGGTGCTGCCGGTGCGGATCGGGGTGACGATCGCCCTGATGGTGATGGCAGTGATCAGTGCGCTGATCGTGGTGTTCACCGGCGGGCTGGCCCGGCAGGCGGGCGATCTGCTCGGCCTGGGCGACACCGCGCTGACCGTGTGGTCGATCGCCAAGTGGCCGGTGCTGATCGTTCTGGTCACCATGATGATCGCACTGTTGTACTGGGCGGCCCCGAACGCCAAGGTCAGGGGGTTTCGGTGGGTCACTCCGGGGAGTTTCCTGGCGCTGGTGATCTGGCTGATCGCCTCCGCCGGGTTCGCCCTCTACGTCGCCAACTTCGGCTCGTACAACAAGACGTACGGCACGATGGCCGGTGTCATCGTGTTCCTGATCTGGCTGTGGATCACCAACCTCGCCATTCTGCTGGGACTGGAGTTCGACGCGGAGATCGCCCGGCAGCGGGCCATCGCCGGAGGCCATCCGCCGGAGGCGGAGCCGTACACACAGCCGCGCGACACGCGGGCCTGGGACGAGGAGGACCGACGGCGGATGGACGAGACCTGACGGCGCCGGCGGAGAACGGCCGTCTCAGTACCACGGTCAGGCGGTGACGGTCGTCCCGGCCCCGGTGGCGGGGCGGCCGTCTCAGTCTCAGTCCGTCAGGCCCGCCGCGACCGTGGCGCCCAGTTCCCAGCACCGCTCGACGGCGGCCTTGTCCGGCTCGCCGGTGACCGTCACGGTCTCCGCGACGCGCCGCCAGCCCAGGCCCGTCGTGACGGTCTCGATGCCCCGCAGCGCGCCGGTGACATCGCTGCCGCCGTGCACGTACGACCCGAAGGGCCGGCCCCGGGTGGTGTCCAGGCACGGGTAGTAGACCTGGTCGAAGAAGTGTTTGAGCGCTCCCGACATGTAGCCGAGGTTGGCCGGGGTGCCGAGGAGGTAGCCGTCGGCGTCGAGTACGTCGGTGGCGGTGGCGGACAGTGCCGCCCGCCTCACCACCCGCACGTCCTCGATCTCCGGAGAGGTGGCACCGGCCAGGACGGCTTCGAACATCGCCTGGCAGTTGGGCGAGGGGGTGTGATGGACGATCAGCAGAGTCGGCACACCCCGACCCTGCCGTGCCGGTCGCCGCGTCCGCAAGCCGGGCCTGACCTCGCCACGTGCGGTGCCCCGTTGTAACGACGCCACGGGGGTGGCACGATGCCCCGCATCGGTACACGGAGACGGGGTGTGTCTTGGTCGACGAGGAACACGGGTCACCGGCGGCGGCGGTGTTCGACGCGCTGGGCAGCGAGTACGAGAAGGCGTTCGCCTCCTCGGCGGCCCACCGGGCGTCCCTTGACTGGCTGCTCGAACGGCTGGCGCCCGGCAGCCGGGTCCTGGACGTGGGCAGCGGCACGGGGCGGCCCACGGCCGCCGTGCTCGCCGGCGCCGGGCACCGGGTGCTGGGCGTCGACGTGTCCCCGGTCATGGTGGAGCTCGCCTCACGGCAGGTGCCGGAGGCCGAGTTCCGTTGCGTGGACATCCGTCGGATGACTCTCGAGGACGCCTCCTTCGACGCGGTCTGCGTGTACTTCGCTCTGCTGCAGATGTCCCGGGCGGAGCAGTCCGGTCTCCTGCACCGACTGGCGCGGGCACTGCGGCCCGGCGGCCTGTTCGCGCTGTCCACCGTGCCGCTGGACGTCGAGGAGTTCGACGGGGTGTTCATGGGACAGCCCGTGCGGGTCACCAGCTTCGCGGCGGAGGACCTCATCGCCCTCGTGCGGGAGGCGGGGCTGACGGTGCAGTCGGAGGCGAGCGTGATGTTCACCCCGACCCATCCGGACGCCCGGCCCGAGCCACACATCTTCCTGCACTGCCGCCGCTCGGACGGGGAACCCGCCGGCTGACGCCCGCGCAGGTCCCCTCTGGGCCGGGGCGCCGGTATCCGGCGAACCGTCGGCGGCCGAGCGTCGCCGTGGTCACGTGCACGTCCTGACACCCGCCGGAGGCCTCCGGGCCGGTGGGGCGACCGCGCCCCGTCGATGTCCTGCCCGGCCACCGGGCCGGGCAGGGTGGCACCCGCCGAAGCATGCCGGCCGGAGGGGCAGGGCCCCCGGCCGGCGGCGCTCCGCCCGGCTGTTTCCCGCGCCCGTCACTCGCCGAAACCGCCGAGGACCTGACCGGCCGGGCGTGGTCCGGCGGTGTCGTTCCGGGTGGGTCCGGGGCGGCCGGTCGTACGGCAGTGAGCGGTGCCGTGTGCTTACGGCAGCGGCCTGGCCTCCTTCTGGGCGGCCTGGAGGTCCGCGAGGAGTTCGGCCTGGCCGGCGAGGACGCCGGAGAGGATGGTGCGGGCGACCCGGAGCAGGTCGGCCACATGCGGGCTGGTCAGCGAGTAGTACACGGTCGAGCCCTCCTTGCGGCCGACCACGAGGTTCGCCCGCCGCAGCACCGCCAGCTGCTGCGAGAGATGGGCCGGTTCGATGCCCACCTCGGGAAGCATCTCGGCGACCGCGTGCTCACGCTCGCTGAGCAGCTCCAGTACGCGGATCCGGGCGGGGTGGCCCAGGGTTTTGAAGAACTCGGCCTTCAGCTGGTACAGCGGCGTGGTCATCGTGCCGTCCCCTTTCCGGCGCGGCAGCACGGGCCGGACAGCCGCTCCTCGGTCCATCGCCTCATCTGTTCCTCGACACCCGCCTCGACGTTTTCCGACATTAGCAACTTCATACATCTCGGCCGTCCGGCGGCCGTGTCCGGCGGCCTCACAGCGGAAGCGTGATCCAGATGCTCTTGCCCCGGCCGTCGGCGTCGCCCCGCACCACGGCGGTGCCGCCCAGGCCGTGGGTCAGTTCGACGACCGTGGCGAGGCCTCCCGGTCCGGCGCCGCCCGGTCCCGACAGCCGAGGCCGGTGGGGGTGGCGGTCGTGCACGGCGAGGACCAGGCAGTCGGGACTCGCCGCGTAGACCACCGTGGTCTGCGGGGAGAGCTCGGCCGCGTGCCGGACGCTGTTGGTCACCAGTTCACTCAGGATCAGCAGCGCCGGGCCGACCGCCGGGTGGCGGTCACCGATGCCCCACTCGGCCAGGGCCCGTTCCGCGGTTTCGCGGGCGACACGCACGGCACCGGGACCGGTGGGCAGGGTGAGCACATGGCGGTACGGCAGCGTACCCAGTGCGGGGGTCACGGCGCCTCCCGGGTGGGTGCCGGCACGGTGGCCCGGGGCTCGGCGGTCCTCCGCAGGACACCCTGGTGTTCCAGGTGGGCGCGGGCCGCGCCGATCGCCCCGGGTGTGGTGGCGTATTCCCGGCCCTCGTGCCGCAGCAGCTCCAGGACGCCCACGGAGGCGAGCGCACGGCGGTGGGCCGGGCGGATACCGGAGGCCAGGACGAGGATGCCGCGCCGTCTCAGCTTTGTCACCGCGTCCTTCAGGACCAGGGCACCGGTCGCGTCGACGACGCTGACGTGGGACATGCGCAGGACGACCACGCGCACGTCGGCGAGTTCCGTCAGTTCCAGCAGGAAGCGGTGGGCGGCGGCGAAGAACAGGGGGCCGTCGATGCGGTAGGCGACGATGTGCTCGGCCAGCAGTTCGTACTCCTCCTCCGTGTGGTCGCCCCGGTCCAGTGGCAGCGGGGCGAGCCGGGCCTGGCGGGCGACCGCGCCCAGCGCGAGAACGCCGGCGACGGCCAGACCGATCATCACTGCCTGCACGAGGTCGAGGACGAGCGTGGCGGTGGCGGTCAGGACCAGGATCACCGCGTCGGAACGGGTGGCGCGGGTCATCGCACGCAGCGAGCCGACCTCGACCATGCGGACGGCGGTCGCCAGCAGCACGCCGGCGAGGGCGGCGAGCGGGATCCGCGACACCAGCGGGGCGGCCGCGAAGACGATCACGGCGAGGACGGCGGCGTGCGTGAGCGAGGCCAGCCGGGAGGCCGCCCCGGTACGGACGTTGACAGCCGTGCGGGCGATCGCTCCGGTCGCCGGCACGCCACCGAACAGCGGAGCGGCGATGTTGGCGAGGCCCTGCCCGAACAGTTCACGGTCGGGGTCGTGCCGCTGTCCCACGGTCATGCCGTCGGCGACGGAGGCCGACAGCAGCGACTCGAGGGCGGCGAGCGCGGCCACGGCCAGGGCGGGCGCGAGCAGGCTGCCCAGGGCCGCGGTGTCCACGAAGGAGAGAGAGGGAGCGGGCAGACCCGCGGGCAGGTCCCCGATCGGCCGGGCCCCGTCCAGACCGGCGACCTGCGCCACGACGGTGGCCCCGATCACCGCCAGCACGGAGAACGGTACGGCCGGCTTCCAGCGCGCGCCGAGCAGCATGGCGACCGCCACGGCGAGCGCCAGCGCCAGTGCGGTCCAGTTGGGGGCGCGGACGAACTCCTGACCCGCCCGCCAGGCCACCACCAGGACCCGCTCGCCCCCGGGCTCGGGCACGCCGAGTGCGTTCGGGATCTGCTGCAGTCCGATCACGCAGGCGATGCCCAGCGTGAAGCCCTCCACCACCGGAGCGGGTACGTACCGCATGCTTCCCCCGGCCCGCAGCAGTGCCAGGGCGACCAGGATCACACCCGCCATCAGACCGACGGTGAGCACGCCCCCGGGTCCGTGGTCGGCGACAATCGGCACGAGCACCACCGTCATCGCCCCGGTCGGCCCGGAGACCTGAAGGTTGGAGCCGCCGAACACGGCCGCCAGGGCCCCGGCGACCACGGCGGTGGCCAGCCCCGCCTCCGCGCCGAGCCCGGAGGAGACACCGAATCCGAGCGCGAGCGGCAGCGCGACGACCGCGACGGTCAGGCCGGCGAGCAGGTCCCGGCGGGGATGGCGTCGCATCTGTTCCAGGTCGGCGCGGGTGGGCAGCAGTGACGTGATCCGGGACCGGACTCCGGTCTGCGACAGCGGTACGGACACGGGCCCTCGACTTCACTCGCGACTGGATGGCGAGTACAAGCATGTAGGCAATTGCGAAATTTTGCAATTCAGCAGGTCATAAGCTTCGACCGGTGCAGTGCACACGTCACCGCCCGGCGTTCAGCCCGTCATCCGCTTCCGCCACGACGGTTCGACCTGCCGCCACTCCGTCTCCCATTCGGCCAGCCGCCGCCACTGCAGCCGGGAGCGGACGAGCCATCCGCCGGCCAGGACCAGTCCCCCGGTGGCGACGGCGACCGTGAGGCCGGCCATGACGATCTGGAAGCGCGCGTCCGCGCCCTTGGGCGGCGCGGCGGCGAGCCGGCCCGCGGGGTCGTTCCACACGGTGACCGCGGCCCCCGCCTTCGCCCTCGCGTCGACCTCCGTCCGGCCCGTGCGGCTGGTGCCGTCCGGGGCGGTCCACCGCACCCTGGCCCAGACACCGCCGTCCCCGTCCTCCGCCACGGACGCGGGCAGCGCGTGGGCGGCGTCCTCCACGAGTACGGCCGGCACCGTACGGGTGCTCTCGCGGCGGTCCTCGATCGCCCCGTCCACGACGCCGGCCGCCGCGACGCCGGTGAACGTCCCGATCAGCAGGGCGAGGACGAGGGTGGCGAGCAGCAGCCACGCCTCGACGAGATCGCTGCGGCGGCGCAGCGGATTCCTCCGCCACCGCCACAGCCGCACCCTGTGTGGCCTCGCAGCACGCGTCCTCGCCATGGGAGGTCACCTCCTCACGCGGGTGCCGGAACGGCGCCACCTCTCCAGGGTGGACCCTCGGACCCCGGTCCGGCACGGGGCCGAACGGCCCGTTCCCCGGCACGGCGGCGGCCGGGTCCGGGCCCGTCAAACCGTCGGGCGGACGGGGACCACTTCGTGCTGCGGCACGCCCAGCACGACCTTGAGCGCCCCGGTCTCGGCGGCGTTGCCGAAGACGTCGTACGCCTCCTGCATGTGGTCGAGCGGGAAGGTGTGGGTGACCAGTTGGCGTGTGGGCAGCCGGCCGGCAGCCGCCATCCGCAGCAGAGCGGGGGTGGAGTGGGTGTCGACGAGTCCGGTGGTGATGGTGACGTTCTTGATCCACAGGTCCTCGAGGTGCAGGGTGGCAGGCGCGCCGTGCACCCCGACGTTGGCGAGGTGGCCGCCGGGGCGCACCATGCGGGCGCACAGTTCGAACGTCTCCGGAACACCCACCGCCTCGATGACCACGTCCGCGCCGAGCTCGCCGGTGAGGTCCCCGATCAGCTGCTCGGGTCCCTCGCTCGCGTCGGCCACGGCATCGGCACCGAACTCCTTGGCCGCCTGCAGCCGGGAGGCGGCCAGGTCCACGGCGACGATGCGCTCCGGCGCGAACAGCCGGGCGGTGGCGATCGCGGCGAGCCCGACGGGCCCCGCACCGACCACGGCGACCGTGTCACCGGGGCGGACCCGCCCGTTGAGCACGCCCACCTCGTAGCCGGTCGGGAAGATGTCGGCGAGCAGCACGGCGTCCTCGTTCGCGACGGCGCCGGGCAGCGGGTACACCGAGAGATCGGCGTACGGGACCCGGACGTACTCGGCCTGGGTGCCGTCGACGAGGTGGCCGAGGATCCAGCCTCCGCCGCCCCGGCACTGGCCGTACATGCCCTCGCGGCAGTAGCCGCAGCGCCCGCAGGCGGAGATGCAGGAGATCAGGACCCGGTCCCCCGGGCGGACGGTGCGGACGTCGCCGCCGGTCTCGACGATCTCGCCGACCGCCTCGTGACCGAGGACGGTGCCGGGGCGGACCGCGGGCACGTCGCCCTTGAGGATGTGCAGGTCCGTCCCGCAGATGGTGACGGCGTCGACACGCACGATCGCGTCGCCGGGTTCCTTGATCTCCGGGTCGGGAACCTCTTCCCAGGCGGACTGCCCGGGGCCGTGGAAGACGTAGCCCTTCATACCGATCCTCACCCTTCTCGCTCTGCGGCGGGCCGCGGCACCACCGGACGCGCCCGCGCCCGCCTGCGTCGGCGGGGCCCGGGTGGGTGCCGGGACCGCCCCTGCACTTCCAGTCTGGACGCAGGACGGCGGATCCGCTCGGGCCGGGCGGTGGCCCCTGCCCCGCCCCTTGCGCGTACCGGCCCTGTTCCTGTCGCACACGCGCCATTGGGGGTCCCCTGCCGCCGAGGTACTGCGCGCCACCTCCCGGCGGCAACTCGCCGGGAGGGGCCGGCCACCCGTGCCGGGTGTTTCCTCCTCCCGCCCGTGGTGGCACACCTCCCGACGGTGGCTGCCCGGGCGCCCGGTCCCTTTCCCGCCCCTCGGCGCCCCTTCCCGTCCCCGGGCGCCCGGTCCCTTTCCCGCCCTCGGCGCCCCTTCCCGTCCCCGGGGGCTCCGCCCCGGACCTCTGTCCGCGCCCACGCGGCGGCACATCGGCACAGCCCCGCGCCCCTTCCTGTCAGCTCGCCCGCGGGCACGGCATCGGTCCGCGTCCGCCGTCCGTCACGGTCCCGTTACGCCACCGGCCGGGCGATGCCGGTGTGCAGCAGGTTGCGGGTCCTGCGGGCCGAGTCGCTGAGGCGCGGGACGAGGCGGGAGGCGAGGTCGTACAGGTGCCGTACCGCTTCGAGGCGTTCCAGACGCGGGGCGAACGCCGACAGGCCGATGGCCAGGGCGATGCCGAGCCAGGCGACGGGGCCGAGCGGGGTGCAGCCGAAGAAGTGGCTGACGCCGGGCGTCTGGACGAGAGCGGCGAGCACCGCGGCGGAGCCCAGGGCCGTCACCCACACCAGAGTGCTGTGTCGGCGTCCGGAGAGGGTCTGCACCAGCTGGGCGCCGACCACTCCGCACAGGGCCATCGTGGTGGAGCGCCGTTCGGTGCCGGGGGTGAGGCGGCCGAAGAGATAGGCCGTGACCGCGCCGAGGCAGGTGGTCACGCCCCGTCGCCGGATGGAACGCAGCAGGGGTGCGCCGAGAACGTCCAGGCCCATCGGACCGGTCGCGGCGTGCGCAGCCGTCGACGGGTCGTCGCTGGGCGTCACCGCCACCGCCATGGCGGGGAACATGTCGGTGAGCAGGTTGACCAGGAGCAGCTGACGGGTCGACAGCGGTGAGGACCCGGCGAGCAGAGTACCCAGCACGCTGAAGCCGACCTCGCCGGCGTTGCCGCCGATGAGGATGCTCACCGCGTCGGCGACGCTGCGCCACAGCGCGCGGCCTTCGCCGACGGCGTCGACCAGGACGGACAGGTCGCCTGTGGTGAGCACGATGTCGGCGGCGTTGCGGGCGGCGGCGGAGCCGCGGGACTCGATGGCGACGCCCACGTCGGCGGCGCGGATGGCAGCGGCGTCGTTGGCACCGTCGCCGGCCATCGCCACCACCCGGCCGGCCTTCTGCAGTGCCTCCACGACATGGAGCTTCTGTTCGGGTGCGACCCGGGCGACGACCCCGGCGCCGTGCAGGGCGCGCACCCGGTCGCTGCGGCCCATGGCGACGAGTTCGTCCCCGGTGACCACAGAGGTGTCCTGCGGCCAGCCCAGTTGCAGGGCGATGGCGCGGGCGGTCTCCGGATGGTCGCCGGTGAGCATGACGGGCAGGATGCCGGCCCGGCGCAGTTCGGTGAGCAGTTCCTGCGAGGTCTCGCGCGGAACGTCCGCCAGGGCGACCAGTCCGGCGAACTCCAGGCCGCCGAGCGCCGCGTCGAGTTCGGCGTCCGCGTCGGGTCCACGGCACGGGCGGCGGGCGACGGCAAGGACGCGCAGCCCCTGCCCCGCGAGGGTGTGGGCCGTTCCGGCCGCCTCGTCGGGGAGGTCCCGGCAGGCGGGAAGCACCGTTTCGGGGGCGCCCTTGACGATGAGGAGCCGGCCGGTGTCCGTGCCGCTCTCGCGGCCGACCGCCGCCGCGTAGCCGCGGCTTGCCTCGAAGGCCAGTTCTCCCTCGGCGGTCCAGGTGTCGCCGGGCGGTGCGGCGTCGAGGACCGCCTCGTCGGTGGCGTGCGCGACCCGCCGCCCTTCGGCCGTCTCTTCCTGCGGGCAGGCGCGCGCGGCCAGCCGGACGACCGGCACGGCGTCGGCGTCGTCCGGGACGAGGACGGTGCCGTCGGCGGTGGCCACCCGGACCAGACGGAGGCGGTTCTCCGTGAGGGTTCCGGTCTTGTCGAAGCAGACGGTGTCGACCCTGCCGAGCGCTTCGAGGGTGCGCGGGGTGCGGACCAGGACGCCACGCCGGGACAGCCGGCGGGCGGCGGCCATCTGGGCGACGGTCGCGACGAGCGGCAGGCCTTCGGGGACGGCGGCGACGGCCACGGCGACCCCTCCGCTGACGGCCCGCCTGACGGGGCTGCCACGCAGCAGGGACAGTCCGGTCACCAGCGCACCGCCGGTGAGGGTGACGGGCAGGGCCTTGCGCGTCAGTTCCTGCAGACGTGCCTGGACCCCGGCGGGCGGCGGAGTGCGGGCGGCCAGGGCGACGGCACGGCCCGCCTCGGTGCGGTCGCCGGTGTCCACCACGAGCGCGTCGGCCCGGCCGGCGACCACGGTGGTGCCCTCGAACACCATGCAGGTCCGCTGGGGCACCGGTGCGCCGGGGGTCGGCTCGGGGGACTTGGTCACGGGCAGCGACTCGCCGGTGAGCGACGACTCGTCGACTTCGAGACCGTCCTCCTCCAGCAACCGCGCGTCCGCCGGTACGACGTCACCGGCGCCGAGGGTGATCCGGTCCCCGGGCCGCAGCCGGGCGGCGTCCACGGTGACCATGCGGCGGCGGCTGTCCCGTCTGCGTGCCTTGGGCTGCTGCCGGGCGGCCAGCCGGGACAGCGCCCGTTCGGCGCGCAGCCGCTGGAGCCCGCCCGCCACCGCGTTGATGTCCATGGCGCCGACCACGAGCAGCGCGTCGACGAGCGAGCCGAGCAGTGCCGAGGCCACCGCCCCGGTGGCCAGGACGGGGGTGAGCGGGTCGTCGAGTTCGCGGCGGACGGCACCGGCCGCCTGCCAGGTCCAGCGGGCGGGGGCGAGGGCGGGCGTACCGGCGAGCCGCGCCGCCCGCTGCCGGACGCGGCCGGTGAGCAGGTCGAGCCCTTCGGGTTCGGATTCGGCGCGGGTGTCGCGCAGCAGATCCCGCGCCTGGTGCGGTTCCAGGGCGTGCCAGGGGACGTGCAGGCGGGGCTCGGGCGGTGCGGCGCGGACCACGCGCACGGCCTCGGTCCAGCCGGTGAGCAGGGCGGCCGTCGCGGCGATGTTCACCGGGGCGTGCCGGGTGAGCCGCTGCCAGAGCCGGCCGCCGGGGGTTCCGCCGCGGGCCACCATGAGCCCGGACAGGGCGGCACCCGCACGGGCCAGGGTCTGCGAACGGCGGCCGACCCGGCGGGCCGCGGGAATCGCCGTGAGCAGCCGCCAGACGTCCGCCAGTCCGCCGGGGGCGAGGGCGTCGGCGCCCCAGGTGATCGCCGAGCGGGCGTCGGTGAGGGCGATCGCCACGTCTCCGGCGGGCAGCCCGTCCGCCACGTCGTCGTCTCCGCGCGCGTCCACGCGTGCGACGCTCACCACGATGTGCCCGTCGTTCTGCAGCGCCCGCACGACGTCGCCGAACGGCAGGCCGACGGGGGCGACCTCGTCGGCGAGGCGGGTGATGTCCTTCAGATCGGAGCCGCCGGTGATCACGACGTGCAGCCCCGCCCGGCGGGCCGCGTCGAGAACGGCCTCGGCGCGGGGGTCGACGGGGTCGTGGAACGCGGCGCCGTCGACGGGCGGCGCGTGGCCGCGCAGGGCGTCGACGTGCAGGACGAGGGAGTCGGCGATCTCCAGCTGCCACAGTCGCCTCCCGTTGCGGACCAGGACACCGGACCGGGCGAGACGGGCGCCGAGGAGCGCGCCGAAGGCCGCGGGGCCGTAGCGCGCCGCCTTGGGGGATCCGGCGAGGACCGCTTCGGCCGCCTCCGCGGCGTTGTGCGTGACGAGGAGGGTGGCGGCGGCGCCCGCGACGCTCCCCGTGCCGGCGTGGGCCGCGTAGGCCTGGGCGGGGGTCACGCGCAGGGGTGGCCGGATGCCGGCGGGGCAGGGGATGCTGGTGCGCCGTTCGAGGCAGACATCGTCGTGCAGGGCCTCGAAGGCGGCGGCCCGGGCCGCCGCCTCGGTGAGCTGGCCGGTGCGCAGGAGTCCGTCGAGGACGAGTGACACGGGGGACTGTCCGGCGCCGTGCGCGGCGGCGTTGGCGGCGGCGAGGAGGAGTTCCATACCGCTCCCGCCGAACCGCTGCCGCAACACGGCGCGGCAGCGGGGGTTCTCGCGCAGCAGGGTGACGGCGGCGGCGACCGCCTTGGGGCTGCGGGGCAGGCCGAGTGACCGGCCCGCCAGGGCACCGGCCGCCCCGGCGGCGTCCAGCAGCAGCGCGGCGGCGGCGACCCGTACGTCGCGGGGATCGCCGGGGTGGGCCGTCCCGGTCTCCTCCTCGGGGCCCGCGTCCTCGGTCAGTCCGAGGCGGGCGGCAAGCGCGATGGCGTGCTCGGTGACGCGGTCGCCGGCCGCGTCCGTCACGGCGGTCACGACGAGCCGGGACAGTCCCTCGTCCCAGTACGCGGTCAGGACGTCCGGATGGGCCAGGAGTTCGGCGGCGGCCCTGCGGGCGAGCGGTGCGACGGTGCCGTCCGGGCTGTGCAGGGCGAGGTGGACGCGGTGGCCGGCCCGCCAGTGCCGGCCTCCGCCGAGGGCACCCCGGGCGACATGGCTCAGGCGGCGCGTCGTGTCGTGAACGGTCGTCACGCCCTGCGCGGTGCCGCGGGCGGCGCCGGCGGCGGCTCCCGCCACGGCACCGGCGAGAGGGGCGACGTCGAAGAATGTCAGCATCTGAGGGGTCCCGTGATCGTGGCTCAGCGGTGCCGGACGTCGCGCGGCGGCGCGGGGGTGACGGGCGATCCGCGGTGCGTGGTGGCCGCGGCCACCTGCTTCAGGCCCGCGGCGGTGGCGGTGTCGCCCACCTTGGCGGGTTCTTCGTGCACCGGGCCGTCCCCCCGGCCGTCCGGGCGGACGGCCGGGGGAAGCCGGTCGCCGGGGCCCGCGGGCGGCTCGGGGGCGGTGTCACGGCCGGCGCGCGGGCGGTCCCGGTCCGGTGTGTCCGGCCGTCGGCCGTCCGTGCCGGCCATCTCGCCGTCGGTCCGCCGTGCGGGGCGCGGCCGGGTGAGCCAGGCGACGGCCGCGCCGGTCAGCGCCACCGGCCACTCGACCAGTCCGGCCGCCCCGAGCACCCCCGCCCCGGCGTAGACGGCCATCCGGCGCCCGCGCGGGGACACCGCGCCGATCGTGTCCAGGGCTCCTCCCGCCGCCCTGCCCACCCGCTCCGCACCCGGCAGATACCGCAGTCCTGAGGCGACGGCCCGCAGCGGCTGCGGAAGCTCCGGTGAACGAGACGTGTCCTGCTCCATGTCGACCTCCACCAGTGCGTCCCTCAGGGGGCACCCGTCGGTTTCCCTGCCTTTTGTTCCATATTCGACCGTTACCGACCAGAGCGCTTTCCCAGTACGCCCGAGCCGGTTCCCCTCACCGTCCGCGACCGCTCGCCTTTCGCACGCGCGTCCGTGTCGGAACGGGCACGCCGGGTACTAGGTGCACGCACACAGGGCTGTCCCGGGCGGGGGAGCCGGGCACAGCGGCCGTATGGACCGGCCGGCGAAGGGAGCGGTGATGACGGAGAACGGCGAGGACACCACGCTCGCCCGTCGCCCGGCGGCCCCGGACCTCCGTCTGGCCTCCCACGCCCCGGGGGTGGCGCCGCCGCTCGACGTGCGGGGCGAGGCGCCGCTCCAGGTGGAGGACGACGGCCCGGAGCTGCCCCGCGACCGCAATCAGGCCATCCTGGAGGCGGCCAAGCAGGTCGGTGCGGTGCTGAAGCGGGGCGGACATCTCTTCGCGCTGGCCGGCAGTGTCGCCGTCCATGCCCACGGCGGCAGCGGGAACCTCCAGCACGATGTCGACTTCTGCGTCCGTCCGGAGGACGCCGAGGCCGTGGCCACCACACTCCGGGAGGCCGGGCTGACGGTCTACACCCCGCCCGAGGACTGGCTGATCAAGGCCACTTGTTTCGGCCAGGACGTGGACATCATCTTCGAGCTGGCGCACCGGCCCGTCTCCACGGAGATGCTCCAGCGGGCGCAGGAGCTCCCGGTGGAGTCGGTGCGCATGCCGGTCCTGGCGCCCACCGATCTGCTGTCCGGCCTGGTGGCCGCCTTCTCCGAGCACCACTGCGACTTCGGGGCGGTCCTGCCCATCGCGCGCGCCCTGCGCGAGAAGGTCGACTGGGACCGGGTACGGCGTGAGAGCGGGGACGAGCCGATGCCCGCGGCCTTCTTCTTCCTCCTCGAACGACTGAACGTCATCTGAACGTCCGCGGAAGGAATGCTCATGAGCACCCATGACGCCGGTTCCGCAGCCGGCGCACACGCCGCGCGGGGCCCGGAGTACCGCGTCGCCCACCTCCAGGACCGGCTCGCCTCCGGCGAACTCGGCGAACTCGGCGTGCGGACCGAGGTGCGCGGCGAGACCGTACTGGTCACCGGGACCGTTCCCTCGGCCCATTGCCGCGAGGAGGTCCTGAGCACGGTGCGGGAGGAACTCGCGGGACTCGAGGTGCACTGCGACATCGTGGTCAGTGAGCCCTCCTCCCCCGACCACGCGGAGGAGCTGTCATGATCAGGATCGCCGCCGTCGGGGACATCCACATGAGTCCCGAGACCCGGGGCGTGCTCCGTCCCGCGTTCGACACCCTGCCCGACTGCGCCGACCTCCTGCTGCTGGCCGGGGACCTCACCCGGCACGGCACCGCCGAGGAGGCGCGCGTGGTGGCCGACGAGATCCGGGGCCTCGGCGTCCCCGTTGTCGCGGTGCTCGGCAACCACGACCACCACGACGACCGGCAGAACGAGGTCACGGCCCTTCTGCGGGACGCCGGGGCCGACGTCCTGGAGGGAGAGTCGACGGTCGTCGGGGTCGGGGACACGCGGGTCGGAGTGGCCGGCACCAAGGGCTTCGGCGGCGGGTTCGTCGGGGCCAGCGCCGGGGAGTTCGGCGAGCCGGTGATGAAGGAGTTCGTCCGGGTCTCCCGGCGGTGCGCCAACAGCCTGCGGGCTTCGCTGGAACGGTTGGCCGACGAGGGCTGCGACGTCCGGATCGCGCTCACCCACTACTCCCCCGTGCCGGAGACCCTGGCCGGGGAGCCGCTGGAGATCTATCCGTTCCTGGGCAGCTACCTGCTGGCCGAGGCGATCGACACGGCCGGCGCGGACCTCGCCGTGCACGGGCACGCGCACGCCGGCACCGAGCACGGCATGACCACGGGCGGGGTGAGGGTGCGCAATGTCGCCCAGCCGGTCATCGGCCGCGCCTTCCACGTCTACCACCTGCCGGTGCGCGAACGCGTCGACGCCGGGGCGACGACCGCCTGACTCCGCCTTCCGCTCCAGCGCCGCCGGTACGCACCGGCGGCGCACTTCTTGGCGTCCCGGCCCGGGACGCCCGTACGCCTCTCGTGTGAACACTCCGCAAGACACGCCCCCATTGCGCATTTTGTCTGCTTACCATGCAGGCTCCGCGCCCCGTGGCTCACACCCACCCGGGACCCACCGGCCCGGCGCGCGGACCGCGCTCGCCCGCCCGCGCCCGATCCCCGCCCGCCCCCGGCCCGCGCCCGCCGATTCGATCCGCCCGACCCCGTAGGAGAGGACCCCAGATGGCGCTGTCGGGCCGTCCCGGACCATCGTCCGCGCTCCCCTTCACCCCGCACGACGCCGAACTGCGGACCGCCGCACGGCATCTGACCCGCCGTCGCTTCCTGACCGTCACCGCCGCGGCGGCCGCCCTCGCCTTCACCACCCATCTGCCCGCGCGCGGCGCCTTCGCCTCGCCCCGGCTCGACGCGGCCCGGATCACCGAGGACCCCTTCACGCTCGGGATCGCCTCGGGGGACCCGCTGCCCGACTCGGTGCTCATCTGGACCCGGCTCGCCCCGGCCCCCTTCGAACCGGACGGGGGCCTCGGGCAGCAGCGGGTGGAGGTCTCCTGGGAAGTGGCCCTCGACGAGTCCTTCGTCCTGGTCATGCGGCGGGGCACCGCCCTCGCGCATCCCGAGTACGCACACAGCGTGCACATCGACGTGAAGGGCCTGGAACCGGGCAGCCACTACTACTACCGGTTCCGCACGGGTTCCTGGATCAGCCCCGTCGGCCGTACCCGTACCGCTCCCCCGGCCGACGTGGACACCGCGAGCCTGAAGCTGGCCGCGGTCGCCTGCCAGGCCTACCACCACGGCTACTACACCGCGCACGGTCATCTCGCGCAGGAGGACGTCGACGTGGTGTTCCACCTCGGCGACTACCTGTACGAATACGCCGTCGACTCCGCGGGCGGGGCCCGCAACTACACCGATACCGTGCTACCGGCCGTGTTCAACCGCGAGACGACGACGCTGGCGGACTACCGGATGCGGTACGCGCTCTACAAGAGCGACCCCGACCTGCGCGCCGTGCACGCCGCGCATCCGTTCGTCGTCACCTGGGACGACCACGAGACCGAGAACAACTACGCGGCCGGCACCGACGAGAACGGCAGCGACCCGGCCCAGTTCCTGACCCGCAGGGCCGCCGCCTACCGCGCCTACTGGGAGAACCAGCCGTTGCCGAGGGCCCCGACGCCCAGCTGTTCCGGCGCCTGCGCTGGGGCACACTCGCCCAGTTCGACATCCTCGACACCCGTCAGTACCGATCCGACCAGACCTACGGCGACACCCCGCACGTCCCCGGACCGGAGTCGGACGACCCCGCGCGCAGCCTCACCGGCGACGCCCAGGAGCGGTGGCTGATCGACGGGTGGGCGGCCTCCACCGCGCTGTGGAACGTGATGCCGCAGCAGGTCACCTTCTCGCAGCGCAAGATGGACCTGGGCGCCGAGTCCAGGATGTCGATGGACGCCTGGGACGGCTACCGAGCGAACCGCGGCCGGCTCGTCGCGGGCGCGAAGGCGGCCGGCGTCGACAACTGGCTGGTCCTCACCGGCGACGTCCATGTCGCGTACGCCTTCGACATCAAGGACGACTTCGACGACGCCGACTCCCCCACCCTGGGTACGGAACTGACCTGCACGTCCGTCGCCAGCGGCATGAACGGGGCGGAACACCCGGCCAACTGGGACACCTACATGCGGGCCAATCCGCACCTGAGGTTCTACGACGGCCGGCGCGGCTATGTACGCGTGGAGCTGGGCCGGGAGAACGCCCGCGCCGACTTCCGGGTCGTCCCGGTCGTGACGACAGTGGGCGCTCCCGTCTCGACGGCCGCGTCCTTCGTCACGGAGGCCGGCGCGCCCGGCCTGACGCCCGTCTGACCCGTCCGGGTGTCCGTCCTCGCGCCTCCGTACTGCACATGGCGTCCGTCCGTGTCACCAAAGCACTAACTCCGGCGTGTCCCGACATCGCGTCGGGCGCACCGGGAAAGGCCTAAGTCTCCTCGGCAGCTTCGCCGCCCTCATCGAAGGAGACGTACCGAATGGTCCCCAGTCATGTCCGTACGGTGCGCCGTTCGGCCCTCACGGCACTCGGCGCGCTCGTCCTCGCCGGACTCCCCTCCGTCGCGGCGGCCGACACCACGCCCGCGGCGGGGCCGGTCCCCGGCGCGGCCCAGACCCTCGGCGCGGACCGACCGTCGCCCCACCTGCTCAGCGCCCTCCAGCGTGACCTGGGCCTGAACTCGCAGCAGGCCTCCGAGCGGCTGGTCAACGAGGCGGAGGCGGGTACCCGCGCGGGCCGGCTGCGCATCGCCCTGGGCGAGCGGTTCGCCGGTGCCTGGGTGCGCGGCGACACGTCCGACGAGCTCACGGTCGCGACCACCGACACCAAGGACGTGGCGGCCATTGGAGCCGAGGGCGCCACGGCCAAGGTGGTCGGGCGGACACTGGCCGAACTACGGGCGGCCAAGAAGCGGCTGGACACGGCGGCCACCCGCGTCAAGACCCTGGACACACCCGTCTGGTACGTCGACGTGGAGAAGAACCGGATCATGGTGCAGGCGACCAGCCAGGCGGCCGGCACCGCGTTCATCAAGGCCGCGGGGCTCGAAGGGGAGGACGTGGGCGTCCGTATGACGACGGTACGGCCGCGGCTGATGCAGGACATCACCGGCGGTGACGCCTTCTACGTCAACGACTCCGCGCGCTGCTCCGTCGGCTTCTCCGTCACCAAGGGCGAGCAGGCGGGCTTCGTCACCGCCGGGCACTGCGGAAAGCCCGGCGCGACGACCACCGGGTACGACCGCACCGCGCAGGGCGCCTTCGTGGCCTCCACGTTCCCCGGCAGGGACATGGCGTGGGTGGCCGCCAACGAGCAGTGGACGCCCACCCCCGACGTGAAGGCGCAGGACGGTCAGGAGGTGCAGGTCACCGGTTCGGCGCAGGCACTCGTCGGCGCGTCGGTGTGCCGCTCGGGCTCGACCACCGGATGGCACTGCGGGACCGTCGAGCAGCACGACACGAGCGTCAGCTACGCCGAGGGCACGGTCGACGGGCTGACCCGGACGACGGTCTGCGCCGAGCCGGGCGACTCCGGCGGCTCGTACGTCACGGGGGCGCAGGCGCAGGGCGTCACCTCCGGCGGTTCCGGTGACTGCACCGGCGGCGGCACGACGTTCTACCAGCCGGTCAACGCGATCCTGAGCGACTTCGGGCTCACGCTGACCACCGCCGCCGCCCCGACGACGCCGGACGAGCAGGAGGGCGGCGCGCAGGCGTGGACGGCGGGCCGGGTCTACGAGGCGGGGACGACGGTGACCCGCGACGGTGTGACGTACCGGTGCCTGCAGACCCACCAGGCGCAGGGCGTGTGGGCGCCCGCCGGCACCCCGGCGCTGTGGCAGCGGCTCTGACGGTCCGACCGGTACGGCGCCGGTGGCGGCCGTGGGCCGCGGACCCGGCGGGTGCGGAGTCCGAGGGCCGCGACAGCTGACTGGCGATCAGATCGGGCCACGGGGTGCCGGTCGCGGCGGCCAGGGTGTGGCCGAGCACGGATTCGGGGATGGCGCGGTGCCGGTGCACGTTCTGCTGGCCGTAGCGGAACCGCACCGCCTCGGGCCCGCGCAGGCGAGTGCGGGACGGCCCAGGATCCGCTAACGGACCACCGGGCCGGTGGCGTCGCGCATCCGGTCGGGCAACCAGGCGCAGCCCTCGGCCGGCAGGGGCGGGGTGCGGTCGATCGTGGGGCGTCTGAGTACGTCCATGGCCGCCGGGCTCCCCGGGACACGCCCGGCCCGGGGAGGGCACCCGTACGGGTGTGGCCGAGGCCACGTCACAAAGGAGGCGCGGGTCACGCCGGGAGGGGCGGACGGGCGGCTACCGTTCCGCCCGGTCCCCCTCACCCGACGGTTGGACGGCCCGGCAGTGCATGCAGATCTCTCACCGGTCATCGCGGCCACCGCGCAGTGGCTGACGCGTGCCTTCCCCGCGTCCGGCGGGGCACTGGCCTCCGCCCTGTGCGAGGCGCAGGCACGGCAGGCGGTGACGCTCGCGGCCCGGCTCCGGTACCCGACGGCGATGGACGCGGCCCTGGTCGGCCTGGCGGGCCCGGGTGGTTCGGCGCGGCTCGACCGGGTCACCGGCGCGGACGCGGAGGAGGCGGGAGAGGCGTACGCCTGGCGGACCTGGGTCGACGAGGTCGTGGCCAGTTGGGCCCTCTGCCTGCTCGCCGACCCGGAACTGGCCTGCCTCGCGGTCGGGTCCCTCGGCGGGGACGCACCGGCCGGGTTCCGCCGCCTGCTCACCCCCGACGAGACCGACCGACGCTCCGCGGCGCTCCTGCGCCATCCGGACCTGGTCTCCCCGGTGGCCGCCCTCCACCGGGCGTCCCTCCTCACCCGCCTGGGGCCGGACACCACCCTCGTGGCCTGATCCCTCGCAGGGGCCCGCCCCGGGCCGCCCGCCCCACGGCGGGAGTCCGGCCGCATTCCCGGGCACGACGTCCTCCCCTCCGCCCTCACCGCTCCGCCCTCTCCCCGACCTGCGGGAACGGAGCATGCCGTGTCGTACTCACGCTCCGTCATTCACCGGATTGCAGTAGGCGACCGTGCCGGGAGCGGGGCGGCGGCTCAGGCTGGCCGGGAGGTCGACGGCCTCGGTCCAGGTGCCGGCCGCACCGTGTCGGCCCGGACACCGACGCCTCCGACGAAGGGCTGAGCGAGCATGAGCACCGTCATATCCCGGAACTGGGAGCACGCCGTCGTCACCGGCGGTGCGGGATTCGTCGGCTCCCACCTGTGCACCGCCCTGCTCGACGCGGGCGCCGCCGTCACCTGCGTGGACGACTTCAGCACCGGCCGTACGGAGAACGTCATCCCGCTGCTCGACCGGCCCGGGTTCACTCTGGTACGGGCGAACGTGGCCAAGGAACTGCCGGTCGACCGGCGGCCCGACCTCGTCCTGCACTTCGCCTCGCCCGCCTCCCCTTCGGACTATCTGCGGCTGCCGCTGCACACCATGGAGGCCGGCAGTCTCGGCACCCGCAACGCCCTGCGGCTCGCCCAGGACTCCGAGGCCCGCTTCGTACTGGCCTCCACCTCGGAGGTGTACGGGGACCCGCGGCAGAACCCGCAGGACGAGCGCTACTGGGGCAACGTCAACCCGGTCGGCCCCCGCAGTGTCTACGACGAGGCCAAGCGCTTCGGGGAGGCGCTGACCACCGCCCACGCGGACACCCACGGCACCGACGCCTGCATCGTGCGGCTGTTCAACACCTACGGTCCGCGGATGCGCGGCCACGACGGCCGCGCCGTGCCGACCTTCGTCCGGCAGGCCCTGGCCGGCGAGCCGCTCACCGTGACCGGTGACGGCCGCCAGACCCGTTCGCTGTGCTACATCGACGACACGGTGGCCGGGATCCTCGCGGCGGCCGCACACGGTATGCGCGGGCCCGTCAACATCGGCAATCCAAGTGAGATCACCATGCTGGACCTGGCCCGGCTGGTGGTCGCACTCGCCGGTTCCACCTCCGATGTCCGCTACATCGAACGCCCGGCGGACGATCCGGCCGTGCGCTGCCCCGACATCACGCTGGCCCGCGACAAGCTCGGCTGGGAGCCCCGGGTGGGCGCCGAGGAGGGGCTGCGCCGCACGATCGCCTGGTTCCGCGCCGAGGCCGGTCACTGAGCACGGCCGTTCCCGTCCAGGAGACGCGGCTCCCCCGGCCGCGCCCGATCCCGCGAAAGGCCGTCCGCCATGCGCATCCTCGGCATCAACGCCCTCTTCCACGACCCCGCCGCCGCGCTGATGATCGACGGACGGACCGTCGCCGCCGCGGAGGAGGAACGATTCTCCCGACGCAAGCACGGCAAGCGACCGCTGCCGTTCTCCGCCTGGGAGCTGCCGGAGAAGGCCGCCGCCTGGTGTCTGAAGCGCGCCGGGCTGCGCCCCCAGGACCTCGACGCGGTCGCCTACTCCTTCGACCCGGCGCTCGCCCGTCCCGCCGACGCGATGGGGCTCGACGACCCGTGGGACCACCTGCGGCTCACCTACGCGCGCGAGGCTCCCGGCTTCCTGCGGAGCGCGCTGCCGGGTCTGGACCCCGGGATCGTCCGCTTCGTACCGCACCACATGGCGCACGCCGCCTCCGGCGCCTTCGCCGCACCCGACTCCGGAAACTGCTCCGTGCTCGTGCTGGACGGCCGCGGCGAACGCGCCTCGCACCTCGCCGCCCGCCGGGTGGGCGACCGGCTCGAATCCCTGCGCGCCCAGGACCTCCCGCACTCGCTCGGCCTCGTCTACGAGGAACTCACCGAGCACCTCGGCTTCCTGCGGTCCTCCGACGAGTTCAAGGTGATGGCCCTCGCCTCCCACGGCATCCCGCGCATGCTGCCCGAACTGCGCCGTTATGTGTATCCGACCGGCGACGGCGGCTTCCACGCCTCAGGTGTGCCCTGGTACGAACTGTGCGCGCCGCGCGGTCCGGACGAACCGTGGACCCGGGACCACGCCGACGTCGCCGCCAGCGCGCAGGCCGTGCTGGAGGAGACCCTCCTGGACCTGGTGCGCTGGCTGCACGGCCGTACCCACGACTCCGTGCTCACCCTGGCCGGCGGCGTCGCCCTGAACTGCGTCGCCAACTCCCGGATCGCCCGCGAGGGCCCGTTCTCCCGGGTGTGGGTGCAGCCCGCCGCGGGTGACGCGGGCACCGCCCTCGGCGGCGCCCTGCTGCTGTCCGCCGGGGCCGGTGACGAACCGGAGCCCATGGCCGGCGCCGACCTCGGCCGGGACTGGTCGGACGCGGAGCTGGGGGCGTGGCTGAAGACGGCTGCCGTGCCCTTCGAACGGCCGGCGGACATCGCCGCCACCGTGGCCGGGGCGCTGGCCGACAACGGCATCGTCGCCTGGTTCCAGGGACGCAGCGAATACGGGCCCCGGGCTCTCGGCCACCGCTCGCTGCTCGCCCACCCCGGGCATGCGGGCAATCTGGAGCGGCTGAACGACGTCAAGGGACGCGAGCAGTTCCGGCCGGTCGCGCCGATGGTGCTCGCCGACCGGGCCGCCGAGATCTTCGACGGGCCGCTGCCCAGTCCGTACATGCTGTTCGTGCACGAAGTGGCCCCCGCCTGGCGGGAGCGCATCCCCGCCGTGGTGCACGTCGACGGCACCGCCCGCGTCCAGACGGTCGACCCGGCGCACGAACCCCTGGTGGCGGGCATGCTGAGCGAGTTCGAGCGGCTGACCGGGCTGCCCGTGGTCGTCAACACCAGTCTCAACACGGCGGGCCGGCCCATGGTGGACGATCCCCGTGACGCCCTGGAGTGCTTCGGTTCCTCCCCCGTCGACCTGCTGGCCATCGGCCCGTACGCGGTCCGGCGCGGTGATGTCTTCCGTTCCACCGCCGAGAGCGAAGGCGAGGTACTGCGATGACCGGGTCCCCTGCTCCGAGCGGCGAGTACGCCGTGGTGGTGCCGACCCTCGGCCGACCCTGCCTGGCCCGCTGTCTGCGGGCACTGGCCGAGGCGGACGGGCCCGGCCCGGCCCGGGTCGTGGTGGTCGACGACCGCCCGGACCCCGTCGGCGCGCCCCTGACCGCCGCCGTTCCGCCGTCGCTGCGCTCGCGCACCCTCGTCGTGCCCGGCGGGGCGAGAGGGCCGGCCGCCGCCCGCAACACCGGGTGGCGGGCGGCCGGGGACGTGCCGTGGATCGTGTTCCTCGACGACGATGTGGTCCCCGGACCCACCTGGGCCGACGACCTGGCCCTCGACCTCGCCGGGGCGAGCGTCGCGACCGCCGGGATCGCCGCCCGCATCCATGTGCCGCTGCCGGCCGGCCGCAGACCCACCGACTGGGAGCGCAACACCGCCGGTCTCGCCGGCGCCCGCTGGATCACCGCCGACATGGTGTACCGCCGCCGGGTGCTGGAGGCCGCCGGTGGTTTCGACGAACGGTTCCGCAGGGCCTTCCGGGAGGACGCGGACCTGGCGCTGCGGGTGCTCGACGCCGGCTGGACGCTGGCCGAGGGCCGCCGCACCACCACCCATCCGGTACGGCCGGCCGGGCGCTGGGTCTCCGTGCGGCTCCAGGCGGGCAACGCCGACGACGTGCTGATGTCCCGGCGGCACGGCCGCGACTGGTGGCAGCGGGCCGAGGCACCGCGGGGACGCCTGCCCGGGCATCTCGCGGTGACCGCGGCGGGCCTGGCGGCCGCGGCCTGCGCCCTGTCCGGCCGGCAGCGGGTCGCGGCGGTCTGCCTCGGCGGATGGCTGGCCGGAACCACCGAGTTCGCCCTCGCCCGGATCCTCCCGGGCCCGCGTACCCGGGAGGAGATGGTCACCATGGTCCTCACCAGCACGATCATCCCGCCCGCCGCGGCCTTCCACTGGCTGCGCGGCCACCTGAGCCACCGCACGGCGCCGGCCCGCCCCGGGCGGGCCGGCGCCGCCGCGCCCGCGCAACCGCCGTCGGCCGGCGAACGGCTGCCGTCATGACCCGCCCACCGCCGGAGGGAGAACGGACGGACCGAGGAGCCGCCGTATGAACATCCTGTTGTGGCATGTACACGGATCCTGGACGACGGCGTTCGTCCAGGGCCCGCACACCTACGTCGTCCCCGTCACCCCGGACCGCGGTCCCGACGGGCTCGGACGTGCCCGGACCTTCGCCTGGCCCGCGTCGGTGCGCGAGGCCGCACCACGAGAGCTGCGGGAGACTCCGTTCGACCTGGTCGTCCTGCAGCGGCCGCACGAACTCGGGCTCGCCGAGCGCTGGCTCGGCGGCCGCCGCCCCGGCCGGGACGTACCCGCCGTGTATCTGGAGCACAACGCCCCGGACGGTGACGTACCGGACACCCGGCATCCGTTCGCCGACCGCGCCGATCTGACGATCGTGCACGTCACGCACTTCAACCGGCTGTTCTGGGACTGCGGCACCACCCGCACCGAGGTGATCGAGCACGGCATCGTCGACCCGGGCCACCGCTACACGGGCCGGCTGGAGCGTGCCGCCGTCGTCGTCAACGAGCCTCTGCGGCGCGGCCGGTACACCGGTACGGATCTGCTGCCCGCGTTCGCCGGGGCGGTACCGCTGGACGTGTTCGGCATGCGCACCGACGGGCTGGCCGGCCACCTGGGGCTGCCGCCGGAACGGTGCCGCACCGCCGACCTGCCGCAGCGCGAGCTGCACGCGGCCATGGCCGAACGCCGGATGTATCTGCACCCGGTGCGCTGGACCTCCCTCGGGCTGTCCCTGCTGGAGGCGATGCACCTGGGCATGCCGGTGCTGGCGCTGGCCACCACCGAGGCGGTGGAGGCGGTGCCGGACGGTTCGGGCACCGTGTCCAACCGGCCCGAGGTCCTCGCCCGGGCCGCCCGCCGCTATCTGGCGGACCCCGGGGCGGCCGCCGCGGACGGGGCACGCGCGCGGCAGGCCGCGCTCGAACGGTACGGGCTCAAGCGGTTCCTGGACGACTGGGAACGCCTGATCACGGAGGTGCGCTCATGACCCCGATCCTCGGCCCGCTCCCTGCCGGCCCGCCCGTCGGCGACGGCCTCGCCCCGGGCGTGCTGTCCATCGCACTGGTCTCGGAGCACGCCAGCCCTCTCGCCGCGCTCGGCGGGGTGGACGCCGGCGGGCAGAACGTCCATGTCGCCGCCCTGGCCGGGGCGCTCGCCGACCGCGGCCACCGGGTCGTCGTGCACACCCGCCGTGACGCGCCCGGCCTGCCCGGCCGGGTGACCCTGCGCGAAGGCGTCGAGGTGCACCATGTCCCGGCCGGCCCCCCGGAACCGGTTTCCAAGGACCGGCTGCTGCCGTACATGGAGGAGTTCGGGCAGCACCTGGCCCGGGTGTGGCGTGCGCACACCCCGGACGTGGTGCACTCGCACTACTGGATGTCCGGTGTGGCCTCGCTGCGGGCGGCCCGGGAGCGGGGGCTGCCGCTGCTGCACACGTATCACGCGCTGGGCACGGTGAAGCGGCGGCACCAGAGGCTCGCCGACACCAGCCCGCCGGAGCGGATCGGCTGCGAGACCGAAGTCGGACTGGGCTGCGACCGTGTCGTCGCCACCTGCCGGGACGAGGTCGCCGAGCTGCTCCGGATGGGTGTGCCGGCGGACCGGATCGGCGTCGTGCCGTGCGGTGTCGACACCGACCGGTTCACTCCGCTGGGACCGGTCGCGCCGCGCGGGCCGTTCCGGAACCGGCTGGTGCAGCTGGGCCGGCTGGTGCCGCGCAAGGGTGCCGCGGTCTCGGTGGCGGCGCTGGCCCGGCTGCCGGGGACCGAGCTCGTCGTGGTCGGGGGGCCGCCCCCGGGTCACCTCGATGCCGACCCGGAGGTGTGCCGGCTGCGCGGTCTCGCGCGGGAGGCCGGGGTCGCCGACCGGGTCCGCTTCACCGGCGGGGTGGACGCCGCCCGGGTGCCGTCGCTGCTGCGCTCCGCCGACGTGGTGCTGTGCCCCGCCGACTACGAGCCGTTCGGGATCGTCCCGCTGGAAGCCATGGCCTGCGGCCGTCCGGTGGTGGCCAGCGCGGTGGGCGGCCAGCTCGACACCGTCGCGGATCCCGGAACGGGCCGGCTGGTGCCGCCCGGCGACCCGGAGGCGCTGGCCCGCGCCGTGGCCGCGCTGCTCGCCGATCCAGCGGCCCGCACGGCGTGCGGGGCGGCCGGCCGCCGCCGGGTGCTCAGCCGCTACGGCTGGCCGCGGATCGCCGCGGCCACGGAGACGGCGTACTGCGAGGTCCTCGACGCGGCGCCCGCCGCCACCCGGACCGGCTGACGGGCCGGTCCCGATGACCGCCGACGTCCGAAGTTGGAAGGAGGTGCGGGTCCCGCCGCCGTCCTCACCGACGCGACGCGCCCGAAACAGGATGACCGAACACCCCGCGCTCGACGCCGCACACCTGCACTGCCGGTCGCTGCAGGAGGCCTTGGACGGCCTCCGTCTGAACGGCCTGCCCCGGATCGCCGACTGGGGCGGACATCTCGCCTCCGTCCTCACCGACGGGGGGCGGCTGCTGGCCGCCGGCAACGGCGGCAGTGCAGCCCAGGCCCAGCATCTGACCGCCGAGCTGGTCGGACGGTACCGCCAGGAGCGGCGCGCCTATTCGGCGCTGGCCCTGCACGCGGAGACCTCCAGCGTCACCGCCATCGGCAACGACTACGGCTTCGACCACGTGTACGCCCGCCAGGTGATCGCCCACGGCCGTCCCGGTGATGTCCTGATGCTGCTGTCCACCTCGGGGCGCAGCGCCAATCTGATCGCCGCGGCGGTGGCGGCCCGGCAGACCGGACTGCGGGTGTGGGCGCTCACCGGTCCGGGACCGAACCCCCTGGTGGAGGCCGCCCACGAGACGCTGTGCGTGGAGGCGGGCAGCACCGCGACCGTCCAGGAGGCGCATCTCGTCGCCGTGCACCTGCTCTGCGCGTCGTTCGACGCAGCCGTGTCCACGCCGCTCTCGCGGCGTGCGGCGGCCGTCCCCGGGAGGATGCCATGACCACGCTCAAACCCGTCGTGGTGGTGGGAGACGTGCTGCTGGACGAGGACATCGAGGGAGTCTCCACCCGGCTGGCCCCGGACGCTCCCGCCCCGGTCGTCGATGTCACCGGGGACCGCAGGCATCCGGGCGGGGCGGGGCTGGCCGCCGCGCTCGCCGCCCGGGGCGGCCGGGACATGGTCCTGGTGACCGCCCTCGGGGACGACCCCGCCAGCGAGGCGGTCCGCCGGGGGCTCAGCGGTCGGGTCCGGCTGCTGGAGCTGCCGTTGCACGGCACCCTGCCGGTGAAGACGAGGGTCCTGGCGGGCGGGCGTCCCGTGGTGCGCATCGACCGGGGCGGCGGAACGCCCGGCGAGCCGGACGACGCGGTGTGCGAGGCGCTCGCGGGCGCGCACGCGGTGCTGGTCGCCGACTACGGACGGCACACCGCGGGGGCGGTGCGCGGGCACCTGGAGGACGCGGCCCGTCGCACACCCCTGGTGTGGGACCCACATCCCCAGGGTGACCCGCCGGTGCCGGGGGCGCGGATCGTGACGCCCAGCGCGGCGGAGGCGGTGGCGTTCTGCGCCGGCATGCGGGAAGTGCCGGGACCGTCGCTGGGTGCCTTTGCCGCCCGGGGGGCGGCGCTGGCGGAACACTGGCGGGCGGCCGGTGTCGCCGTCACGCTCGGTGACCGCGGGGTGCTGCTCACCCGGCCGGGTGGGGGTACGCCCATGCTGATCCCGGCGCCGTTCCGTGCCGACGGGGATCCCTGCGGGGCGGGGGACTGCTTCGCCGCCACGACCGTCGCCGCGCTGGCCGACGGGCTGCTGCCCGAGGAGGCACTGCAGCGGGCGGTCACGGCGGCTGCCGCGTTTGTCGCGGCGGGTGGGGCGGGGAATCCGGATCTGTGGGAGACGCCCGCGGTCCCCGGGCCGGGCCGCGGTCCGGCGGCCAACGCGGCCGACGCTTTCGCACTGGCGGAGAGTGTGCGGGTGCGCGGCGGGACGGTCGTCGCCACAGGTGGCTGCTTCGATCTCGTGCACGCCGGGCACGTGGGGCTGTTGGAGAGCGCTCGGCGGATCGGTGACTGCCTGATCGTGTGTCTCAACTCCGACGCTTCCGTCACGCGGCGCAAGGGGGCGGGGCGGCCGCTCAATCCGGCTGCGGACCGGGCGCGGGTGCTGGCGGCACTGGGGAGTGTGGACGCGGTGGTGGTGTTCGAGGAGGACACCCCTGCGGCGGTGCTGGAGCGGTTGCGGCCGGATGTGTGGGTGAAGGGCGGGGACTACTCCGTGCAGGATCTGCCGGAGGCGGAGGTGCTGCGGGGGTGGGGTGGGCAGGCGGTGGTACTGCCGTACCTGGACGGACGGTCCACGACGCTGCTGGCCCGCCGGGCGGCGGATGCGGCGGCGGTTGCCGTGCGGCCCGGGGAGAGGTGAGGGGCGGCCCTGCCGGGGGGTGCGGCAGACGGCGGGGCTTTGGGGGTTGATACTGGTGAGCTCGCATGTTGAGGTGTCGTGTATTCGCTGGGCATCCACGACTTCGGTCACGGCGAGTAGCTGGTTCAGGGTGGTTTTCCGCGAGC
>NZ_JBVIIM010000049.1:12235-32690 GCF_055569765.1 Streptomyces sp. NPDC031365 | reverse complement strand
GAGTTCAAGGCGGTGTCGGTCACCGCGTCCGTTCCGGAGATCGGCATCAACGCGACCGCCACGGCGGTACCGGTCTCGCTGGAGATCGAGCCGGGCACTCCGGACGCAGGGAGCTACCCGGCCTCCGGTGTCTGCCCCATCGTGGACGGCCGTATCGGCGAGCCGTACGCCAAGGGCAAGGCGGACAGGACGCCCCCGTGCGGGGTGAAGTACCTGCGCTCCTCCGGCGACGGCACGTTCCCGCTCCAGGCGACGGTCACCTGGGAGATCGACTGGACCGGTAGCGGCGGCGCGGGCGGCGACCTCCCCGACGGCGAGTTCGGCGCCACCCAGGACGTCGTCGTCCAGGAGATCCAGTCCATCAACCGGTAGGAAGTCCTCATGACCACACTCGGCGCGGTACTCCGCCCCCAACTCGCCCCCGAGCGGTTCCGTTCCGTCGCGCGGACCGCGGACGAGGCGGGGCTCGAGGAACTCTGGCTGTGGGAGGACTGCTTCCTGGAGGGCGGAATCTCGACCGGCGCCGCCGTGCTCGCCTGGACCGAGCGGGTGCGGGTCGGGATCGGGCTGCTCCCGGTGCCGTTGCGGAACGTGGCCGTCACCGCGATGGAGGCCGCGAGTCTGCACCGGATGTTCCCCGGGCGCGCGATCCTCGGAGTCGGCCACGGAGTGCAGGACTGGATGGGACAGGTCGGGGCGCGCGCCGAGTCGCCGGTGACACTGCTGCGGGAGTATCTGCTGTCGCTGCGGGCCCTGTTGGCCGGGGAGCGGGTGACGACCGAGGGCCGGTACGTCCGGCTCGACGGGGTCGCCCTCGACTGGCCGCCGCAGGGCCCGGTCGAGGTGCTCGCCGGTGCCATGGGGCCCCGTACCGTGCGGCTCACCGGCGAGGCCGCCGACGGGACCGTCCTCACCGCCAGCACCTCACCCGAGGGCGTGCGGCGTGCGCGCGGGCTCATCGCGGAGGGACGCGCGGCGGCGGGCCGGAGCGCCGGCGCCCACCAGGTGGTCGTCTACCTGCTCGCCGCCACCGGAAGCGGCGCCCGCGAACGGCTGCGGGCCGAGCCGGCCGCCGAGGGGGTTGCCGGGGAGGCCGACGTCGGTGTGGCAGGGGACGCGGGCGCCGTGGCGGAGGCGGTCCAGCGGCTGGCCGAGGCCGGAGCCGACTCGGTCATCCTCCAGCCGACCGCGGACGAGCCGGACCCCGAGGGCTTCGTACGGTTCGTGGCGCTGGACGTCCGGCCCCTGGTGCCGTAAGGCGCGCGGGCCGAGGGGCACGGACAAGCGGGTGACAGACGGTGTCGTCCTCGGGCAGGGTCGACTCATGCCCGACAAGCAGACGCGCACCTTCGAGGAACTCCTCACCGAAGGTGCCTCCGTGCCCACCGAGGGGTGGGACTTCTCCTGGTTCGAGGGGCGGGCCACCGAGGCCCGGCCCTCCTGGGGGTACGCCACTGCCCTGGCGGGGCGGCTGGGCGAGGCCGGTGCCGCGCTCGACATCCAGACCGGCGGAGGCGAGGTCCTGGACTTCGCCCTCACGCATGCCGTCAGGAGCCCCACCCTCACCGCCGCCACCGAGGGCTGGCCACCCAACGTCGCCAAGGCCACGGCGCTGCTGCGGCCCCGCGGCGTCGCCGTCGTCGCCGCTCCCGAGGACGCGCCGCTGCCCTTCGCCGACGAGACCTTCGACCTGGTCGTCAGCCGGCACCCCGTCAAGGCCCACTGGAGCGAGATCGCGCGCGTACTCCGCCCGGGCGGTACGTACTTCGCGCAGCATGTCGGGCCCGCCAGCGCCTATGAGCTCGTCGAGTTCTTCCTCGGCCCGCAGCCCGAGGAGCAGCGGGAGGCCCGTCATCCCGACCGCGAGCGGCGTGCGGCCGAGGCCTCCGGGCTGGAGACGGTCGACGTGCGGGCGGAACGGCTGCGCATGGAGTTCCACGACATCGCCGCCGTCGTGTACTTCCTGCGCAAGGTGATCTGGATGGTGCCCGGCTTCACCATCGACGCATACCTGCCACGGCTGCGCGCCCTGCACGAGCGGATCGGGGCCGAGGGCGCGTTCGTGGCCCACAGCACCCGCCACCTCTTCGAGCTGCGCAAGCCACAGGAACGGTGACGCTAGGCGTGCGGGCCCACCGTCACCTCTCCCACCACCAACTCCGCCGTCGTCTCCAGTACGTCCCCGACCCGTTCCGCCTGCTCGCCCAGCTCCCTGCTCTGCCGCGCCGTCAGCCGTCCCAGCGGCTCGACCGTGACCGTCGTACGGCGTCCGGCGCGTCGCTGGTGCCATACGCCCGCCACCACGCCGTCGACCAGCAGTACCGGGTGGTTGCCCGCCTGGCCGCCGGCCAGCGCCCGCTGGTACGCGGCACCCGGGAAGAGGCGTTCGCGGGGCTGGGCCGCGATGACGTAGGCGTCGAAGTACGGCAGGAGCCGCACGCCACGGTCGGCCGGGCCCTCCGGGAACTCCGTGTCGCCCGCGACCACCCACCAGCCCCGCGCGCCCTCGAACGCGACCTCCTCGATCCCGCCGCCGGCCGCCAGTTCCGCGAACAGCCCGGCCGCCCAGCGGGCCGGTGCCGCCAGCCACCGGGCGAAGTGCGCGGGGGTCGCGGGACCGTAGGCGTGCAGGTACCGGCGGACGAGCGCGGGCAGCGCCTCGCCCGCGTCGGCGAGGAAACCGTCCGTGTCCGGTGGGCGGGTGTACGTCACCTTGCGGCCCCGGTTCGGGCCGAAGCACAGTGCGCCGGCCCAGCCCGCCCGGTGCAGTACCTGGCGCCAGCGCGGCCACATGCCCTGGAACGCGGGCATCACCGGGTCGCCCGCCCAGGGGCCGGTGCGGTCCATGACCGCCTCGTTCAACTCGTCCATGGTCAGACAGGCGCCGTCGAGCGACTCCCCGATCGCCGCCAGGACCTGCTGTTCCTGCTCCCCGGTGAGGCGGGCACCCTCGGGGAGGACGGCGGATCCCGTCGGGACCGCGCTCAGTGCGGCGCACCACAGGGGGAGTTCGCGCGTGGGGAGCAGATGGACCGTCCCGCGCGGGCCGAACGTCTTCACCAGTGAGCCGTCCTCCCACAGCGCGGCCCGCACGTCCGCCCGGGTCGCGCCGCTGCTGCGCAGCCCCGCGGACAGCTCGGCCGCCGACAGGACCTGGGCGTGTGCGCCGAGCATCGCCGAGACCACGTCGGCGACCGGTGTGCCGCTCGGCGCCGGTGCGGCCAGGAACTGTCGTTGGATACGCCGCGCACTCGCCGCGTCCCAGGTGCACGTCGGGGTCGTCGTCATGCTGCCGACCCTAGGTCCCATAGAGGTCAGGAACTGTCCGCGATCAGGCTGATCCGCCGCCTCCAGCGCCTTCGCGGCCGGTTTCCGCATCGTTATCGACCGCGGCTGGCCATCGGGGCGGGCCCTCGCGTACCTTCGGACCAAGGTGATTCGCGTAAGCAAAGCTGCGCGGGGTGGTACCGCGCAGTGGAGGGGGCTGCGCGGTGCCCGGACCGTGCGGCGCATCCCGTCGCCGGGTCAAGCGGGCGTAGCCGCCGGGGTCACCCGTCGGGGGGATGACCGGAAGAGTGGCCCAGGCTGTGACCTGCCGGTGCCACAACCTGCACATGATCCCCTCAACTCTCGGGTTCCCCGGTATTTCGCTGCGTTTCGGCCAGGTGAAGGCCGTGAAGGGCCCCATCTCGAGCCGCCGAGGTGTCGCCGGGCGGTTCCGGAGAGTAGTTGTGGCCCGCCAATGCGCGCGACATCACTCACGAAGGGTTATGGTGGAAACCCCCCCTCGGGCCGGTCCGTCTCCCCCCCCACGGACCGGCCCGTTTTTTCTTGCCCTCCCACCCGTGCCGTCCCCGGGCGACCCCTGGCTAGAGTCCAGGCATGTCGAACGAGCAGCCGGCACCGCCGCATCAGCCTTCCGGCCGACCGGGACCGCCGGATCAGCCGGGCCGGTCCGGGCCTCCCGCCGGGTACGGCCGGCCATCCGGCCAGACCCCCGCCCCGCCGCCCCACCCCTACGGCACCCCGCCGGCCGCCCATCCGGCGTACCCGGCGCCCGGGGCGCCGCAGCCGCCCTACCCGCAGCCCGGCGCCCAGTCCTACCCCGGCGCCCCACCTCACGGCTGGGCCGGCACCCCGCCGTACTACGACCCCTCCCAGCCCTTGACCATGCCCGGCTCCGTACGCGCCGCCCAGATCGTGATCTTCGCGACGTTCGGGCTCGGGGTCCTGCTCACTGTCCTCGTCGGCGTCGCCGTCGGAGCCGAGCAGGCGGGGCGGTTCTTCAGTGCGTATCTGATGACCTTCGTGCTGTTCATCCTGGCGTTCCGGTATCCGAAGGCGGGCAACGGCGTCCGCGTCACCTCGATCGTGCTGGCCTCCGTGCAGGTCCTGCTCGCGCTCAGCGCGGCGGCACAGGGCGTCCCGCTGGGGATCCTGCCGCTCGGTAGCGCCATCGCCGTCATCGTTCTGCTCAGCCAGGGATCGGCGGGGCAGTGGTTCCGGCGGCAGCGCGCAGGCGGTGTGCCGCCGCAGTACGGCTGACAAACGCACCACGGCGGACTTTGGGGACTCCCGCCCCGGCAGCGGTAAGCTTCGCTTTCGGGGACCGCCATACGGACAGGGGCCGCCCGCGGCCGAGACCGGGCCGCTTGCCGCGCGACGCGGCGGGGTGCCGCGCCTGTCCGATCCGTACGGAGGGGCTGACAATCACGTGAACCTGCGCGACAAGCTGCGCGGCCTGCTGGTCAGGCTGTACGCACGCCGGGTGGAAGGTCACCTGGACACCGCTCAGGTGCCCAAGCACATCGGCGTCATCATGGATGGCAACCGCCGGTGGGCGAAGGCAGCGGGTTCCAGCACCGTCCACGGCCACCGTGCCGGCGCCGACAACATCGAGGAGTTCCTCGGCTGGTGCAGCGAGACGGATGTCGAAGTCGTCACCCTCTGGCTGCTGTCGACCGACAACTTCGACCGGCCCGAGGAAGAACTCGTCCCGCTGCTCGGCATCGTCGAGGACGTCGTGCGCAGCCTCGCCGCCGACGGACGCTGGCAGGTCCACCACGTGGGCACCCCCGATCTGCTGCCCTCCGGGATGCAGACCACCCTCAAGGAGGCCGAGGCGGCCACCGCGCACGTCAAGGGAATAGTGGTCAACGTCGCCATCGGGTACGGCGGTCGCCAGGAGATCGCCGACGCCGTGCGGTCCATGCTCGTCGAGGCCCATGAGAAGGGCACCTCGATGGAGGAGCTCGCCGAGGCTGTCGACGTCGACATGATCGGGCGTCACCTCTACACCCGCGCCCAGCCCGACCCGGACCTGGTGATCCGCACCAGCGGCGAGCAGCGCCTGTCCGGATTCATGCTCTGGCAGACCGCGCATTCGGAGTACTACTTCTGCGAGGTCTTCTGGCCGGCCTTCCGCAAGGTCGACTTCCTGCGGGCGCTGCGCGACTACGCCGCCCGCCACCGGCGCTACGGCGGCTGAACGCCCTCCCCACCCTTCCCGAAGGGCGCCGCAAGGCCCCGCGAAGGTCCGTACGGCCTCCTCCTCGCTGCCTCCCACCCCTGGTCACACGCTGTTCACCGGCGCGCCGTCATATGCCGTGGCATGGCTGCGCTCGTTCGAGGGAATAAGGCAGGCAGGTCGACACCCGAACCACGGGTGTCGGATCTCAGCGGACGACACGGGAGTCGTCCGCCCGGGAGGCCCTTTGCACCAGCCCGACCGTGCGGTCACGGCACGGAAGAAGCAGCGGAGGGCCGGTTCTCGGCCCGCCGTGCATGGCGGCCGTCGACCGGTCCAGCTCCGCTCCGTCGCTCCCCGACCTCATCCGAGGGGGTACGTCCTTCCGTGGTGACCAGCGCAAAGCGCCACAAGCCAGACCGGCGCACCTATGTTCTCGACACCAGCGTCCTGCTGGCCGATCCTCATGCCCTGAGCCGCTTCGACGAGCACGAGGTCGTGCTCCCCATCGTCGTGGTGACGGAACTGGAGGCCAAGCGGAACCATCCCGAACTCGGCTATTTCGCCCGGCAGGCGCTCCGTCTGCTGGACGACTACCGGGTGCGGTACGGCCGTCTCGATGCCCCCATTCCGACCGGGGACCTCGGCGGGACCGTGCGGGTCGAGCTCAACCACTCCGATCCCAGCGTGCTGCCCAGCGGCTACCGCCTGGGGGACAACGACTCCCGCATCCTCGCGGTCGCCCGCAACCTGCAGGCCGAGGGGTTCGACGTCACCGTCGTGTCCAAGGACCTCCCGCTCAGGATCAAGGCGTCCTCCGTCGGTCTCCTGGCCGAGGAATACCGTGCGGAGCTCGCCATCACGGACTCCTCCGGCTGGACCGGAATGTCCGAACTGACCCTGCCCGGCGAGCAGGTGGACATCCTCTTCGAGGAGGGGCGCGTGTACGTGCCCGAGGCGTCCCGGCTCCCCGTGCACACCGGCCTGACCATCCAGTCCGAGCGTGGCAAGGCGCTCGGGCGGGTCACCCCCGACGGCAACGTCCGGCTGGTGCGCGGCGACCGGGAGGCGTTCGGCATCAAGGGCCGCAGCGCCGAGCAGCGCATCGCGCTCGACCTGCTGCTCGATCCGGACGTCGGGATCGTGTCCATGGGGGGCCGGGCCGGCACCGGCAAGTCGGCGCTCGCCCTGTGCGCGGGTCTCGAGGCGGTCCTGGAGCGCCGGCAGCACAAGAAGGTGATGGTCTTCCGTCCGCTGTACGCGGTGGGCGGGCAGGAGCTCGGCTATCTGCCGGGTTCCGAGGCGGAGAAGATGAGCCCCTGGGCGCAGGCGGTGTTCGACACACTGTCGTCGGTCACCAGCAGGGAGGTCATCGAGGAGGTCACCGCGCGCGGCATGCTCGAGGTCCTGCCGCTCACCCACATCCGGGGCCGCTCGCTGCACGACGCGTTCGTGATCGTGGACGAGGCGCAGTCACTGGAACGGAACGTACTGCTGACCGTTCTGTCCCGGATCGGGGCCAATTCGCGGGTCGTGCTGACCCATGATGTCGCCCAGCGGGACAACCTCCGGGTCGGCCGGTACGACGGTGTGGTCGCCGTGGTCGAGAAGCTGAAGGGGCATCCGCTCTTCGCGCATGTCACCCTGACCCGGTCCGAGAGGTCCCAGATTGCCGCCCTTGTGACCGAAATGCTCGAGGACGGGCAGATCTGACTCTCACATACCAAGAAGAGTCGGTTACGCAGTAGTTGGCGCCGTCCGGAAAGGCCAGAAGCCTAGCCGGGCGGCGTCGGCGCATGTGTGCGTTTCCGAGAACCCGTAGGGCCAAACGGGATGTGAGCTTTCACACGCAACGGAGAATTGCCTTGCGCCGTCCGGTTACGGCAGAGTCTCACTCCTGTCAGGCCCCGCATACGACACAGCTGTACCCCCAGCGGTATGGCAGCACAGTAGGACACAGTTTCAACTCCATAGCGTCGTCGTATGCCGCCCGAGCGACACGCGGCGCTCCCCTTTCGGGAGTTGCCCACCGGGCCCGTGCCTCCCGTGACCCGAAGTTGGGGAGGCCAGTGCCAAGGGGCACGATTGCGTCCGCGAGGGTCACCGAAGCGGGCGATGCTGGAAGGAAACCGTGTGAGCCGGATGTCGGTCCGGGGATTCGCAGTGGCCTCGGCCACGGCGGTCACCGCTGTCGGAAGCGTCGTCGGTGTTGCCTCGGGCAGCGTCGCGCAGAACAACGACGCCGAAGCGACGGCAAGCGGCCCCACGCTGCTCGCGGACATCCCCGCGGGCCAGCAGGCCCAGGTGCAGACCGCGTCGCTGACGCAGCAGGCCGAGACGATGGCCATCGCCGCGGACGTGAGCGCCAAGAAGGACGCCGAGGAGGCCGCCCGCAAGGCCGCCGCCGAGACCGCGGTCGCGAAGAAGAAGGAAGCGGCCGACAAGGCGGAGCAGGAAGCCAAGGAGCGCGCGGAGGCCAAGGCCGCCGCCAGCCGTTCCGCGACCCGTGACGCGTCGAGCTTCGCCGTCCAGTCGTCCTACACCATCGCCGAAGTGCAGGCGATGGCCCGGCAGATCGTTCCCGCGGACCAGTTCCAGTGCTTCAGCACCATCGTGCAGCGCGAGTCCAGCTGGAACTACAAGGCCGACAACCCGACCTCCGACGCCTACGGCCTGATGCAGGCGCTCCCGGGCTCCAAGATGGCCTCCGCCGGCGCGGACTGGATGACGAACCCGGCCACCCAGATCAAGTGGGGTCTGGGCTACATGAACGACCGCTACGGCAGCCCGTGCGAGGCCTGGACGTTCTGGCAGGCCAACCACTACTACTAGAACGACCGGGAGCCCGCCGCCCGGCTTCGCTCAACCTCGGAACAGCCCCGCACCGTCCTACGGTGTGGGGCTGTCGCCCTGTACGGTCTGACCGATGACTCCAGGGGGAGTGGTGGGGCGCAACGGGGGAAGAGGACGGATCATGTCACGAGTGCCAGGGTGGCTCGGCCGTGTCGGAGGCGAACTGACCAGGGTCGGCAAGCGGCTCGAGGAGCGCCGTGCCGAGGTGGAGCGGGACCTCGGGCCCGCCCGGGAGGCCGACGGGGAGACCGGCCCGCGCCACGACCCCATGCCGCCGCCGGCCGAGTACGCCGCCGCGATGATCCAGGCCCGTCCCGATCCGGCGCAGGCCGTGCCCTGGGGCGTACGGGTCGCCGCGGAGGCCGGCTGGCGACTGCTGGTGCTGGCCGGCACCGTCTGGGTGCTCATGCGGGTCATCAGCGCCGTACAACTGGTGGTGCTGGCGTTCGTGGCCTCGCTGTTGATCACGGCGCTGCTCCAGCCGACGGTGGCCCGGATGAGGCGGCTCGGCGTGCCGCGCGGGCCGGCCACCGCGCTGACGGCGTTGTTCGGGTTCGTGGTGATCGGCCTCATCGGCTGGTTCGTGACCTGGCAGGTCATGGAGAACATCGACAACCTCTCCGACCAGATCCAGGGCGGCATCGACGAGCTGCGCAACTGGCTGCTCAACAGTCCTTTCCACGTCACCGACAAACAGATCAACGAGATCGCCAAGAACCTGCGGGAGGCGGTCGGCGCCAACACCGAACAGATCACCTCGGCGGGCCTGGAGGGCGTGACGGTCGTCGTCGAGGCGCTCACCGGCATACTGCTGGCGGGCTTCTCGACGCTGTTCCTGCTCTACGACGGCAAGCGGATCTGGGAGTGGTCGCTCAAGCTCGTCCCGGCCGCCGCCCGTCCGGGTGTGGCCGGCGCCGGGCCGGTGGCGTGGCGGACGCTGACGGCGTATGTGCGCGGCACGGTGGTAGTGGCCCTGATCGACGCGATCTTCATCGGTCTCGGCATTTACTTCCTCGATGTGCCGATGGCAGTGCCGCTCGCCGTCTTCATCTTCCTGTTCTCGTTCATCCCGCTTGTGGGTGCGGTGATGTCGGGAGCGCTGGCGGTGGTTGTCGCGCTGGTCACCCAGGGCGTGTTCACGGGCCTCATGACGCTCGTGGTGGTGCTGGCGGTGCAGCAGATCGAGGGGCACATCCTCCAGCCGTTCATCCTGGGCCGGGCGGTGCGGGTCCACCCCCTCGCGGTGGTGCTGGCGGTCGCGTCCGGCGGCATGGTGGCCGGCATCGGCGGCGCGGTGGTCGCCGTGCCGCTGGTCGCGGTGGCCAACACGGTCGTCGGCTATCTGCGTGCGTACGCGCACGAGACGGCGGTACTCCAGTCACCCCGGCCCCGGGGCGCCACAGCCTTGTCCGCGCCGGACGCTCCGCTGCCTGGGGCGCCGGCGGTACCTGACACCCCTGACCGGCAGACAGCCGACCCCGACGAGAAGTAGGGCCGCCCGCCATCCGCCGGGGCACCCGCCATCCGCCATCCGCCGCAGCACCGGCCGTACGCCGCCCCACCCCTGACTACGCGCCGGCGCCCGCCCCCACCCGCCCAACTGCGGACGGGCTCCCCGCCCAACTGCGGGCTGATGCCCGCGCCCCCTAGCTGCGGGCAGTCGTGCCGCTGGGGCGGCAGGGGTGGGCGCGGCGGCACCTGGCCGGCGCCGTGAGCGAAACGGTGTTGATGCGGGCCGGGGGTGACTGCGCAACCCGGCGCAAGCGAGGTGCCCTCGCGCCCACCCGTGCCGCCCTGCGGCACGACTGCCCGCGGAGAGCGGAGAGCGGAGGCGGAGGGCGGAGAGCGGAGGCGGAGAGCGGAGGCGGAGGGCGGAGAGCGGAGAGCGGAGAGCGGAGGCGGAGGGCGGAGGCGGAGGGCGGAGGGCCGGGGCGGGGCGGAGGGTGTGCCCGGGGACCAGGGGAAGCGTGTGGGCCCGTTCACCCGGGGAGGTGGACGGGCCCCATGTGTGGGAATGCCGGCGGAGCTACTCCGCGAGCACCGCTTCCGCGTCGAGCGTCGCGGCGACCGCCTGGACCACCGCGGCGATCTTGAACGCCTCCTGGACGGCCTCGCGCTCCACGCCGGCCTTGCGCAGCACCTGCTCGTGGGAGTCGAGGCACATGCCGCAGCCGTTGATCGCGGAGACCGCGAAGGACCAGAACTCGAAGTCGACCTTGTCGACGCCCGGGTTGCCGATGACGTTCATCCGCAGACCGGCCCGCAGGTTGCCGTACTCGTGGTCCGACAGCAGATGACGCGTGCGGTAGAACACGTTGTTCATCGCCATCACCGCGGCAGCGGCTTTCGCGGCCGTGTACGCCTCCGGCGACAGGTTGGCCTTCGCCTCCGGCTCCAGCTCGCGCAGCACGACGGCCGAGCGCGAGGCGATCGCCGTCGACAGCACGGTTCCCCACAGCTGCTGCGGCGGCAGGTCCGAGTTGCCGATGACCGAGCCCAGGTTGAGCTTCAGGTCCTTGGCGTAGTCCGGTATACGGGACTTCAGGGAATCGAGGGACATCTCAGATCACTCCCCGGACAGCAGCGCGACCGGGTCAAGGGTCTCGTCGCCCTTGCTCCAGTTGCACGGGCAGAGCTCGTCGGTCTGCAGGGCGTCCAGCACCCGCAGGACCTCCTTGGGGTTACGGCCGACGGAGCCGGCGGTCACCATGGTGAACTGGATCTCGTTGTTCTGGTCCACGATGAACACGGCGCGCTTGGCGAAGCCGTCCTCGCCCTCGATGCCGAGGTCGCGCATCAGCTCGTGCCGGGAGTCCGCCATCATCGGGAACGGCAGGTCGCGCAGGTCGTCGTGGTCCTTGCGCCAGGCGTGGTGGACGAACTCCGAGTCACCGGAGAAACCGAGGACCTGGGCGTCACGGTCGGCGAACTCGTCGTTCAGCTTGCCGAACGCGGCGATCTCGGTCGGGCACACGAAGGTGAAGTCCTTGGGCCACGCGAACACGACCTTCCACTTGCCTTCGTAGGTCTTGTGGTCGATCGTCTCGAACTCCTTGCCCTTCTCCAGCGAGACGCAGGCGGTCAGTTCGAACTCGGGGAACTTGTCACCGACAGTGAGCACAGACTCTCCTTGCAGCGAGGAAACACCCGGATCGCGGGCTTTTCCCATGGGTTGGACCTTGTTGATGTTGGCACAGGCAGGATTGATTCGTGAAATAGCTACACTCGGTCGTGTTGATCGGAGGAAGCTATCAGTGACTGTGGGTAACAGACGTCGGCAGCCGACCCTCGCGCAACTGCGGGCGTTCGCCGCGGTGGCCGAGCATCTGCACTTCCGGGACGCCGCGGCGGCGACGGGGATGAGCCAGCCCGCGCTTTCGGGAGCCGTGTCGACGCTGGAGGAGACGCTCGGTGTCACCCTCGTGGAGCGTACGACGCGCAAGGTGCTGCTCTCACCGGCGGGTGAGCGGCTCGCCGTCCGCGCCCGGGCCGTACTGGCGGAGGTCGGGGCGCTGATGGAGGAGGCCGACGCCCTGCGGGCGCCCTTCACCGGGACGCTGCGCCTCGGGGTGATCCCCACGGTGGCGCCGTATGTGCTGCCCACCGTGCTGCGGCTGGTCCGCGACCGCTATCCGCTGCTCGACCTCCAGGTGCACGAGGAGCAGACCGCCAACCTGCTGGACGGCCTGGCCCGCGGCCGACTGGACCTGCTCCTGCTCGCCGTTCCGCTCGGTGTACCGGGAGTGACCGAACTTCCCCTGTTCGACGAGGACTTCGTCCTGGTCACACCGCTCGACCACTGGCTCGGCGGCCGGCAGGGCATACCCCGCGAGGTGCTGCGCGAACTGAACCTGCTCCTGCTGGACGAGGGGCACTGCCTGCGCGACCAGGCCCTGGACATCTGCCGCGAGGCCGGCCGCGCGGGAGTCGCGGCCACCACCACGGCGGCCGGCCTGTCCACACTGGTGCAACTGGTGGCGGGCGGCCTCGGGGTGACGCTGCTGCCGCGCACCGCGGTCGACGTCGAGACCGCCCGCGCCGGCCGCCTGCGCACCGGCTGCTTCACCGACCCGGCCCCCAGCCGCCGCATCGCCCTCGCCATGCGCACGGGCGCGGCGAGGGCGGCGGAGTACGAGCAACTGGCGGCGGCCCTGCGCGAGGCCCTGCGGGACCTGCCGGTACGGACGGTGGGGAACTGAACACCCCGACGCCGAACATCCCGTCCCCGGAGTCCCGGAGTCCCGGAGTTCCGGAGGTTCCCGGAGTCCTAGAGTCCCGGAGTCCTAGAGTTCCGGAGTCCCGGAGGTTCCCGGAGTCCTAGAGTTCCGGAGTCCCGGAGGTTCCCGGAGTCCTAGAGTCCCGGAGTCCCCCGCCGCCTGAGGTCCCGGCACCGAGCGACCCGGCACCGAGCGACCCGGTGCTGGGCGCTCCGCAACCCGGGCGTCGCGGCATCCGACGTGCCGGCACCGACGTGCCGGCACCGACGTGCCGGCATCGGACGTCCCGGTGCCGGGTGCCCGGCCACCGGAAGAACCCGGTGCCGGGCGCCCCGCCGTCCGCGCCGGGGCTACTCCGTGCGCAGCCCGTCCGGGCGCATCATGCGCAGCAGCGGCGGCAGGCTCAGCAGCGTCACCACCAGGACGACGCCCGCGCCGATGCCGTTCATCTGGGCGAGACTCGACCAGTCCACGCGGATCTGTGCCGACGTCATCCGCAGCAGCACGGCTCCCAGGGTCATGCCCACCACCGAGGCCAGCAGCAGGCCCAGGCCGACCGGGATCGCCGTCTGCCACAGCACCGACAGGCTCAGCGTGCGCCGCCGGGTGCCGAAGGCGACCAGGGCGGCCAGCAGCTTGCGGCGTTCGCGCAGCTGCTCCAGCTGGGAGACCAGCAGGCTCGCCCCGATCAGTGCCAGGACGGCCGCGGCACCGACGAACAGGCCCGTGCGGATGGTGTCGTAGCGCTTGGAACGCTCGGTCGCGTACCACGTCATCGGGTAGGCGAGCGGGTCGATCGCGGCAGCCGTGTTCCGCACGTGCTCGACGGCGTACGGCACGGATTCGTCGAGGGACAGGTACACCTGGCCGTGGACCGCTTCCGCCAGGTCCGCGGACATCGCGCCCGGCGTCAGCAGGAAGCCGCCGTGCCTGGTCCCGGTCGGGGCCTTGACGGAGTCGGCCTGCTTCACCGTCCCGGGGAGGGTCCACACGACCTCCTTCGGCTTCGGGCCGCCCGAGGACGTCTCCAGGTGCAGCTCCTGGCCCGGCCGGCTCAGGGACGGGGTGTCCGGGTCGTGCTCACCGCCCCGGACCGCGAACACGTCGCCGTCCGTGCACGAGGGCAGCTTCGCCACCTTGCGCAGGGCCGCGCAGCCACCGACGGTGATCTCGGCGGTGCGCTCCGGGTTCTGGGACCAGGGCCGGTCGCCGGAGTACCCCTTCGACAGCGCGTAGACCTCGCGGACACCCTTGGTCTCCCCGAGCTTCGCGGTGGCCGCGGCGACTTCGGCACCCTCCGGCACGCTGACCTGCATCTGCGTCTGTGACACGTCGAAGCCGGTGGCCTCGGTGTAGTCGCTCTCCACGCCGGCGAACAGCATCTGCAGCGCGATGGCGCCGGCCACGGCCACGGCGATGCCGTTGACCATGCGGGCCGCCGTGCCACTGCTCAGCTGCAACCGGCGGACGGCCAGTTGCCACGAGACGCTGCCCGAGCCGAGCCGGGCGACGGCCGTTTCCATGATCCATGGCAGCAGCGCGGTGACGCCGACGAGCAGGCAGATGACACCGCCGGCGACGAGGTACTCGTTGAACTCCCCGTTCTCCTTGCCCTGTCCGAGCATGGGGGCCAGCATGCCGACCCCGGCCAGCGGCACCAGCAGCCGCCACCACAGCCGGCGGCGGGCCGGCCGCGTGGTGCGCACCACGCCCAGCGGCTCGATGACCACCCCGCGCAGCGCCAGCAGGGTCACCAGCACCGCGGCCGCCGGAACCGCCACCGCGACGAGCAGCGCGAGCAGCGGTGAGGGGTTCAGATAGCTCGGGAAGACACTGATCCGGAACACCTCGACGGACGCCGCGAACTCCCGTCCCGCCAGGAAGAACCCGGTGCCGAACACCAGCCCCAGCAGCGCCCCGCCGAGCGCCTCTCCCGCGGCGATCCGCCGGGTCATCCCGCCGTCGGAGCCGACCAGCCGCAGCGCGGCCAGCCTGCGGTCCCGCCGTTCTCCGCCGAACCGTACGGCCGCGGCGATGAACACGGCGACCGGCATCAGCAGCACCACGAAGACGACCAGGATCAGCAGCATGAGGACCGGGTCCGACTGCTCCTGCACCGGGTTGGGGTCCCCGTAGGAGTCGATACGGCCGACCTGACCGTCGCCGATCCGTTCCGCGAGGTTCTCGGCCCCCGCGTAGTAGGCGAGTTCCTGCGAGCCGATCAGTCCCTGCTCGCCGATCGTCCCCACGACGTCGTACGGCAGCCGCTCCCGCAGCAGTTCACCGCCGTCGGAGTCGAGGAGTTCCTTCAGCGCGGGGGAGACCAGCATGTCGCCCGGCGCCGGGAACTCCCGCAGTCCGGGGGGCGGGGGGGCCTTGTCGCCCTCCGGCTCCAGCAGCCGGCCGCGGATGTCCCGGCCGTCGAACTCCGTGTTGGTGTCCGCGGTCATCAGGGTGTCGTCGGCGCGCTTCATCTGCTCGCCGTAGGTGAAGTTGAGCCGCGCCTCCTCCCGCCGGTGGCGTTCCTCCAGCGCGCCGGGCAGGGCGGTGGTGAGCAGCAGCAGTGCCACCCCCAGCCCGACCCCGACGGCGGTGAGCAGCGCCCGGGTCCAGCCCTCGCGTCCCCCGGCGAAGGCGAACCGGAGCCCCATGCCGAGATCCCGCGCCCACTGCCGCGCACTCATACGACGCGCTCCATGTCCCGGGCCTTGCCGTCCCGCACGACGATCTCGCGGTCGGAGTACGCGGCCACCCGCGCCTCGTGGGTGACGAGCACGACGGCGGCGTTGGAGGACCGGGCGGCGTCGGTGAGGAGTTCCATCACGCGCTCGCCGTTGAGGGAGTCCAGCGCGCCGGTCGGTTCGTCCGCGAACAGCAGCCGCGGGTCGGTGACCAGCGCGCGGGCCACGGCGACCCGCTGCCCCTGGCCGCCGGACACCTCGCCGGGACGCTTCTTGCGGACGTCGTCGACCTCCAGGCGCTCCATCCAGGTCAGCGCGGCCCGCTCGGCCTCCTTGCGGGGCCTGCCGTTCAGCCGCAGCGGCAGGGCGACGTTCTCCACGCAGGTGAGCTCCGGTACGAGCTGCCCGAACTGGAAGACGAAGCCGAACTCCGAGCGCCGCAGCGCGCTGCGCTCGCCGTCGCTCATGGCGGTCAGCTCACGCCCGTTGTACGTGATCGAGCCGGAGTCGGGGGTGACGATCCCGGCGAGGCAGTGCAGCAGCGTCGACTTGCCCGAACCGGAGGGCCCCATCACGGCGACTACCTCGCCCGGGTGGATGGAGAAGCCGGCGCCGTCGAGCGCGGTGGTCGGTCCGTAGACCTTGCGCAGGTCCCGTGCGACGAGCAGGGAACCGGGGGGAGGGGTCGTGGTCATCGGGCCACCGCCTCACGGAGCTTGTCGAGACGCGCCGCGGTCAGCTCCAGCCAGCGCAGATCGGCCTCGAGATGGAACAGGGCGTGGTCGCAGATGAGCTGGTCGGCGAGATCGCCCGTGCGCTTGCGGTCGGTGAGGATCCGCATGCCGCGCAGATGCTCCGAGCGCTGCGTGTCCAGGACGTCGGCCGCGTCGCGGCTGGTGAGCAGCGCCAGGACGACCTTGGTGTAGAGCGTCGACTGAAGGTACGGCTCCGGCTTCTCCGGCGTGGCGAGCCAGCGCTCGACATCGGTGATGCCGGCCTCGGTGATCGCGTACCGCTTGCGCTCGGGGCCGCCGCCGGCCTCGATGCCGTCGACTTCGACGAGCCCGTTCTTCAGCAGGCGGGACATCGTCGAGTAGACCTGGCCGTAGTGCAGCGGCCGGTCGTGACCGAACTTCTCGTCGAAGGCCCGCTTCAGGTCGTAACCATGACGCGGGCCGGACTCCAGGAGCCCCAGGAGGGTGTGACCAATGGACATGCGGAGCACTCTACACACCGTGTATACGCCGTATGTATACGCCCGGTGTGTAGAGCGTGGCGGGGTGTACGGACCTGCAGGTGGGAGCCCCATGTCACGGTTCTGCTACCGAGGTGGGGCAGCCCTCGTGCCGCCGCCGTTCAGGCGGACGGGGGCCTGGGGGCTCCGCCCCCGGGCGGTCGCCCCCGGCGGGGCAGCGGCCCCGTCTCGCCGGGCAGCCGCCCCGCCTCCGCGAGGGCGCGCCGCAGCAGGAACTCGATCTGCGCGTTCGCCGAGCGCAGCTCGTCGTTCGCCCAGCGCGCCAGCGCCTCGTACACCGACGGGTCGAGCCGCAGCAGCACCTGCTTGCGCTGCGGCCGACCCTGTGGGGCCGAGCCCCCGGACGCGGCCGTCACTGGTAGAGCGTCCCGGTGTTGAGGACCGGCTGCGCGGAGCGGTCACCGCACAGCACCACCATCAGGTTGGACACCATCGCCGCCTTCCGCTCCGGGTCGAGCTCCACGATGTCCTGCTCCTGGATCCGTGCCAGCGCCGACTCGACCATGCCCACGGCGCCCTCCACGATCTGCTGCCGCGCTGCCACGACCGCGCCGGCCTGCTGCCGCTGGAGCATCGCCGAGGCGATCTCGGGGGCGTACGCGAGGTGCGTGAAGCGGGACTCGATGATCTGCACACCGGCCGCGTCCACCCGTGCGCGCAGTTCGACGGCGAGCTTCTCGGTGATCTCCTCGGCGTTGCCGCGCAGCGACAGGCCGTCCTCGTCGTGGGCGTCGTAGGGGTACTCGATGGCGATGTGCCGGACGGCCGCCTCGGTCTGGGTGGAGACGAACTCGATGTAGTCGTCCACCTCGAAGGTGGCCTGCGCGGTGTCCTCGACCCGCCACACCACGACCGCGGCCAGCTCGATCGGGTTGCCGTAGGCGTCGTTCACCTTCAGTACGGCGGTCTCGTGGTTGCGCACGCGGGTGGAGATCTTGGTGCGCGAGGTGAAGGGGTTCACCCACCGCAGGCCGTCCTGGCGGATCGTGCCCCGGTAGCGGCCGAAGAGCTGCACCACCCGGGCCTCGCCCGGCGCCACCATGTTCAGCCCGCACATCGCGAGGAACGCGGCGATCGCGACCAGGACGCCGCAGACGATCAGGGCCGCCTTGGCGCCGGTCGCGGTGACCGCCGTGGCCGTGACGATCAGCGCCACGCCGATGAGCAGCCCGGCCAGTCCGAGAACCAGCGCCAGCCCACCGCCGATGCTGTGCGCCGGTACCTCCCGCACGCGCGGGGCCGGCATCTCGGGCACATCGGCCGTGACCTGCGTGTCGTGTGTGGTCATGGGTGATCCCCCGTCTCTCGGCGCCTCTGCGCGGGGCGCAGCGCGGCTAGCGTGTGTCTAGCTAAGTGATATCACTTTAGCCCATCGCGGCAACCTCGCGCGCCTCTCGTACGTCGGTTCCTTTGAGGCGGGTGCTGATTGTCACGTCCGTAACGACCGCATCAGCAGCCCTTTGTCATAGCTCCCGGTGTTAACTTTCTGAGCTGACCTGAGCGGCGAACCTGTGTGGCGGTCGAGCACACATGAACGAAGCGGAGCGGAACGGGCGTATGGGACGAGCGGAAGAAAGACGCGCACGACAGCGCGGCGGACGCCGTGCGGCACCCAGGGGCGGCCGTTCGTCGGGCGCGACCGGCCGCAGCGGCATACGCAGGCTCTTCACCTGGAAGAAGATCGTCGGCACCTTCTTCGGCCTCTGCCTGCTCGGCATGGGCGCCTTCATCGTGCTGTACATGGTGATCGACATCCCCGAGGGGAACGCCGACGCCGAACTGCAGGGCAACGTCTACAAGTACAGCGACGGCTCGATCATGGCCCGCAGGGGCTACAACCGGGACATCGTCGACCTGGCCAAGATCCCCAAGGACGTCCAGCGCACCTTCGTCGCCGCCGAGAACAAGACCTTCTACAAGGACTCCGGCGTCGACATCAAGGGCACCACGCGCGGTCTGCTCAACACCCTCTCCGGCAAGGGCGCCCAGGGCGGTTCGACGATCACCCAGCAGTACGTGAAGAACTACTACCTCACGCAGGACCAGACCGTCACCCGCAAGATGAAGGAACTCGTCATCTCCCTGAAGCTGGACCGGGAGAAGCCCAAGGACTACATCCTGGCCGGCTACATCAACACCAGCTACTACGGCCGCGGCGCCTACGGCATCCAGGCCGCCGCGCAGGCGTACTACCACGTCGACGCCGAGGACCTGACGGTCGAGCAGGGGGCGTACCTCGCCGCCCTGCTCCAGGCGCCGAGCCAGTACGACTGGGCGGCCGCCAGTGAGAACGGCAAGAAGCTCGTCCAGGAGCGGTGGAACTACGTCCTGGACAACATGGTCGAGCAGAAGTGGCTGAGCGGCTCCGACCGTCAGGGCATGGAGTTCCCCGTCCCCAAGGAGCCCAAGGCGGCCCCAGGGCTGGAGGGCCAGCGGGGATACCTGGTCGAGGCGGCCAACAACGCGCTCAAGCAGCAGCTCGTCGCCCAGGGGGCCGCCGAGGACATGGAGCAGGCCAAGGCCCTGGTCGACCTCGGTGGCTACACCATCACGCTCAACATCGACAAGAAGAAGCAGGCCGCGCTGGAGAAGGCGGTCAAGACCAGGCTCACCGGCAAGCTCGACCCGGACAAGCGCGAGGTCGACGCAGACGTCCAGGCCGGTGGCGTCTCCGTGGACCCGAAGACGGGCGCGGTCGTGGCGATGTACGGCGGCGTGGACTACGTGAAGCACTTCACCAACAACGCCACCCGCGAGGACTACCAGCCGGCCTCCACCTTCAAGCCGATCATCCTCGCCGCCGCCGTGGACCAGGCCGCCGAGACCCAGGACGACGTGCCCATCACGGCCGACACGATCTACGACGGCACGAGCAAGCGTCCCGTGATGGACGGCGGCAAGGAGGTCGGCTTCGCGCCGCCCAACGAGGACGACCGGAGTTACGGCGACATCACCGTCCAGGAGGCGATGAACAGGTCCGTCAACTCCGTCTTCGCGCAGATGGGCATCGACGTCGGCATGACCGAGGTGGTCGAGACCGCGGGCGAACTCGGCATGGAGACCGAGGGCATGCCCCCCGTGCCCGCGCAGACCCTGGGCAGTATGGGCGCGAGCCCGCTGGAGATGGCGGGCGTCTACGCCACCCTCGCCAACCACGGCAAGAAGGTCGACCCGGCCGTCGTGAAGTCGGCCGAGCACAACGACCGCACGATCGAGTTCCCCGACCCGGTCGGCGAGCGGGTCATCAGCCGCGAGGCGGCCGACACGGTGACCTCCGTGCTCACCGGCGTGGTCGACGACGGTACGGCTCGGGTGTCCGTGAAGGACAACCCGCTGCGCGACGGCCAGCAGGTCGCCGGCAAGACGGGTACCTCCGACAACAACAAGTCGGCCTGGTTCACCGGCTACACGCCCGAACTGGTCACCTCCGTCGGCCTGTTCGGCGAGGACGACGAGCCGCCGCACAAGCAGGTGCCGATGTACAAGGCCGGCGGCGTCGACTTCCGCGTCAACGGCGGTGGCTTCCCCGCCGAGATCTGGGCCGCGTACACCTTCGGCGTCATGGACGAGGTCAGCAAGTTCGACCTGGACACCAGGCAGGGCTCGGGCGTGCAGCCGACCCGGAGGCCCTCGGCCACCCAGTCGCCCTCGAAGACACCGAGCCAGGAGCCGACGAGCCAGGAGCCCACCACCCAGGAGCCGCCCGAGACCACCACCGCGCCGCCGACCTCCGAGCCGCCGACCTCCGGGCCACCGACGTCCGAGGCGCCGACGAAGACGCCCTCGAACTCGCCGACCTTCGGCATCCCCGGAGACCCGGACGACCCGGACGACCCGCAGTTCGGGGCCGACCAGTAGACGGCACGCGGGAGGGGGGGGGGGGGGGGGCGGCCGGGGCGGCCCCCCCCCCCCCCCCCAGGGTGCCACCCCCTCCCTGTGGTGTCTGCTTTGTTTCCATCCCAACACCACCCCCCTCCCCTTT
>NZ_JBVIIM010000049.1:0-12225 GCF_055569765.1 Streptomyces sp. NPDC031365 | reverse complement strand
CACGCCAAACCCTCCGTGGCTCCCCTCTCTCCTCCCCCCCCCCCCCCCCCCCCCCCCCCCCCCCCCCCCCCCCCCCCCCCCCCCCCCCCCCCCTCCCGCCGTACGACGGCGTGTACGACCGCTCAGCCGTGGTTCAGCCGTGGTTCAGCTCGAACCACACCACCTTGCCCGTGCTCAGCCGGGTCGCGCCCCAGCGCCGGGCCAGCCGGTTCACCAGGTACAGACCGCGCCCGCCCTCGTCCGTGGCGCGCGCCTGCCGGAGCCGCGGCAGCTGCGGCACGTCGTCACCGACCTCGCACCGCAGCACGTCCGTGCGCAGCAGCCGCAGCGTGACCGGCCGCGTGGCGTACCGCACCGCGTTCGTCACCACCTCGCTGACCAGCAGCTCGACGGAGTCGCTCATGTCCTCCATGCCCCAGCGGGACAGTGCCCGCCGGGCGAGGCGGCGGGCCCGGCCGGGGGCCGCGTCCTCCGGCTCCAGGAACCAGTACGCCACGTCGCTCGGCGCGATCCCGTCGAAACGGGCGGCGAGCAGCGCGATGTCGTCGTCCCGGTCGCCCGGACCGAGCATGTCGAGCACCTCGTCGCACAGCGCCTCCAGCGGCGGCGGATGGTCCGGGCCGGTCAGCTGGGCGGTCGCGGCGAGCTTCTCGCGCAGCTGCTCGATACCGGTCCACACGTCCCGCAGCCGGGACTCCACCAGGCCGTCGGTGTAGAGCAGCAGCGTCGCCCCGGCGGGCGCGTCCAGCTCCACGGCCTCGAAGTCCACCCCGCCCACGCCGATCGGGGCGCCCGCGGGCACCCGCAGCACCTCCGCCCGGCCGCCCAGCTCCAGCAGGATGGGCGGCGGGTGACCGGCGTTGGCGATGGTGATGCGGTGCGATACCGGGTCGTACACCGCGTACAGACAGGTCGCCATGCGGTCCACGCCGAGTCGCTGCGCCTGCTCGTCGAGATGGTGCAGCACCTCCTGCGGCGGCAGATCGAGGCCGGCCAGGGTCTGCGCGGTGGTACGCAGCTGGCCCATGATCGCCGCCGACGTCATGGAGTGACCCATGACGTCCCCGACCACCAGCGCCACCCGGCTGCCCGGCAGCGGGATCGCGTCGTACCAGTCGCCGCCGACCCGCGCGGTCTCCGCGGCCGGCAGATACCGCGACGCCAGCCGTACGCCGGTGCAGCGCGGCAGGGTCTCCGGCAGCATCGTGCGCTGCAACTCGTCCGCGATGTACGCCTCCCGCCCGTACAGCACCGCCTTGTCGATGCCGAGGGCGCTGTGCGTGGCGAGCTGGGCGGCGACCAGCAGGTCGTCGGCCTCGAACGGGATGCGCTCCGGGCGCCGCAGGAACAGGGCCGCGCCGATCACCCGGCGCCGGCCGCGCAGCGGCGCGAGGATCGCCCGCTGCCCGTCCGGCACGGCGGACGCGCCGTCCTCACCGAGGAGTTCGGGCAGCGCGGCCCGCGCGGCCGGCGCGTCCGTGAAGACCGGCCGGACACCGCGCAGCACCTCGGCGAGCGCGCTGCCGGGCCGCACCGTGCACAACTCCGCGCCGACCGAGTCCAGCTCGGACGGTTCGGGAGGGGCGGCCGGCGTGAACCCGCCCTCGGTGTCCCGCTCGGCGGGGATCCGGTCGGTGCGGCGCAGCCGCAGCACCAGCGGGCCGGTGGGCCGCTCGTCGCCGACCGGCAGCGGGTCGCGCAGATAGACGAGGATCGCGTCGGAGAAGGTGGGCACGGTGGCCCGGCACAGCCCCATCACGATCTCGTCCAGGTCGATACCGCGGGCGATCCGCCGGGTCGCCGCACCGACGAACCGCAGCCGGTCGCCGTCCCGCCGCATGGGCGTCGGCCGCCCCGGCTGCGTGACCTGCCCGGTGCGGCGCTCCCTGCCGTCCGGTGACTGCTCCGGCCGGTCCTGGCCCGCGGCCGGCTGCAGCGGGATGCCCTCGGGCACGGGACGCGGCCGGTGCGTGTCCGGTCCGGAGCCCTGGCCGGCGCCCGGCTGGGAGTGCTCGGAGCCTGGTTCGCCCGCCGGATCCTGACCGCCGCCCGGCGTCACCGTCTCCGGCGACGCGGCTCCCGGCGACCTCGAGGTCCCGGGCGGCTCATCGCCGGAGCCTCCCTGTACCGGTAAGGCGGCCCCCGTGCCCGGCACACGGGCCGGTGACGGGGTACGCAGGAGCGCCCCGCGGGGATCCGCGGGGTCCACGCCCGGCTGCGGGCGCTCGAAGGAGGTCGGCTGCTCCGTCACGCGTGTCGAGTCCATCCGTCCGGCGCACGCCGTGCGCGCGGTTCGTCCCGCCGAAACTCCGATACCCGGAACGGTTGCCCCCGGAACGGATTTCGCGTGTGGTCAGAGGTTGTTGCCGCTCCGCCGATCGGCCGTTCCAGGCCGGTACCGGTGTTTCCGTACCCCTCGCTCACGTCCTGCCGCCCCTCGGTGACGTTTGGTCAAGCCCGGCGCGCGCTCCGGTGGTTGTTGCCCCGCGCCCTTGCGGACGACGATCCTACGTTTCCCGCCCGGGGGCGCAGCAAGGGTCTCACGAGGACACATGCGCCGGAGTGCGGTCCCAGTCCTGTGGCAGTGACGGTACCGTCCAGGACGGATCCGGGCGCCAGTTCTCCCAGCCCTGCGAGAACGGCGGCCCCCAGGAGCCGATCACCTCCACCGCGGCCCGCCCGGCCTCCCGCACCCGCTCGGCCAGTGCGGAGTCCACCAGCCCGTCCCGCTGGGCCTGTGCGAACTCGTCCTCGTCCCGCCAGTACCAGTCGCGGTCCGGGTGCACGGAGATGTCCAGGAAATGGTCCTCGGAGTCCACCCCGCCCGGCCAGCGGGCCAGGGGCTCCTCCAGGTTCACGTACCAGTTCTTGAACCGCCAGTCCGGGTTCCAGAAGAGCCACACCGACCAGGGATCGCCCGGCCGGGCCAGCTTCAGCACTCCGGTGCCGAGCCAGCGGCCCCGCGTCACCGTGCGCGGCTTGGTGTACCGGGTACCGAGCGGCTCCTGGTGCACGGGCGTGCCGTCGGCGAGCACCGGTTTCACACACTCGGTGCCGGGCGCCATCCACACGGCGAGCAGCTCCGCGTCGTCGTGTACGACCGTGACGGGGCGCGCGATGTGGATGCGTGCCCCGTTGTTCTCCCGGTAACGCCACAGGATCTGTGTTCCCGGCGCCCAGCGGCCGGCCGGGCCGCCCGCGTCCTTCCGGCGCGCGCCGTTCGCTGTTCCGCTCTCTGTCATCGGCCTCCTTTCGAGGGGGTTCCCGGCCCGGGGCGGCGTCTTTCCGCCCTGGGCCGGGGGACGGTTTCGCGCGGGACCGCAACCTCGGGTCCGGGAACCCTCCGTCTCAGCGGTGGGTGACTCACGCGCAGATATTAAGGTCCCCCGGGCACACGACGCTTCGGCCGCCGCCACGGTTCACCTCCGGCGTGGGGTTTTCACGGGCGCGTCATCCGCAGGACATCCAGGGCCTCGTCGAGCTGTCCGACGGTGAGGTCGCCGCGCTCGACGTAGCCGCCCTCCAGGACCACCTGCCGGATGGTCTTCCGCTCCGCGAGGGACTTCTTGGCGACCTTGGCGGCCTCCTCGTAGCCGATGTACTTGTTGAGCGGGGTCACCACGGACGGCGAGGACTCGGCGTACTCCCGGGCCCGCTCGCGGTCGGCGACGATGCCGTCGACCGTGCGGTCGGCGAGCAGCCGGGAGACGTTGGCGAGCAGCCGCACCGACTCCAGCACGTTCTTGGCGATGACCGGAAGCATCACGTTGAGCTCGAAGTTGCCCGAGGCGCCGGCGGCGGCCACGGTCGCGTCGTTGCCGGTGACCTGCGCACAGACCATCAGCACGGCCTCCGGGATCACCGGGTTGACCTTGCCGGGCATGATCGAGGAGCCGGGCTGGAGATCGGGGAGGCTGATCTCGGCGAGGCCGGTACGGGGGCCCGACGCCATCCACCGCAGATCATTCGCGATCTTCGTCAGCCCGACGGCGATGGTCCGCAGCTGGCCGCTGGTCTCCACGACACCGTCCCGGGCACCCTGCGCCTCGAAGTGGTCGCGCGCCTCGGTCAGCGGCAGCCCGGTCGCGCGGGCGACCTCCTCGATGACGGCGGCGGAGAACCCCGGCGGGGTGTTGATGCCGGTGCCGACGGCGGTTCCGCCCAGCGGCAGCTCCGCGAGGCGCGGCAGGGAGGCGTTCAGCCGCTCGATCCCGTACCGCATCTGGGCCGCGTAGCCGCCGAACTCCTGACCGAGGGTCACCGGCGTGGCGTCCATCAGGTGGGTCCGCCCGGACTTCACCACGTCGGCGAACTCCTCGGCCTTCCTCTCGAGGGAGGCCGCGAGGTGCTCGAGGGCCGGGATCAGATCGCGGGTGACGGCCGCGGTGGCCGCGATGTGCAGGGACGAGGGGAACACGTCGTTGGACGACTGCGAGGCGTTGACGTGGTCGTTGGGGTGCACGTCCCGCCCCAGCCGCTCGGTGGCGAGGGTGGCGAGAACCTCGTTGGTGTTCATGTTGGACGACGTTCCGGAGCCGGTCTGGAACACGTCGACGGGAAAGTGCTCGTCCCACCGGCCCTCGGCGACCTCGCCGGCCGCCTCCTGGATCGCCTCGGCGATGTCCTTGTCCAGCACCCCGAGCCGGGCGTTCACCCTGGCGGCGGCGCCCTTGATCCGGGCCAGTGCCTCGATGTGGGCGCGCTCCAGGCGCTGCCCGGAGACCGGGAAGTTCTCCACGGCGCGCTGGGTCTGCGCGCGCCACTTGGCATCGGCGGGGACCCTCACCTCTCCCATGGAGTCGTGCTCGATGCGATAGTTCCGGTCGTCGTCCGTGGTCGTCATCGTCGTACCTCCGAAGATGCACAGCAGCCGTCCCGGACGAGCGTATTCCCGCGAGCGCCCTCCGCCCCGCCGCGCGGGAAGCGCGGCGGGGCGGAGCACCCGTGGGGGGAGGTCAGCCGTTGTGCAGGGTCACGTCGTCCAGGACGAAGCCGGTCTGCAGGCTGTAGTCCTCGGTCGCGGTGAACGTCAGGGTGACCGTCTGCCCCGCGTACGCGGACAGATCGACCGACCGCTGTACATAGCCGCTGCCGGCGTTCACGTTGGACAGCGTGGCGAGCGTGGTGCCGCCTGCCTTCACGGTGAACCTGTCGTAGGCGCGCGAGCCGGACTCGTCGGTGTCGATGTGCAGCCAGTAGTTCAGTGACGCCTGGGAGCACCCGGCAGGTATGGTCACCGTCTGGCTGATCGACTCGGTACTCGTGGACCCGTTCCCGGCGAGCCAGGCGAACCGGGTCCCGCTGTGCGCCGACTGGCCCGAGTGGGCGCCGATGACGCCGGTGTTGCCGGTCCACGGCGAGGTGCCGCTCTCGAACCCGCCGTTGCCGACCGCGCCGGCGGTGTCGCACTGGCCGCCGGTGCCGGTGTCCACGGCCCGCTGCCAGAGGGTGTACGCGATGCCGTCGGCCGCGCGGTCGAGACCGGTGGCGTTGATGTTGGTGAGGGTGTCGCAGGACCGGTGGTAGCAGGGGTCGTACGCGGACCCGGAGGTCCCGCCCCACTTGGCGGCCTGCGCGGAGGTCTTGCGGGCACTGGCGCCCATGGCGTAGCCGGAGGTCGGGATGCCGTACTGCTCGAAGGAGTAGTCGTCGCTGCGTCCGGCGCCCTCGGTGTTCTCCTCGGGCTGGAGGCCCAGCGAGTCCCAGTACGCCTTCATCGGGGCGGCGGCCGAGGAGGTGATGTGGTTGATGAAGTAGCCGCCGTTGGTGGAGGCGACCATGTCGAAGTTGTAGTACGCCTTGATCCTCGAGCGCTCGCTCGAGGACAGTGAACGCACGTAGAAGTCGGACCCGTTGAGGCCTTGCTCCTCGTCGGTCCACCAGGTGAAGCGGACCCGGTTGCGCATGGCCGGGTTCTGCTGGGCCAGTGTCAGGGCGTTCTCGAGCAGGGCGGCGGAACCCGAGCCGTTGTCGTTCATGCCGGGCCCGGCGGAGACACCGTCGAGGTGGGCGCCGAACATGATGACGTTGTTGGCGTCGCCCCCCGGCCATTCGGCGATCAGATTGGGCCCGGCCCCGCTGGTGCAGCCGGAGGTGCACGGCTGCTCGGTGACGGTGTAGCCGGCCGCCTGGAGCTTGCCCTTCACATAGGCGACGGAGTCGTCGTAGCCCTGTCCGGTGGAGCGGCGGTTCCCGCCGTTCCGCCCGGCGATGGCGCTCAGCTCGTTGAGATGCGCCCTCACTTTGCTGACGTCGACATCGGGTGCGGCGACGGCATCGGGTGCGGCGACCGCGTCCGTGGTGGGTACGGAGTCGGCGGCCACGGCGGGGAGTGTTCCGCAGCCCAGCACGACAGCGAGCGAGACACTCGCCACGGCGAATCTTCGTTTCACCTGGTCTCCTCCGGGAGGTGGCTGTGGGGTGAGCCACACAGGGATTGACATGGCATGTGCATGTCGGAGCGCCGCACAGACTCACAGCGATGGTTGAGCCAGTCAACGGAACGGGCAGGTCTGAGCCACGAATGTCCGAAAGAAGCACACGAAGTTCGCTATGCGGACGCCGCTGGGTCGAGGGCATGGCAGAACTGATCGTGGATCCGGGCGTCGGTCTTCCGCGCCCGGCCGAGGGCGAGCTGTGGACGGCGAGTGCGGTGATCATCGACGGGGACGGCGGGGTCTTCGCCCGGAAGCGCGCCCGACCGCAAGTCTCTTCCCCAGCTGCTGGGACATCGTGGGCGGACACGTGGAGCAGGGGGAGTCCCTGCAGGACGCCCCGGTCCGCGAGGCCGCCGAAGGAACGGGGTGGCGGGTACGCCGCGTCCGCCGGCTCCTCGGTGTGACCTCCTGGACCGGCGACGGAGGCCTGGGCGAACGCCACGAGGTCGACTGCCTGGCCGCGGTCGGCGGCGACCCGGGCCACCCCGCCCTCGAGTGGTCCTCACGCGCGGCGTGCGCCTGGTTCACCCGCGACGACCCGGACAGGCTTAAGGAGAACCGCGCCCCGGCGCCCCGGGGCAATTCCTGATCCACGCCCTGATCGCAAACGGCGCTGGACCCGTAGCCCGGGGAGCGTGGCTACGCGGCCCGCACAGGGCCGAAAGGGGCGTCCGGGGGCGCAGCCCCCAGGGACGGGAAGGGAAGGGGCGGCGGGGTCGAGAGGAGCCTCCCGCCGCACCAGAGGCCCTACACCTGCCCCGGCCCCCGCACCGGAATCGACGTGAACGTCGGCACCTGCGGCGAAGGGTCCTGGAAAAAGTCGTTCCCCTTGTCGTCCACGACGACAAACGCCGGGAAGTCCTCGACCTCGATCTTCCAGACCGCCTCCATCCCGAGCTCCTCGTACTCGATGACCTCGACCTTCTTGATGCAGTCCTGGGCGAGCCGGGCCGCCGGCCCTCCGATCGACCCCAGATAGAAGCCCCCGTGCGCGTCGCACGCGTCAGTGACCTGCTTGCTCCGGTTCCCCTTCGCCAGCATCACCAGGGACCCGCCCGCCGCCTGGAACTGCTCCACGTACGAGTCCATCCGCCCGGCCGTGGTCGGCCCGAAGGACCCCGACGCGTACCCCTGCGGCGTCTTGGCCGGCCCGGCGTAGTACACCGGGTGGTCCTTCAGGTACTGCGGCATCTCCTCACCCGCGTCCAGCCGCTCCTTGATCTTGGCGTGTGCGATGTCCCGCGCCACGACCAGCGGCCCGGTCAGCGAAAGCCGGGTCTTGACCGGGTGCTTGGTGAGCTCGGCCAGGATGTCGTCCATCGGCCGGTTGAGGTCGATCTGGACACTCTGCCGATCAGCGGCTCCGCCGCGGGTGCCCTCCGACTCCAGCTGCTCGTCCGTCGTCTCCGGCAGGAACCGCGCGGGATCCGTCTCCAGCTGCTCCAGGAACACACCCTCGGCGGTGATCTTCGCGACCGCCTGCCGGTCCGCCGAGCACGACACCGCGATCGCGACCGGACAGGACGCCCCGTGCCGGGGCAGCCGCACCACCCGCACGTCGTGGCAGAAGTACTTGCCCCCGAACTGCGCCCCGATCCCGATCCTCTGCGTCAGCTCGAAGACCTTCTCCTCAAGGTCCTTGTCCCGGAAGCCGTGTCCGAGCGGGGATCCCTCGGCGGGGATCTCGTCCAGGTAGTGCGCGGAGGCGTACTTCGCGGTCTTCAGTGCGTACTCGGCCGACGTGCCGCCGACCACGATCGCCAGGTGGTACGGCGGACAGGCGGCCGTACCGAGCGAACGGATCTTCTCCTCCAGGAACTTCATCATGGAGGCCTCGTTCAGGACGGCCTTCGTCTCCTGGTACAGGAAGCTCTTGTTGGCCGACCCGCCGCCCTTGGCCATGAACAGGAACTTGTACGCGTCACCGTCCGTCGCGTACAGCTCGATCTGCGCCGGGAGGTTGGACCCGGTGTTCTTCTCCTCCCACATGGTGAGCGGAGCCATCTGCGAGTACCGCAGGTTCAGGTTCTTGTACGCCTCGTAGACGCCCCTGCTCAGGGCCTCCTCGTCACGCCCCGACGTCAGCACGTTCTGCCCGCGCTTGCCCATGACGATCGCCGTACCGGTGTCCTGGCACATCGGCAGCACCCCCGCGGCCGCGATGTTCGCGTTCTTCAGCAGGTCCAGGGCGACGAACTTGTCGTTGCCCGACGCCTCGGGGTCGTCGATGATCCGGCGCAGCTGCGCCAGGTGGGCCGGGCGCAGATAGTGCTGGATGTCGCGGATGGCCTCCTCGGCGAGCTTGCGCAGCGCCTCCGGCTCCACTGTGAGGAAGGTCCGTCCGTCGGCCTCGAAGGTGGAGACACCCTCGGAGGTCACCAGCCGGTAGGGGGTGGTGTCCTCTCCCATGGGGAGCAGATCGGCGTACTCGAACTCAGGCATCTCGCCCATTCCTCACTCGACAGGTGACCGCCCGCCTCCGTCGGCGGGCGGTCACCAGCGTAGGACCTGCCGCCTGCGGCGGACCTGTGAGGTTGTCCTCAGTCGTCCGCCCCAGAGGGTAGTCGCGATCTATCGCGTTTGGGTACGCTGCTGTCGTGGACCTTCAGAAGCACGCCCAGCAGCAGCCGGACACCGCCCCCGACACCCCGGCGGGGACCGCCGAACTGCGCGCCTCCGACGCCGACCGGGACCGTATCGCCGACCTCCTGCGCGACGCCCTCGCCGAGGGCCGGCTGACTGCCGACGAGCATGCGGAGCGCGTCGAGGGCGTGCTGGCCGCCAAGACGGTGGGCGAGCTGGAGGTGTTCATCCGGGACCTGCCGATAGCCCACCAGCGGCGCGCGGGACACGCCACCGCACCCCACCGCCCCACCACGGGCGCGATCCCGATGGACCCCGATGACAGCGTGGTCGCGGTGTTCAGTGCCGCCGCCCGCAAGGGCCGCTGGCGGACCGGCCGCCGCATCCACGCGTACGCGGTCTTCGGCAGCGTCGAGATCGACCTCAGCGAGGCGCTGTTCGACCACCAGCAGGTCATGATCAAGGCGTATTCCGTCTTCGGCAGCGTCGAGATCTACGTCCCGGAGAACGTGTCGCTGCGCGGGACGGGCGGCGGCGTGCTCGGTTCCTTCGAGGTGGACCCGATGGACGCGACCGACGAGGAGGCCCCGGTGGTCTTCGTCGACGGCTGGGCCGTGCTGGGCAGCGTCGAGGCGCGGCCCAAGCGCGGCAGGCTCGTCGCGAACATCATCGACAGGGTGCAGCGCAAGGTCGACAGGAGCCTGCGCCGGCATCTCGGCCACTGACCCCGGCGCGGGCGGAGCCCGGTGGGGCACTCAGTGCATAGGCGCGCGTACATCGGGTAAGCCTTGCTGCATCGTGTCTCGCTTGCGAAGCCGTCGTCAGGAGTAGACCGTGCTGCAACCGCCGCATTCGTCCCTGCAGGTAGCCGCTGTTCCGGCCCAGCGAGTGGCAGCGCGGGACAGGGACCAGGATGCGCCCTGGCACACCGAGGCGGTGTGCCGGCGCGACGAGGCGGGGCTGTTCTTCGCACCGTCGAAGGAGCCCACCGCCGCCCGGCTCTCCCGTGAGGAGGCGGCCAAGCGGGTCTGTGGCCGCTGTCCGGTGATGGTCGAGTGCCGTGAGCACGCCCTGCTCCAGCCCGAGCCCTACGGTGTCTGGGGCGGCCTCACCGCCGCCGAACGCCGCGTGGTCCTGGCCCGCCGCAGGCGCCGCGAAATGGAACTGAAGAACACCCCCCGCCAGGGCCGCATAGCGGCGGCAGGCTGACCCACGCGCACACGAGGAAAGGGCGCCCCCTCCGCACAGGGAGCGCCCTTTCGCGGCACCGGGCGGGGCAGCTGTCCCAGGGGCGCGGGCTGTGACCTACGCGGCTCCGCCGCGTGGACGCGACCAGCGACAACGCATCCGCACATGCCACCCGCACCGCACACCCCGCGGCGCCTTACGGCACCTGAACGGCGTCCTACTTCGCCCGGTCGAAATCAACCGCGCTGTAGGCCCTCAGCTTGCTGAGCCGATGCTCGGAGTCAATCCTCCGCACCGTCCCCGACTTCGACCGCATCACGATCGAATCGGTGGTGGCCGTCTCCGGCCGGTACCGCACCCCACGCAGCAGCTCACCATCGGTGATCCCCGTCGCCACGAAGAACACGTTGTCCCCGGTGACCAGATCCTCCGTGGTCAGCACTCGGTCGAGATCGTGTCCGGCGTCGATCGCCCGCTGCCGTTCCTCGTCGTCCTTCGGCCACAGCTTGCCCTGGATCGTGCCGCCCAGGCACTTCACCGCACAGGCGGAGATGATCCCCTCGGGGGTCCCGCCGATGCCGAGCAGCAGGTCGATACCCGTGCCCTCGCGCAGCGCGAGGATCGAGCCGGCCACGTCACCGTCGGAGATCAGCTTGATGCGCGCACCGGTCTCCCGGATCTCGTTGATGATGCCCTCGTGCCGCGGCCGGTCCAGGATCACCACGGTGACGTCCTCGGGCGTGACCCGCTTCGCCTTGGCGACCCGGCGGATGTTCACGTTCACCGGCGCGTTGATGTCGACGAAGTCGGCGGCTTCCGGCCCGGTGACCAGCTTGTCCATGTAGAACACGGCCGAGGGGTCGAACATCGAGCCGCGCTCGGCGGCGGCCAGTACCGCGATGGCGTTCGTCATGCCCTTGGCGGTCAGTGTGGTGCCGTCGATCGGGTCGACGGCGATGTCGCACTCGGGCCCGGTCCCGGCGCCCACGCGCTCCCCGTTGAAGAGCATCGGGGCTTCGTCCTTCTCGCCTTCGCCGATGACGACGACGCCGTTCATCGAGACGGTGGAGACGAGCGTGCGCATGGCGCGCACCGCGGCACCGTCGGCGCCGTTCTTGTCACCGCGCCCTACCCAGCGGCCCGCGGCCATGGCCGCGGCCTCGGTGACCCGTACGAGCTCCAGGGCGAGGTTGCGGTCGGGGGCCTCGGAGGGGACATCGAGCTCGGACGGCAAGTGATGGTGTTCGGTCATCGGAGCGCACCTTTCTGTACGACGACGGCCGGATGAGGGTGTGGCAAGACTCTATCGCCAGACAGACAAAATGAGCAGGGACCCCCACGGATGAGCGCTTCGGGCACCTGCGACGATAGGGGGCGTGGCAGGAACGAGCAGCGTGCAGAAAACGGCCCGGGACATGATCCTCTCCCTGGCCATCATCGTGCTCGTCGCGGGAGTGGTCTGGCTGTTCATCCCGCACGAGGACGGCGAACCCGACATCAAGCGGGTCGACTACCGGGTCGACCTGCTCACGGCCCGCCGGGCCGCCTCCTACCCCCTGGCCGCCCCCGAAGGGCTGCCCGAGGCGTGGAAGCCCACCTCCGTCCGCTTCCAGGCCGCCGAGGCCGATGCCTGGCACCTCGGCTTCCACGCCCCCGACGGGGAGTACGTGGGGGTCGAACAGTCCGCGGGCAAGCGGACGGCGTTCATCGACGACAAGACGCAGGGCGCCACGGAGACCGGGACCACCCAGCGGATCGACGGCGAAACGTGGACGCGTTACGAGGGCGACCACTACGACGCGCTGGTGCTGGAGGGCACCGAGGGCTCGACCACCCTGGTGACGGGTACGGCGTCGTTCGGACAGCTGACGAAGATGGCCGAGGCGCTGCGCACCGAGTGAGCGTGAACGACGAGGGGCGGGGGGGGGGGGGGGGGGGGGGGGGGGGGGGGGGGGGGGGGGGGGGGGGGGGGGTTGTTGTTTTTCGGTGCGGCGTCTTTTTTTTCTTTTTTTTGTTT
>NZ_JBVIIM010000048.1:27896-34651 GCF_055569765.1 Streptomyces sp. NPDC031365 | reverse complement strand
CGTGTGGGCGTTCGCGCTGGGCTGGGCCCTGCTGGCCGGCGCGGCCGGCTTCGTCTACTTCTGGAAGTCCGAGGAGAGGTACGGCCGTGGCTGACACCACCGACCGGAAGGTCCCCACCGTCATCGCCGACGGCGTCGACATCGTCTACCGGGTCAACGCAGGCGGCGCCGGACGCGGCTCCGCCACCGCCGCCCTCAACCGCATCCTGCGCCGCAAGCAGACCGAGAAGGTCTCCGGCGTACGCCGGGTGCACGCGGTGCGCAACGTCTCCTTCGTCGCCTACCGGGGCGAGGCGATCGGCCTGATCGGCACCAACGGCTCGGGCAAGTCCACCCTGCTCAAGGCCGTCGCCGGTCTCCTCCCCGTGGAGAACGGCCGCATCTACACCGATGGCCAGCCCTCCCTGCTCGGCGTCAACGCGGCCCTGATGAGCGACCTGACCGGGGAGCGCAACGTCCACCTCGGCGGGCTCGCGATGGGCATGTCCCGCGACGAGATCAGGGCCCGCTACCAGGAGATCGTCGACTTCTCCGGCATCAACGAGAAGGGTGACTTCATCACCCTGCCGATGCGCACCTACTCCTCCGGCATGGCCGCCCGGCTGCGCTTCTCCATCGCCGCCGCCAAGAACCACGACGTCCTCCTCGTCGACGAGGCCCTGGCCACCGGCGACCGCTCCTTCCAGAGGCGCTCCGAGGCCCGGATCCGGGAGCTGCGCAAGGAGGCCGGGACGGTGTTCCTGGTCAGCCACAACAACAAGTCGATCCGCGACACCTGCGACCGCGTGCTGTGGCTGGAGCGCGGTGAGCTGCGCATGGACGGGCCGACCGACGAGGTGCTCAAGGAATACGAGGCGTTCACCGGGGACAAGGCCGCCAAGCCGAAGCCGAAACCGAAGCCCCAGGCGGCCGCCGCTCCGAAGCCCGCCCCCACACCTGAAGGAGCGAAGGTTCCGCTTCCCTCGTGAGGCCCACGCCCGCGCGCCCCCGTGCCCACTTCGTCCTATTGATGCCAATATGACCGAAGAGGACCGTCCGGAGCGACGAGCAGCCGAAGGAGCCCCGCGATGCCCGAGCTCAGTGTCATCGTTCACGGGCCGAACACCCAGGACCACCTGACCGCCCTCCTCGACTCGCTCACCGCCCACCCCCTCCCCGACACCGAGGTGGTCGTCGCCGCGGTCGGCGACTGGGCCCGCGAGACGGCGGAGCGGTACGTCTCCCACGTCCAGGTGCTGCCGCTGCCCGCCGGCACGTCCGACGCGGCAGCCCGGGCAGCGGGGGCCACCCGGGCCACCGGCCGCTGGCTGCAGTTCGTCCGCGCCAAGGACGGACTGCCGCCCGGCAGCCCCCGCACGGTCGCCGAACGGGCCGCCGAGCTCCCCGGCACCGTCGACGTGCTGCTCCTCGACCATCTGCGCAGCACCTGGCGCAGTTCCGGCCTGCCCTCGGCGGACGGGCCCCTCCTCACCCGCGCGGGCCGCACCGAGCTCACCCTCGACGACAGCGCCTATCTGCTGCGGCTGACCCCGCTGCTCGGCACCCGCGTCCTGCGCGCCGGCTTCTGGCGGGCGCACGAGGAGCGGCTCACCACCGACGACGAACCGGGGGCCGCCCTGGCGGCCCTCCTGCTCGCCGGCCGCGTCGCCTGCCTGCCGCACATCGCCCACGAGGACCGCAGGCTGCGGCCCGCGAGCCTGCCCCCGGTCACCGTCGAGCAGCACTTCGCGCTCGTCGACCGCTACGAGGGCCTTCTCGACCTCGCCCGCGAACGCCCCGCCGTCTACACCGTGCTGTACGAGATCATGGTCCGGGACTGTCTGCGCACCTTCGCCCGCGGCGGCATGCCCGACGACATGGCCGAGCGGTTCTTCCACCGCGCCTCGGTCGCCGCCCTGCGCCGCCGTCCCGAGGGCCACCGGCGCCCCGCCGGCTTCGAGGGCGTCCGCCGCTCGCTGCTGGAGGAGGGCGCCTACACCAAGTACCGCGCCTTCCAGAGCGCCAACCACGCCCGCCGCGCCGTGCGCTCCGCGGTGCGCGACGGACGGCGGAGGCTCGGCGCCCGGGTCCGCGACCACCAGTACCGCACGGCACTGCACCGCCCGGTCGCCCCCCGTCTCGCGGTGTTCGCCGCCTACTGGAACCGCGGAGTCGCCTGCAATCCGGCCGCGATCGCCGCGAAGCTCGCCGAACTCGCCCCGCACATCCGCCCCGTGTGGGTGGTGACCGACCGGAACGCGGCCCTGCTCCCGCCCGGCACCGACCACGTGATCCCCGGCACGCGCCGCTACTGGGAGGTGCTCGCCACCGCGAAGTACCTCGTCAACAACGTCAACTTCCCGAACGCGGTGGTCAAACGCCCCGACGCGGTACACGTCCAGACCCACCACGGCACCCCGCTCAAGCGCATGGGTCTGGACCAGATGCCCTTCCCCGCGGCCGCGCAGGGCCTGGACTTCGACGCACTGCTGGAGCGCGTCGACAAGTGGGACTACAGCGTCTCCAGCAACAGCCACACCACCCGCATGTGGGAGAGGGCGTACCCGGCCCGGTTCGTCCCGCTCGAGCACGGCTATCCGCGCAACGACGTCTACTACACGGCCGGAGCGGCCGACATCCGCGCGGTCCGCGAGCGCCTGGGCATCCCGCCCGGCCGCCGGGCCGTGCTCTACGCGCCCACACACCGCGACTACGAGGCCGGCTGGACCCCCCGCCTGGACCTCGCCGCGCTCGCCGACCGCCTCGGCGATGACACCGTTCTGCTGGTGCGCGGCCACTACTTCTACGACGCCGGCGCCTCCCCGCTGACCGATCTGCGCCGCTCCGGCCACGTCATCGACGTCTCGTCCTACGAACCGGTCGAGGAGCTGTGCCTGGCCGCCGACGCCCTCGTCACGGACTACTCGTCGATCATGTTCGACTACGCCAATCTCGACCGCCCGATCGTCATCCACGCCGACGACTGGGAGACGTACCGCACCACGCGCGGTGTCTACTTCGACCTGATGGCCGAGGCACCCGGTCCGGTGGCCCGCACCCAGGAGGAACTCGGCGAGCTCCTCACCACCGACGCCTGGCGCGACGAGAGCGCCGCGAAGGCACGGGCCGCCTTCCGGCGCCGGTTCTGCGAGTACGACGACGGCCGCGCCGCCGAACGCGTGGTGCGCCGGGTCTTCCTCGGTCAGGACGAGGCGTCACTGCCGCCGGTCCTGCCGATCGAGGAACGTACCCCGGCTCCCACCCCCGAGGAGGCGTCCGCGTCATGAGCTTCCCTCAGGTCCCCGACGTCACCGTGACGGTGATCGTGCACAACGACGCCGAACGGCTCCCCCGCGCGGTGGAGTCCGTGCGCCGCCAGACCCACCGCAACCTCGAGATCGTCATCAGCGACGACCACTCGACGGACGACACCCCCCGGGTGGCGCGGGCGCTGGCGGCCGCCGACCCGCGCATCCGGTACGTGCGGCTGCCGGAGAACAGCGGCGGGTGCAGCGCGCCGCGCAACCGCGCCCTGGAGATCGCCCGGGCGCCGTATCTGATGTTCCTGGACAGCGACGACGAACTCCCGCCGGCGTCGGTCGCCACCCTGCTCGCCGCTCACCGCGCACACGACATCGACTTCGCGATGGGCGCGGTACGGCGGATCCGGGTGGACACCGGCCGCCGCTCCACCTGGATGCCGCACCTCGTGGACGAGCGCCGCACCCTGGAGGGCATCGGGGACGACCCACGGCTGTTCTTCGAACACCTGTCGACCAGCAAGATGTACGCCCGCGCCTTCCTCGACCGCCACGACCTGCGCTTCCCCGAGGGGATCCACTACGAGGACCAGCTGTTCTCGGCCCAGGCGTACTGCCTGGCGAAACGGTTCACCGTCGTCCCCGAGCCGGTGTACCACTGGTACATCGACCCGTACCCGGACCCCGGCACGGCGTCCATCTCCAACCAGCGGCATCTGCTCACCAACGTCGGCGACCGGATCCACGTGCAGCGGCTGATCGACGCCTTCCTGGTGACGAGCGGGCACGCGTCGCTGCGCGAGGACAAGGACCACAAGTTCCTGAAGCATGACTTCCGGATGTACGCCGGCGATTTCCCCTACCGTGACGAGGAGTGGCTCGCGGCCTTCGCCGACCTGGTGAACCCGTATCTGGAGACCCTCTCCCCCGGCGCGTACGCCCGTCTCCCCCGCACCGAGCGGGTGGTGCTCCAGCTGATCCGCGACCGCCGCCTGGCCGAGGCCCGGCTCGCCGCCCGGGGCCTGGGCCACGCCGTCGCCCCCCGCCGGCTGACCACCGACGCGGACGGCCGTACCTACTGGGGCGACCGCGTCCCCGAATCCGTCGAGGCACGCCGCGAACTGGACCTCACCGACCTGGAGCCCGCCGCCTGCCCGTTCTCCGGCGCCCCGTTCCGCCACGAGATCACGGAGCTCGTCCACGGCCCCGGCGCGTGCGCCGACCTGACCGTACGGACGTACGACCCCGCCCTGCGCCTCCCGGTCGGCCCCCAGCGCGCGTGCCTCGTCATCTCCCCCGGCCGGCGCCGCCTCACCGTCCCCTTCCGGCTCTCGCCGGTGCGGCCCGGTGTCTTCGAGGGCCGCGTCCGGCTCGACCCGGCAGCGGCCCGCCTCCCGCTGAGCGGCTTCGCGGGGGTGCGTCATCCACTGGTCCGTCTCACCCTCGGCGGCCAGAACAACCGGGGCACGCTGCTGGCCCCGCTCGATTTCGCGCCCCTGACCGCCCGCGTCCCCTACCACTCCGGCACGACCACGCACCGGGTCACGATCGAGCCGGAGGGCCACGGCCCGGGCCGCCTCCAGATCCGCTGGGCCCCGGTCGGCCTCACGGCGGGACTGCGCCCGGTAGTCCTCCGCCTGGCCCGCCCCCGGGTACGCCGAGCAGCCCGCCTGGTGGCCGGCGCCCTGCGCTGACCCCCTCCCATCCCACCCGTCTTCTGCCCTTCCGGTTCCCTGGGGGCACCGCCCCCAGGGAACCTTTCGGGAAGGGCCGGCGGGGGCGAGGAAACCAAGGGGCCCAGCACGCCGCCACCGCCCCCTCACGGCACCGCGTACAGCACCTGTCCCTCCGGCCCCCTCGCCACCACCCGCAACGCCGTGCCGGCCAGCGCCCCCGTACCGTCCACCACCCACCGCACCCCGTACTCCCGCTCCATCCCCCGCCGCACACCCTCCGGCGTCCGTGCCGCGAAGTACGTCTCCGTGACCGCCACCCGGCGTTCCTCGTCCGGCAGGAAGAAGTCGGGGTAACCGGGCGCCACCGTATAGGGCCCGTACGCCGGAATCTGCCGGGCCGCGCGCCCCTGGGCCATCACCACGTCCCCGTACCGCACCCACGGCGTGATCCAGTGATACCCCGTCCACGGAGGCCGGTACCGCTCCTCCACCACCCCCGGCAGGGCACCGCGCGGAACCACGTACCCCACCGTCCCCGCCTGCGCCCACCCGCCCACCAGCAGCGCCCCGGCGAGCAGCACCGCCCAGCCGGCACGCATCCACCGCCGCCCCGCCCCGACGGCCGCCAGCGCCGCCGCGAGCTGCGCCGGGATCACCGCGGCCGGCAGGGCCCGCCCCCACGCGTAGTGGCCGCTCACCCACCCCGCCCCGACGATCAGCGCCCCCAGCAGGAAGAAGACCACCAGCACATCCCTGCGGTCACGCCGCCACCTCGGCACCAGCGCGGCCACCCCGAGCAGCAGCAGCCCGTACCGTGCGACCGGACGCGCGTACAGCACCCGGTGCACCGGCTCCAGCCCGTCCCCCGCGCCGCCGAACAGCGCGAAGAAGTCGTAGTACGGCCATGCCCACAGCACCACCACCCCGGCCGACAGCGCGACAGCCACCCGTAGCCACACCCTCCGCCCGGCCCGCGCCGCGACCACCGTGGCGACCGCCCCGACCGAGGCCACGACTCCCGAGAACTGGTGGCAGAGCAGAATCACCGCCCACAGCACGCCCAGTCCGAGCCACACCCCCCGGCCCGCCCCCGCCCCGCGCACGGCTCTCGTCAGCCACGCCCAGAAATGAAACGCCAGCCCGAGGGTGAACGTGCTCGGATACGCCACCGTCAGCGCGAGAGAGTTCAGCCCCAGGAAACCGCTCCACAGGAACGGGGCCGTGCCCCACAGCAGCAGCAGGCTCAGCAGGGCGAGCGCGGGCGCGGCCCGGTGCGCGCTCAGCGTCCGTGCGTACCGCCACACGCCGGTCACCAGCAGCGCCAGCCCGGCCGCGGCGGCCAGGCGCAGCACCACGAACACCTCGAGGCCCGTCATCCGGGCGAGGCCGCCGAGCAACAGCATCCACGGCGAGTAGTACGGGCTCGGCGTGTCCGCGTCGACCAGCGGGTTGCCGGGGTGGAGCGGACTGTGCCGCAGCCGCTGTACGGTGGCCGCGTGTATGCCCAGGTCACCGGCCCAGGGGAGCCGGACGACCACCAGGGTCAGCAGGATCGGGACGAGTCCTGCGGCGGCCGCGGTTACGGCCCGGCCGACGGCCGCCGGATGGACCGCGGCGCGGCGCGCACCCGGCGTTCCGGACTCGATGGGCGACGAGAATCGGACAGTCACACAGGAGCCATAGCCCGCCACGGCTCATCCGCACCGGTTCGCCGCCGATGCCCACCTAAGGCACCAAACACGGCGCGAGGGGCGGGGGGGGGGGGGGGGGGGGGGGGGGGGGGGGGGGGGCCCCGGTTCTTTCTTCGTGACCTGGTGGCGTCTGCTGGTGAACCAGGAAC
>NZ_JBVIIM010000048.1:0-27887 GCF_055569765.1 Streptomyces sp. NPDC031365 | reverse complement strand
CCCCCACCCCCTCTCCCCCCCCCCCCCCCCCCCCCCCCCCCCCCCCCCCCCCCCCCTCCCCCCCCCCCCCCGCCCGCCCCCCCCCCCCCCCCCCCCCCCCCCCCCCCCCCCCCGCCCCCGTTCGCGTGCTACGACGTGCGCCGGCTACGAGTGCGACCGCAGCAGCGTCCGCATCGTCCGCATCGCCACCGACAGGTTGGCGAGATCGAACGCGTCGGAGCCGTGGATCTCCTCCAGAGTGGTGCGGGCCCGGCCCAGCAGGGCCGCGTTCTTCTGCTCCCACACCTCGAAGCGCTGCTGCGGCGACGTCGTGCCGTTGCCCACCGCCAGCACGTCCGCGGTCACCGCCGCGTGCGCCGCGTACAGGTCCTCGCGGATCGCCGCGCGGGCCATGGACTGCCAGCGGTCGGCGCGCGGCAGCTCGGTGATGCGGTCCATCAGCTGGGTGATGCGCAGCCGGTCACCGAGGTCGTAGTACACCTCGGCGACGTCCATCGGCTCCTTGCCCATGCGGTCGGCCACCGACACGATGTCGAGGGTCGGGAAGGCGGAGGAGAATCCGGCGACCCGGGTGGCGAGCTCGTCCGGGACGCCGACGGCGCTCAGCTCGTCGTAGATCTTCTGGTACCAGTCGAGGTCCGCGCCGCGCAGCAGCTTCGGCAGCTGCGCCCAGACCTGCTCGACGCGTTCGGCGAAGAACTCCACGGTCTCCGCCAGCTCCAGCGGCTGCGGCCGGTTGTTGAGCAGCCAGCGCGTGCCGCGCTCGACCAGGCGGCGCGAGTGCAGCCGGATCCGGGTCTGGACCGCCGCGTCGACCGTGTTGTCGAGTGCCTCGACCCCGTCCCACACCACCGAGGAGCGGAAGATCGCGCGGGCCGCGGTCTGCGCCCGGACGATCTCCTCCAGGGATGCCCCGGTCTCCTCGCGCATCCGGTGCAGATACGTCGTACCGCCCGTGTTGACCGTGTCGTTGACCAGCACCGTCGTGGTGATCTCGCGGCGCAGCGGGTGGCTGTCGATGTGCTCCCGGAACTCCTCGCGCAGCGCCGTCGGGAAGTAGGCGTGCAGCAGCCCCTTCAGATACGGGTCGTCGGGCAGCGAGGTGTGCAGCAGCTCGTCGGCGACCGTGATCTTGGTGTAGGCGAGCAGGACGGCCGTCTCCGCTCCGGTCAGACCCTGCCCGGCGGAGAGCCGCTCGCGGATCTGGCGGTCGGTGGGCAGGAACTCCAGCGCCCGGTCCAGATGACCCTCGCGCACCAGGTGCTTCAGGAAGCGCTGCTGCGCGTGCATCATGTCGTTGGACTGGGCCAGCGCGTTGGCGATGGCCGTGTTCTGCGCGTAGTTGTTGCGCAGCACCAGGGCGCCGACCTCGTCGGTCATCTCGGCGAGCAGCTTGTTGCGCTGCTTGACGGTCATGTCGCCTTCCTTGACGAGACCGTTCAGCAGGATCTTGATGTTCACCTCGTGGTCGGAGGTGTCCACACCGGCGCTGTTGTCGATCGCGTCGCTGTTGAGCCGGCCGCCGTGCAGCGCGAACTCGATCCGGCCGAGCTGGGTCATGCCCAGGTTGCCGCCCTCACCGATGACGTCGACCCGCAGGTCCTTGCCGTCGACGCGGATGGCGTCGTTGCCCTTGTCACCGACGTCGGCGTTGGACTCGGTGGACGCCTTGACGTACGTACCGATGCCGCCGTTCCACAGCAGGTCCACCGGGGCCGTGAGGATCGCCTTCATCAGGTCCGCCGGGGTCATCTTGGTGATGCCGGGGTCGATGCCGAGGGCCTCGCGGACCTGCGAGTTGACCGGGACGGACTTGGCGCTGCGCGGGAAGATCCCGCCGCCGACCGACAGCAGCTCGGTGTTGTAGTCGGCCCAGGAGCTGCGCGGCAGCTCGAACAGGCGGCGGCGCTCGGCGTAGGAGACGGCCGCCTCGGGGCTCGGGTCGATGAAGATGTGCCGGTGGTCGAAGGCGGCGACCAGGCGGATGTGCTCGCTGAGCAGCATGCCGTTGCCGAACACGTCACCGGACATGTCACCGATGCCGACGACCGTGAAGTCCTGGGTCTGGGTGTCCACGCCCAGCTCCCGGAAGTGCCGCTTGACGGACTCCCAGGCGCCGCGGGCGGTGATGCCCATGCCCTTGTGGTCGTAGCCGGCCGAGCCACCGGAGGCGAAGGCGTCACCGAGCCAGAAGTTGTAGGACTCGGCGACCTCGTTGGCGATGTCCGAGAACTTCGCGGTGCCCTTGTCGGCCGCGACGACGAGATAGGTGTCGTCCTCGTCGTGCCGGACGACGTCCGCCGGGTGCACGACCTCGCCGGCCACCATGTTGTCGGTGATGTCGAGCAGCGCCGAGATGAACGTCTTGTAGCTGGCGATGCCCTCCGCCATCCAGGCGTCACGGTCGGCGTTCGGGTCGGGCAGCTGCTTGGCGACGAAGCCGCCCTTGGCGCCGACCGGAACGATGACGGTGTTCTTCACCATCTGTGCCTTGACCAGGCCGAGGATCTCCGTACGGAAGTCCTCACGGCGGTCCGACCAGCGCAGCCCGCCGCGCGCGACCTTGCCGAAGCGCAGGTGCACGCCCTCGACGCGCGGCGAGTACACCCAGATCTCGAACGCCGGGCGCGGCGCGGGCAGGTCGGGGATGGCCGTCGGGTCGAACTTCATGGAGACGTAGTCGTGCGGCGCGCCGCCGCTCGCCTCCTGGAAGAAGTTGGTGCGCAGCGTCGCCTTGATGACGGTGAGGAAGGAGCGCAGGATGCGGTCCTCGTCGAGGCTCGCGACCTGGTCGAGGGCGGCGTCGACCTCCTCCAGCAGGGCGTCCACCAGTTCGTACCCGGCGCGCTGCCGGTCCGGGGACATCCGGGCCTCGAACAGGGAGACGAGCAGCCGGGTGGTGTGGACGTTGTGGCGGAGGGTGTCCTCCATGTAGTCCTGGCTGAAGGTGGAACCCGCCTGACGCAGGTACTTGGCGTACGCGCGCAGCACCATGGCCTGCCGCCAGGTCAGCCCGGCGCTCAGCACGAGGGCGTTGAACCCGTCGTTCTCCGCCTTGCCGGTCCAGGTCGCCGCGAAGGTGTCCTGGAACCGCTCACGGGCGTCGTCACCGAGGTAGTCCACGCCGCCGCCCGGCGCCTTGGGCATGCGCAGACCGAAGTCGTAGATCCAGGCCACGCTCCGGTCCGAGCAGCGCAGCTCGTACGGCCGCTCGTCGACGACCTCGACGCCGAGCCGCTGGAGCACGGGCAGCACCGCTGAGAGGGAGACGGCCTCCCCCTTGCGGTAGATCTTGAAGCGGCGCTCCTCGGGGGCGGCGCCCACCGGCTCGTACAGGCTGAGTTCGAAGTCCCGCTGTTCGTCGAGCAGTTCGACGCGGGCGAGGTCGGCGACCGCGCTGCGCGGGGAGTGGTCGGCCTTGTATCCCTCGGCGAACGCGCCGGCGTAGCGGCGCAGCAGCTCAGCGGCGCGCTCCTCGCCGAACTCGGCGTTCAGCGCCTCGGCGAAGCCGTCGGCCCAGGAGCGGGCGGCCTCGACGAGCCGGGCCTCGATGCGTTCCTTGTCGGCGTCGGACAGCTCCGGCAGTTCGGTGCCCTGCGGGACGCGCACCACGAAGTGCAGCCGGGAGAGGACCGACTCGGTGTTCCACGCGGTGAAGTCGACGCTGATGCCGCCGAGCTCCTCCTTGAGGATGTCGATGATCCGCAGGCGCACACCGGTGGTGTAACGGTCGCGCGGCAGGTAGACGAGGGCGGAGTAGTAGCGCCCGTACTCGTCCTGGCGCAGGTAGAGCCGCAGCCGGCGGCGCTCCTGGAGGTAGAGCACCGAGGTGGCGATCGACTGGAGCTCGGCGGCCGGGGTCTGGAACAGCTCGTCGCGCGGGTAGGTCTCCAGGATCTGGAGCAGGTCGCGCCCGTCGTGGCTGTGCGGGGTGAAGCCGGCCCGCTCCAGGACCTCCTCGACCTTGCGGCGGATCACCGGCACCCGGCGCACGGACTCGGTGTAGGCGGCGGACGAGAACAGTCCGAGGAAGCGCCGCTCGCCGACGACGTTGCCGTCCGCGTCGAACTTCTTGACGCCGATGTAGTCCAGGTACGAGGGCCGGTGCACGGTGGCCCGGCTGTTGGCCTTGGTCAGCACCAGCACCTTGTGCTCGCGTGCCTTGGCGCGGGCGTCGGCGGGCAGCCGTTCGAAGGACGGGCTGACCGGATGGCTCTCGTCCTCGGCGTGGTGCGGGTCGGAGCGCAGGATGCCGAGGCCCGTGCCCGGGACGGCGGCCAGGGAGTCGTCCGCGCGCAGCTCGTACTCGCGGTAGCCGAGGAAGGTGAAGTGGTCGTCGGCGAGCCAGCGCAGCAGCTCGCGTGCCTCCTCGACCTGCGGTGCGGGCAGGTCGGCGGGGACGGGCTCGTCGGCCAGCGCCTCCGCCAGCGCGGTCGCGGCCTGGCGCATCTTGCCCCAGTCCTCGACGGCCTCGCGGGCATCGGACAGAACGCGCAGCAGATCGGCGGTGATCTGCTTGAGGTCGCCGCGGTCGGTCTCGCGGTCGATCTCCACATGGATCCAGGACTCGACGTGCGCGTCGTGCGGAAGGTCGCGCGTGTCCTGGGGGAGGTCGCCGCCGACCGGGGCGGTGAGCATCTCGATCAGCTTGCCGGTCACGTCACGACGGACCACGATCTGCGGGTGGATGACGACGTGGATTCCACGGCCCTGGCGGGTCAGCTCGTTGGTGACGGAGTCGACCAGGAAGGGCATGTCGTCGGTGACGACCTCGACGACGGAGTGGCTGCACGTCCAGCCGTTCTCCTCGACGGTCGGGGTGTGGACCCGGACGCTGGCGGTGCCCTGGGGGCGGCTCTCGGCGAGCCGGTAGTGCGAGACAGCGGCTCCGAAGATGTCGACCGGGTCGCGGTCGGTGAGGTCCTCCGGGGCGGTGTGCAGGTAGTAGCGCTGGAGGAACTCGAGCACGGTGTCCCGGTCGGGCATGCCCTTGTCCGTCGTCCCAGTCGGCGGCAGTTTTCCCCCGGCCGGGCTGTTCTCAGCTACCCGGGCGGCCCTGTCGAGCAGCTCGGCCTTGGCTTCGTCCAGCTTGGTCTGCATGGTCCTCTGGCTCCTGTCGCGCGCCGTTGCGTGACGTAGAAGGAAGTACGGTCTCCGACCCTGTGGTGCGGCGGTACGACACGGGGTGTCCGGTCTGTACCGACGCTATGCCGCAAGGTGAGAGGTACGCGGGCTTCTCGGCCGAATTGAGTGCGCCTGGCGGGTGTGACTCTGCTCTCCGTGACGCACACCCCCCTGGGGTGCGCCGCGTCCCGTGCCGCCCGCGAAGATCAGCGACTGCCACCCGGTCACGGATGTCCTCCGTGCTCGCCGGGCGCAGAGCAGGGGCACCGAGGCCCCCGCGAGCTATCGCGCTGATCACGCCACCCAGGCTATCGCTCCTCACAGGGGGCCCGTCATGAGCCGTATGTGTACAAAACCGGGGCCCGAACTTTGACGTTCTGCACAGTGCGCTTTCCCCGCCGGCCTCAGATCACTCCCTGCCCGTGAGCACCCCTGCGCCACTGCGGCCACGGGGAGGCCGGAACCGGGGCCGGCGCCGGAGGCCCAGGAGCGGAGCGCCGCAGGCACAGGAGCCGCCCGGGAGCGGAGCGCCGGGAGCGGAGGCCCGTCCGGAGCCGGTGAGTCCGGAGCCTGGGACGCCGCCGGTGCCGGAGGCCGTTTCGTCCCCGCGGGAGCCTTTCGGTCAGGCCGTCGCCGCCAGGCGTTCCGCCTCCGTCACGGCTTCCCGCAGGGTGTCCACCACCGGGACCCCTATCGCCTCCAGGCTGGTCCGCGCGTGGGAGCCACCGGTGTACAGCACGGCCCGCGCTCCCACGTGCCGTGCGGCCAGCGCGTCATCGGCCGCGTCGCCGATCACCACGGTGCGGGCCGGGTCGACCCCGGTCAGCGCGCCGAGGTGGCGCGCCATGTGCTCCGTCTTGCTGCCCCCGGACGGTCCGGTCCGCCCGTCGACCCGTATGAAGTGCGCCTCGATCCCGAACCCCTGCACCAGCGGGACCAGGTCGTCGTGCCCGTACATGCTGAGGATCGACTGGCTGCGGCCGGCCCCCGCCCATCCCGCCAGCAGATCCACCACACCCTCGGCGAGCCCGCACCGCACCCGGTGCTCCGTGTAGTGGCGGTGGAAGGTGCTGTCCATCAGCTCCCACTCGGCCTCGGTCGGCAGCCGCCCCATGAGCCGCTCGTAGAACTTCGGCACCGGCACGCAGTACAGCTCCCGGTACCGCTCCAGCGTGAGCGGTGGCAGGCCCAGCTCGGCGAACGCCGCGTTCGTCGCCCCGATGACCGCGTCGACATCGTGGAACAGTGTGCCGTTCCAGTCCCAGACGATGTGCGCGTCCGTGTGCATCCCCATGCCCAGAAAAATACCCGCCGCCACTGACACTCGGCAGACCCGCGGCTCAGCCCACCAGGTGGGGGATCTCCTGGGTGGCGTACCACAGCAGCTCGTGGTCCTCCGCCCCGTCCACGACGAACCGCGCGTCGTCGTCACCGCCGTCCGCCGCGGGCAGCGCGTCCGCCGCGGCCGCCACATCCGCCTCCGCGTCCGCCGCGTCCACGTGCACCGCGGCCGCCTTGCCCAGCCGTACGGTCCCGGCGACCCGCACCTCACCGAGCGCGGCCGGGTCGAGGCCCCGGCCGGGGTCCGTCCGGGCCGCGCCGTCGGACACGTCGACGGCGACCACGACCCGGCGCCGCGGCGCACCGACGTCCCCCGCCAGCAGCCTCAGGGAGGCCAGCGCGGCGCGGCTCAGCGCGGCGTACTCCAGCTCCTCGATGTCGTCGGAGACGTACCACTCGCGCAGCGCGGGCGTCACGGCGTACGCGACGAGCGGCCCCTCACCCAGCTGACCCGTCCTGTACGCCTCGGCGAGCCCGGGGAGGGTCAGGGGGACGTAGACACGCATGGCCAGCCGCTTTCGTGTGATCGGGAACTTCGCAAGGTCCTTCAGGATACGTCCCGGCGTCCCCCATCGAGTTCCCGCCCGCGCCCCCGGACACGTCACCTTCCGTCCCGGAAGTCACCCGGCGCGCCCGCCCGGGTACGGGCCCGACGGCCCGCCGATCACTCGGATAAGTGAATGCTCCAACCATCCCGACCCGCCCCCGCTCTCCTTGCCCCCGCCCTCCACCACCCCGTACAAGATCCCCAACCAAGAAGTTACCGCCCGGTATCTCCCGGCTCCCCCGCCGGCCCGGGCCGATCGAACGGGGTTCCCATGAACAAGGTCATGACCAGACGCCGCCCCACCCGCACGGAACGGCCCACGCCCGCCCAGGGCCACCCGTCCCCACCGGCCCGGGTCCTCTCCTCCGAGGCAGGCCCGTCCCCCACCACCACGCCGCCCCGCCGGTCCGCGGCAGGACCCGCGCCGTCCTCCACACCTGCCGGAGACCGGCCGTCCCCGGCAGGCGGGACGGCTCACGCCCCTTCTCCCGACGGAATCCGCCCGTTGCTCACCGGGACCACCCCGCCCCGCACCCCCGCCGTCAGAACCGCCCCCACTTCCTCTCCCGGCGGGCGCCGGCCGACCGGCCCGGGCGTCCCCCGGCGGCCCGCCGACAACCGCCCGGTGGGCCGCGCGGGCCGGGGACCTGCGTCCCCGCTGGCGTCGGGCCGGGGCACCCGGACGGCGCCGGGGGCCGACCGCACCCAGGCCGTCGTCCCGGGGGTCGCCGGCCGGCCCGTCCGTCGGCCCGTCGTTCCGCCGCCCCGGCCCACCGACCGCTTCGCCGAGCTGCTCCTCGCCGTCCTCAGCGGGCAGCGCCCCGTGCACGCGATGCTGCGGCACACGGCCGGCCAGGCCTACGACGAACTCGTCCGGCTCGCCGAGCGCGGGCCGCTGCGCACCCGCGGGGCCCGCCCCGTCGTGCGCGACATCGGCTACTTCGAGCCCCGCGAGGGCGCGATCGAGGCGTTCGCCCGGGTCGGCGCCGGGGACAGGGTGCGCGCCATGGCCTTCCGCCTGGAACGGGGCCGTGATCTGCGCTGGCGCTGCACCGCCGTGGAGCTGGGCGGCCCCCGCCCGCACCGCGTGGGCGGCCGCTGAAGTCCCGTCCCACGCCCGAGGGCCGGACACCCTGGGGTCCCTGGGGTGTCCGGCCCTCGGCCTGCTCACTGCCGCTCCGTCGCCGCGGCGGCACGGCTCACTTCTTGCGGCGACGCCCGCCCCGCGCCTGCTTGCGGCGCTCCGCACGCGTGAGCCCGTCCGCCTCGGAGCGCACCGGCTCGTCGTCGGTGGCGAAGTCGCCCTCGACGGTGCCGCCCTCGCCGTCCACCGTCGGCGCGGAGAAGTGCAGGTTGCGCCGCTGCGGGGCGTCGAGCCCCTTGGCACGGATCTCCGGGCGGGGCACCGCCTGCGCGGGCACCGCGTCCTGCTTCTCCAGGTCCGCCACCGGCTTGACGTCCTCGACCGGGACCTCCTCGACCTGCTGCTCGACCTGGACCTCCAGGTTGAACAGATAGCCGACGGACTCCTCCTTGATGCCGTCCATCATGGCCGTGAACATGTCGAAGCCCTCGCGCTGGTACTCGACCAGGGGGTCCTTCTGCGCCATCGCGCGCAGGCCGATGCCCTCCTGGAGGTAGTCCATCTCGTAGAGGTGCTCGCGCCACTTGCGGTCCAGGACCGACAGCACGACCCGGCGCTCCAGCTCGCGCATGATCTCGGAGCCGAGCTGCGCCTCGCGGGCCTCGTACTGGGCGCGGACGTCGTCCTTGATGGACTCGGAGATGAACTCCGCCGTCAGCCCGGCACGGTCGCCGACCTCCTCCTCCAGCTCCTCGACGGTGATACTCACCGGGTAGAGCTGCTTGAACGCGCCCCACAGACGGTCCAGGTCCCAGTCCTCGGGGAAGCCCTCGGCGGTCTCCGCCTGGACATAGGCGTCGATGGTGTCGTCCGTGAAGTGCTGGATCTGCTCCTGCAGGTCCTCGCCCTCCAGTACCCGGCGCCGCTCGCCGTAGATGACCTCGCGCTGCCGGTTGAGGACCTCGTCGTACTTCAGGACGTTCTTACGCGTCTCGAAGTTCTGCGTCTCCACTTGCGACTGGGCGGACGCGATCGCGCGCGTGACCATCTTGTTCTCGATCGGCACGTCGTCCGGCACGTTCGCCATGGACATCACGCGCTCGACCATCTGGGCCTTGAACAGCCGCATCAGGTCGTCACCGAGCGACAGGTAGAAGCGGGACTCGCCGGGGTCGCCCTGACGGCCGGAACGACCGCGCAACTGGTTGTCGATCCGGCGCGACTCGTGCCGCTCGGTGCCGAGGACATAGAGGCCGCCGATCTTCTCGACCTCGTCCTTCTCGGCCTTGACCGCCTCCTCGGCGCGCTTGATCGCCTCGGGCAGGGCGTGCGCCCACTCCTCGATGTGCTCCTCGGGGTCGAGTCCGCGCTGGCGCAGCTCCGCCTCGGCGAGGTCCTCGGGGTTGCCGCCGAGCTTGATGTCCGTGCCGCGGCCCGCCATGTTGGTGGCCACGGTGACGCTGCCCTTGCGGCCGGCCTGGGCGACGATCGACGCCTCCCGCTCGTGCTGCTTGGCGTTCAGCACCTCGTGCTGGATGCCGCGCTTGCTGAGCTGCTGCGAGAGGTACTCGGACTTCTCCACCGACGTCGTGCCGACGAGGATCGGCTGGCCCTTGCCGTGCTTCTCCTCGATGTCGTCGACGACCGCCTCGAACTTGGCGACCTCGGTGCGGTAGATCAGGTCGGACTGGTCCTTGCGGACCATCGGCCGGTTGGTCGGGATGGGCACCACGCCGAGCTTGTAGATCTGGTGGAACTCTGCGGCCTCGGTCATCGCCGTACCCGTCATGCCGGACAGGCCCGGGACTTCCTTGCCGTTGTGGTCGTGGCGCTTGTAGAGACGGAAGAAGTTCTGCAGCGTGATCGTGGCGAGCGTCTGGTTCTCGTCCTTGATCGGCACCGCTTCCTTCGCCTCGATGGCCTGGTGCATGCCCTCGTTGTAACGGCGGCCGGCGAGGATACGGCCGGTGTGCTCGTCCACGATCATGACTTCGTCATCGATGATGACGTAGTCCTTGTCCTTCTTGAACAGCTCCTTGGCCTTGATGGCGTTGTTCAGGTAGCCCACCAGCGGGGTGTTCACCGACTCGTACAGGTTATCGATGCCCAGCCAGTCCTCGACCTTGGCCACACCGGACTCGTGGATGGCGACCGTGCGCTTCTTCTCGTCGACCTCGTAGTCGCCGGTCTCCTCGATGCCCTTGAGCGGGTTGCCGGGCTCACCGCGCTTGAGACGCTTGACCAGCTTGGCGAAGTCGCCGTACCACTTGGTGGCCTGGTCGGCCGGGCCGGAGATGATCAGCGGCGTACGGGCCTCGTCGATGAGGATCGAGTCGACCTCGTCGACGATGGCGAAGTTGTGGCCGCGCTGGACGAGCTCCTCCTTGGACCACGCCATGTTGTCGCGCAGGTAGTCGAAGCCGAACTCGTTGTTCGTGCCGTACGTGATGTCGCAGGCGTACTGCTCGCGGCGCTGGGCCGGCGTCATGTTGGCCAGGATGCAGCCGACGCTCAGACCGAGGAAGCGGTGGACGCGGCCCATCGTCTCGGAGTCGCGCTCGGCCAGGTAGTCGTTGACCGTGATGATGTGGACGCCCTCGCCGGACAGGGCGTTCAGATACGCGGGCAGGGTACCGACGAGGGTCTTGCCCTCACCGGTCTTCATCTCGGCCACGTAGCCCATGTGGAGGGCGGCGCCGCCCATCATCTGAACGTCGTAGTGCCGCTGGCCCAGGGCGCGCTTGGCGGCCTCGCGGACGGTGGCGAAGGCTTCGGGCAGCAGGTCGTCCAGGCTCTCACCATCGGCGTACCGCTGCTTGTACTCATCGGTGAGGGCCCGCAGCTCGGCGTCGGAGAGGCCTTCGAAGTCCTCTTCGATGGAGTTGACCTGGTCCGCGATGCGGTGCAGCTTGCGCAGGATTTTGCCTTCGCCTGCACGCATGATCTTCGAGAGGACGGACACGGGGGTTGGTCTCCTTGCCGGTCGGGCCTGGGACGGTCGGTTTCCATTTCACTGACTGAGCAACGGCCATCGTATGCGAGGACCCCGCCACGCCGGGAGGCCTGCCGCAGGGGTGACCGCCGGCTGCTTCCCATCCGTTTCACGACTGCCTCGGAAGAACAACGTCCGACGGCGTCGGATGGTGCCGCGCCGACCCGACGCATTGTACGAAGGGTGATCACCGCCTCACACCTGGCGAGAGGGATGGCGCGCCTTGCCGCCGCGTGAGCAGAATCGCCCGATGGAACCCGTCTCGCTCACCACCGACCGTCTCCTGCTGCGCAACGTCGGCCCGCGGGAGACCGATGCCGTGTACGCGATCTGCCAGGACCCGGACATCCAGCGCTGGACCACGATTCCCTCGCCGTATCTGCCCGAGCACGCGCGGGGGTTCACCGAGCAGATGGCCCCCGACGGCTGGGCGAACGGTTCGATGTTCACCTTCGGTGTCTTCCTGCCCACCGAGGAGCTGACGGGCATGCTCAGCATCACCATGCGGTCCCTCGGTACGGGCGAGATCGGCTTCTGGGGAGCGAAGGAGCACCGCGGCAACGGATACGTCACCGAGGCCGCCGTCGCCGCCTCCCGCTGGGCGTTCACCCGGATGTCGGTCGACCGCGTGGAATGGCGCGCGGAGGTCGGCAACGTCGCCTCCCGCGCGGTGGCGGAGCGTGCGGGCTTCACCATCGAGGGAGTCCTGCGCTCCTCGATCAACAACAAGGGAGTGCTGCGGGACTGCTGGGTGGGCTCCCTGCTCCCGTCCGACCTGGGACTCGCGTCCACGGCGCCGTACGTGCCGGGGCGCGGGTGATGCCCGGGCCCTCCGTGCTTGTCAGTGGCGCCCTCTATCGTGCGGACGTATGACGACCCTCCCGCGTCCGACCACGGAACTCTCGGCCGACGAGGCCCGCCGTATCGCCCTGCGCGCCCAGGGCTTCCTCGGTGCTCCCGACCGCCGCTCCGGTGTGCGGGGGGTCCTGCGCCACCTGGGCGCGGTGCAACTCGACACCATCTCCGTCCTCGCCCGCTCCCACGAGCTGATCCCGTACGCCCGGCTGGGCGCGGTCGGGCGCCGGACGGTCGAGGAGGCGTACTGGAAGCGGGAGTCCGAGCCGCCGCGCGCGTTCGAGTACTGGTCGCACGCCGCGTGTGTCCTGCCCATCGAGGAGTGGCCGCACTTCGCCTTCCGCCGCCGCGCCTACCGCGCCCGTCCGCACTGGAACCACGAACTGCCCGACGGCACCTACGACCAGGTGATCAAGCAGCTCCGCGCGGAGGGCCCGCTCACGGCCACGGAGCTGGGCGGCGCCAAGCGCACCAGTGAGTGGTGGGACTGGTCCGGCACCAAGGTCGCCGTCGAACGGGCGCTGATGTACGGCGAGGTGGTGTGCGTCGAGCGCCGCGGCTGGAAGCGGGTCTACGACCTCGCCGAGCGCGCCGTCCCGGCGGAACTGCTGCACGACGAGCTGGACGACGCCGAGTGCCTGCGCCGCCTGGTCCGGCTGGCCGGCCAGTCCCTCGGCGTCGGTACGCGCGCGGACATCGCCGACTACCACCGCCTCAGGGGCGAGCAGGTCGACGCGGTGATCGCCGATTCGGGTCTGGTCCCGGTGACGGTGGCGGGCTGGTCCAAGCCGGCCTGGGCCGATCCGGCCGCCCTGGCGGCCCCGCCGCGCGGCCGGCACCGCACGACGCTCCTGTCACCCTTCGACTCCCTGGTCTGGGAACGGGCGCGCACGGAACGGATCTTCGGTTTCACCCATCGCCTGGAGGCGTACGTCCCCAGGTCCAAGCGGGTGCACGGCTACTTCGCGATGCCCGTTCTCGCGGGGGGCCGGCTCGTCGGCCGGGTCGACCCTGCCCGTGAGGGCCGCACCCTGGTCGCCAGGCAGGTCACGCTGGACGGCCGCAGGGCGGTCCCGGCCGTGGCCCAGGCCCTGGTGGAGGCGGCGGGCTGGGTGGACTGCACCGACGTCCGTGTCGAGCGGGTCGACGAACCCGAGCTGCGCGAGGCCCTCACCCTGGAGCTCGCCCGGGCCCTCGCCTGATCACGCGCCCCGGCCCCGTCCGCCGCGGGCCGTCAGCGGATCTCGAGGATCTTCTCCCGCATCGCGTAGACCACCGCCTCCATCCTGGAGTGCAGCTGAAGCTTCTCCAGGATGTTGCGCACATGGTTCTTCACCGTGTTCTCGGAGATGAACAACTCCTTGGCGATGTCGCGGTTGTTCATCCCCGTGGCCACCAGCTTGAGGACCTCCAGTTCACGGTCCGTCAGCCGGGGCGCGGGCACGAGCCGGCGCTCGTCGGTCCGCTGGATCATCGACTTGAACTCGGTGAGCAGTTTCGACGCCATGGACGGGCTGATCTGGGACTGCCCGTCGGCCACCGCGCGAATGGCGGTGGCGACCTCGTCCGTGGAGATCTCCTTGAGGAGATAGCCGGTCGCACCCGCCTTGATGGCGTCGTAGAGATCTGCTTCCTCGTCGCTGATCGTCAACATGATGATCTTCGCGCTCGGGGCGACCTCCTTGATGGAGGTGCATGCCTCGATCCCGCCCCGCTTGGGCATCCGCACGTCCATCAGGACGATGTCCGGCAGCAGATCGGCAGCCTTTTCCACGGCCTCGGCGCCGTCCCCGGCCTCGCCGACGACCTGGATGTCCTCCTCGGCCGCGAGCACGATCTCCAGTCCCCGGCGGAACAGCGCGTGATCGTCCACCACAAGGACTCTGATCGGCTCCTTGCGTGAAGGGTCCGCGTCCGGGCCCATGCCGACGACGCCGCCGTCGGCATCCTCGTCCCGCATCGGTCCGAAGCTGTCCGCCATCGTTCCTCCCCCTGAAGGCCCTGGCCCGTGGTCCTGACCATCGCCAACCCAAGGCAACAGCCCACTGGTTGAGCCGTTGCCGCCATGATTCCATGCCCGGGCGACGCCGGGGCGCCGGTGTGTGCGCGAAGTGGGCGCACACCGGTGCCCCTGGGGGCGCACACGCGCACCAGGGGCACCGGCTGTGCTGTCGCCCGGCAGGTCAGCCGCCGAGTGTTCCGCCCGCCTCGGGGGAGTTCGTCTCGGTGACCATCGTGTCAGTGCTGAGGTGGATCACGCCGTAGTCGTAGGCGTGGCGCCGGTAGACGACGCTGGGTTCCTTGGTCTCGGAGTCGACGAACAGATAGAAGTCGTGCCCGACCAGCTCCATCTCATAGAGCGCCTGGTTGAGGGTCATGGGTGCGGCCACATGGGTCTTCTCACGGACGACGAGGGGGCCGTCACCCTGTACTTCCAGAGAGCCGATCTTCTTGGTGGGGACGGCTTCCGTCTCCTCCTCCGCGGCGCTCGCGCCGATCCCGTTGAGTGTCGCCGCGCCCGGGACATGGTCGGGGACCTCGGCAGCCGAGATCCTGCGCGCACCGCGCCGCGAAAAACGCTTGTCGTGCTGCTTGCGCAGCCGGGCGTCCAGCTTTTCCGCTGCCAGGTCGAGCGCCGCGTACGGGTCGCTCGCCGCCGCCTCCGCCCGGATCACCGGACCGCGGGAGCGGAGGGTGATCTCCACCCGGTCACTGCGGTCGGCCTGTCGGGGGTTGGGCTCCTTGGACACCTCCACGTCGAGGCTGATCACCTTGCCATCGAGCTTCTGGATCTTCTCCAGGTTCAGCTTCTCGGCCACGTGCTTCCGGAACCGCTCGGGCACCTCGGTCTTGCGGCCCTTGACGACGATGTCCACGCAGAACTCCGTTCCCGGATCACCCCGCCTCGCTGCGGAGTGTCTCCCTCTTGCACCAGGCCCCGGTGACGTCCGGAGCCTCGGACTCGGTGACGTCCACCTCCTCCCCCAGAAGCGAGATCTGAAGTCCACCGGTGCGGGTGATTGCGAAAAACCCGCAGCACGGCAATCGGATTCGCGAGGTGTGGCCTGCGGCTTTCCCTCACAACCGAACATATCTCGCCCGGGCGGATGGCGTCACCCTCTACTGCGCCGTACCTCCATTCAGGGGAATTACCCTCTCGTAACCTGCAACGACGCACGTTGTCAGTCAGTTCCGGTGTATTCCGAAAGCATCCGGTGATGCCGCGACGACGGCAGCGCACATCACGTCGATGATCCCGTCGGGCCCGTCCTCGGCCGCCGGTCCCGACGGCCGGCCGGTCCGCCGACGCACACTCTGTTGAGCTGGTCCGTTTCGCTGTTCCCCTCTCCTTTCCCACGTCTCACCCAGGTACACGAACGCGGGCGCCGAAATACTCGATCCGGCGTCCCGGCCGGTCGGCACCGCCCGCACCGCGCGTGCGGCCTCGGCCAGCGACGCCCCCGTCGTCATCAGGTCGTCCACCAGGACGACTCTGCCCCCGCGGAGCAGCCGTCCGCAGCCCTGGGCCACCGTCAGCGCACCCGCGAGGTTGGCCAGCCGCTGCCGGGAGCCGAGCCCCGACTGGTCGGCCACGTCCCGCCGTTGCCGCAGAGCGGGAAGTACTCGCACGGGTACCCCTGACCGCCGAAGCTCACCCGCCGCCGCGTACGCGATGCGCCGGGCGGGGTCGTGCCCGCGGGCCCGCACGGTGCGCCGCGCGGACGGCACGGGGACGAGCAGCACGCAGCCGTCCCGCGCGCCGCCACCTGGCCGCGGCGCCGGGTCCGCCGTCGCCTCCCGGCCCTCCGGGACACCTGTCACGGACGTGCGCAGCCCTGCCCGCACGGCTCCCGCCAGAGCCTCGCCGAGCGGCCTGGACAGGGCCAGGGAGCCCCGTTCCTTGTGCGCGAGCAGCGTGGCGCGCACCTCGTCCGCGTACCGCGCCGCCGCGTGCACCGGCGGCAGCCCGGGCGGTTCGGGCACCGGCCGCACCCTGCGCGGGCCGGCCCCGCTCAAGGCCGTGCGGCACGCGGCACAGAGCACCGTGCGGAGCATGCCGCATCCGCCGCACTCGGCCGGGAGCACCAGGTCGGTGAGGTCCTGCCACCAGTCCCGCATGAGCCCACTGTGCGGTCGGCCGCCCGGTCCCGGCCACCCCTGTGGACAACTCACGGGACCGGTCCGGGCGGACTCGGCTCACCCCGGATAGACCGGCGCCGTTCCCTCCGTCACCTTCTGCCACTGGGCCCCCGAGGGCAGTCGTACGATCCCGTCAACGGAGTACGCGACCAGCGGTGCCAGTTCGTCCTCGGAGGCGGTGACGGCCTTGACGCCGGTCAGGGCGGCGGGCGACGGCACATCCGGCGTGGAGCCGTCGACCTCGACGTACTTCATCTGCTCCACACCCCCCCGCTCGCGTCCGACCACCACGAGCCGGCTGTCCCCGGCCCACGACATGGCCGTGACCTGCTCCAACTCGGGCGTCGCCGAGCGCGGTTCCCGCACGGTGACCGTCGGACTCGCGCCCGTCCCGTCGTCCGTCCCGGTCCGCTCGATCCGCCCGATCATCAGGGACCGCCGGTCGCCCTCCTCCACCACGAGCGCGATCCGTACGCCGTCGGCGGCCACCCGGACGGCCCGCACCCGACCGTCCAGCCCCGGTGTCCGCACCTCGATCGGCTCGCCCTTGCCTTCCTCCAGCAGGTACAGCCGCGGGTTGCCGGGGTCGCGGTCGGCGACCCACAGTCCGCCCTGCGCGTCCCAGCTGGGCGTGGTCAGCCGGTCCTCCTCGGCCTTGCCCCGGCTGCTCAGCACGGGATCCCCGAGGGAACTGCCCGACACCAGCGAGGTGACGAACAGCGCCCTGCCGTCGATTCCCACCCCGGCCGCGGTGCGCTCGTCCCGTGCGACCGCCACCGACCGCAGCGTCTTCTCGCCCTCGCCCAGCGCTCCCGGCACCGGGTCCGGGTCCGTATCGCTGCTGCCCGCGGCGATCCGCGCGAGCCGGCGTTGCTTGTCGAGGAAGTACAGGTAGTCGGGCTGGTACAGCGCGCCCCGGGTGGCCACCGTCTCGGCCCCGTCCGTCAGGAGCGAGCACAGCTGCCCGCCGTCGGTCCGCAGCTCGACCTCCTCCACCGCGGGGCTGAGACCGCGCAGCGTGAACAGCAGTTGCGCGGCCATCTCCTCGCACTGGCCGGTGCCGACCTCGGCCGCCTTGTCGTTGAGCGGCACGGTCAGCCGGCCCCGGTCGTCCGGCGTCAGCGGGCCGGTTCCCTTCCGCAGCGCCGTCCCGGTGGGGAAACTCGACCGGACGACGGGGTTCAGCCAGGTCGTGGGCCCGCCCATGAGGGAGCGCACCATCCGGGTCATGGGGTCGACGTGCCGGCGCACGTAGACGGGATCGGCGACCGCCATCGGCAGCTCCGTGGCGGCGGTACCCGTGTTGTTCGAGGCGAAGTAGTACTTGTTGACGGACATGTAGTTGCGCTGGAAGTCCGACTTGCCCATGACGACGCCCTGCGGCACCGCGTCGATGCGCCACTGGCCGCTCTTCGCGTCCTTGGTGAGATGCACGATCTTGTTGTAGGGCCCGGAGACGGGCGCGTACGACTGCTGTGCGTCCACGGTGGCGACCTTGGTGCCCGTCAGCGTGTAGGACAGGGCACCGGTGTCCTCCCGGTCCGGACGGTCGGCCTGTGCGCCCGGCCCGTTCGCCAGCACGGTGGTGGACAGCTCCGGCCGCCAGGTCTTCGCCGCCTCGCGGGTCAGATACTGCCGCGCGGTCCTGTAGTCCGGATCATCACTGGTCAGCGCCTCCAGGAAGCCCTGCACAATCTGTGTGGGGGTGGCGTCCTCACTCGGCGGCATGGCGAACACCCGCACCTGGGCGTCCTGCCGCGGCGTGGACTCCACGCCCCGCAGATCGCCGCTGTCGGGCATCGAGGCGCACCCGGCCAGCAGGACGACCCCGCCGGCCGCGTACGCCACCGCCCGCACCGATATCCCCCGACCGCTCCCAGCGCGCTCACCACCCACGCGTAGCCTCCCCGTCCCTCTGCGCACTTCGCGCCGCGCTGTCGCCGCCGGGCCCTTCGGCCCCGGGATCCCGCTCCGGCTCCCCGGCCTCCTCCGACCGCCGCCGCGCGGCTGCGTCGTCGTCCCCGCCCTCGTGGTGCGGCGCACCGCCCTCGCCCAGCGCCCCGGGCGTCCTGCCCGTACGTCCGGACCGTGCCACCACGCGTGCGCCGTTGCCGGGCAGCGCGGTGGGGTCGGCCGTGGGGGGCACGGCCGTGGGCGGCAGTGCGAACGGGTCCCGGGACGGCCCGTCGGCGTCCGGCTGCCGTACCGGCACCGTGGCGCTCTTCTCGCCGCCCCCGCCACCGCGCGGCAGGCCTGCGTCGTCGAGCCCGCGGTTGCGCCGCGAGTCCTTGGGCTCCAGGGGTATCGGCGACCCCCGCAGCGGTTCGTCCGCGGTCCGGGGCAGCGTCAGCCGGAACTGCGAGCCGCCGCCCGGCTCGCCCCACGCCTGGAGCCAGCCGCCGTGCAGCCGTGCGTCCTCCAGGGCGATGGACAACCCCAGCCCCGTACCGCCGGTGGTACGGGCGCGTGCCGGGTCGGCCCGCCAGAAGCGGCTGAAGACCCGGGTCGCCTCTCCGGGCTTGAGGCCCACGCCGTAGTCGCGCACGGCCACCGCCACCGCGCCGCCGGCCGCGGCCAGCTTGACCACGACGTCCTTGCCCTCGCCGTGCTCCACCGCGTTGACGACGAGGTTGCGCAGGACGCGCTCCACGCGCCGTGCGTCCGCCTCGGCCACGACGGGCTGCTGGTCCCCGACGACCCGGACCAGCGTGCCCTTGCGCTCGGCGAGCGGCTCCGCCCCGCTGACCACCCGCCGTACGACCTCACGCAGGTCTATCGGCTCCGCCTCCAGTGCCGCCGCGCCCGCGTCGAAGCGGCTGATCTCGAGCAGGTCGGCGAGCAGCGACTCGAACCGGTCGAGCTGGTCGGCGAGCAGTTCGGCCGACCGCGAGGTGACCGGGTCGAAGTCCTCGCGTGCCTCGTGGATGACGTCCGCCGCCATCCGCACGGTCGTCAGCGGCGTACGCAGTTCGTGCGACACGTCCGACACGAACCGGCGCTGCATCCGCGACAGGTCCTCCAGCTGGCTGATCTTCAGCTGGAGGTTCTGGGCCATCTTGTTGAAGGCCTCGCCGAGCCGGGCGATGTCGTCCTCGCCGGTGACCTTCATGCGTTCCTGGAGCCGCCCGGCGGACAGACGCTCGGCGATCCCGGCCGCCATCCGCACCGGGGTGACGACCTGGCGCACGACGAGCCAGGCGATCGCCCCGAGGAGTACGACGACGAACAGCCCGGCGGTCGCCAGGGTGCCCTTGACCAGGCTCAGCGACTTCTCCTCCTGGGTGAGCGGGAAGAGGTAGTACAGCTGGTACGGGTCGCCGTTGGGGTCGTTGACCTGCTTGCCGATGACCAGGGCGGGCTGGGGCTCCTTGTCGGCGTCGTAGACGACGCGCGTGTAGCTCTGGGCCGCCGACACGCCGGTGTCGATCCTCTCCCGCAGCGCCGCGGGCACACTGGCCGTCGGATTGACCTGACCGGAGGCGCGCGGTCCGCGCCCGCTGCCGCTCTCGTCGCCCGCGGGCAGGGTCACCACGTCGAAGGCGCCCTGGCCACCGCTGGAGAGCGACTCCACGAGATCGCTCATCCACTGGATGACGCTCTGCGAGGGACGGCCGTCCGCCGCGGCGCCCTCGTCGCCCGTGATGCTCACGGCCTCGTCGGCCTGCTGTTTGGCCACCGCGAAACCGCCGGTGGCCTGGCTCTGGGAAGCGTTCACCTTGGCGTCCAGCAGTCCGTTGCGCACCTGGCCGATGACCACGAAGCCCAGCAACAGGACCACACCCAGTGACATCAGCAGCGTGGTGACGACGACCTTGAGCTGGATGTTGCGCCGCCACAGCCGCATGACGGGCAGCAGCGGCCGGCGCACCCAGCGCATGAACAGCCGAATGACCGGGCTGCCCTGGACCCCGCCCTGCAGCAGCCCGCCCTCGAACAGGCGTCCCCAGCGGGAACCCGCCGGGTTCCGGCCGACAGGCCGCCCCGGACGGCCCCCGGACCGGCCGGACGCCGAAGCGGCACTGTCACCGGACATGTCAGCTCGGTCCTGCCTTGTATCCGACACCACGGACGGTCACCACGATCTCCGGCTTCTCCGGGTCCTTCTCGACCTTCGAGCGCAGCCGCTGCACATGCACGTTCACCAGCCGGGTGTCCGCCGCGTGACGGTAGCCCCAGACCTGTTCCAGCAGCACCTCACGCGTGAACACCTGCCACGGCTTGCGGGCGAGCGCGACCAGCAGGTCGAACTCCAGCGGCGTCAGCGCGATGGACTGCCCCTGCCGCTTCACGGAGTGCCCGGCCACGTCGATCACCAGATCGCCTATGGCGAGCTGTTCCGGCGCCGGCTCCTCCGACCTGCGCAGCCGCGCCCGGATCCGGGCCACCAGCTCCTTCGGCTTGAACGGCTTGACGATGTAGTCGTCGGCCCCGGACTCCAGGCCCACCACGACATCGACGGTGTCGCTCTTCGCCGTGAGCATCACGATCGGCACCCCGGACTCCGCCCTGATCAGGCGGCACACCTCGATGCCGTCCCGACCGGGCAGCATCAGGTCCAGCAGTACAAGATCGGGTTTGGTCTCGCGAAAGGCGGCCAGCGCCTTGTCGCCGTCGGCTACGAAAGACGGCTCAAAACCTTCACCGCGCAGCACGATGCCGAGCATCTCGGCCAGTGCGCTGTCGTCGTCGACGACAAGGACTCGTCCCTTCATAAACGACATCATCCCATTAGCTAATAGTTGCCTGGCGCGACCTGGCGCACAGGGTGGCCAGAGCCTCGTTCGTCACGGGCGAAACCACGCCTTCCTCGGTGACGATCGCCGTCACCAGCTCCGGCGGTGTCACGTCGAAGGCCGGGTTGTACGCCTGGGTGCCCAGGGGTGCCACCGGAATCCCGCCTCCCGCTTCCGTCCCGGCCACCGGCACCTGCGGTGCTGTGATCTCCGTCACCTCATGGCCGGGGCGCTGCTCCACTTCGATGGACGCCCCGTCCGGCGTCGCCGGATCCACTGTCGTCACCGGTGCCACCACGATGAACGGCACATGGTGGTACCGCGCGAGCACCGCGAGCGGATAGCTCCCCACCTTGTTCGCCACCGAACCGTCGGCCGCGATGCGGTCCGCCCCGATGAGCACCGCGTCCACCTCGCCCGCCGCGAACAGCGATCCCGCCGCGTTGTCGGTGAGCAGGGTGTACGCCATGCCGCTGCGTGCCGCCTCGTATGCCGTCAGGCGAGCACCTTGCAGCAACGGACGCGTTTCGTCCACCCACAGGCGCCTGAGCTGTCCCGCCCGCTGCGCCGCCAGCGCCACCGCGAACGCCGTTCCCTCACCGCCCGACACCAGCGAACCGGTGTTGCAGTGCGTGAGGATCCGGTACCCGCCACCGGGCAGCAGCTCGTCGAGCAGCGCCAGCCCGTGCTCGGCCATCCGGCCACTGGCCTCGGCGTCCTCCCGATGCATCTGCCGCGCCGCTGCCAGCGCGGCCCCGGCCGCCTGCCGGGAGTCCCCGCCACGGGCGAGCACGGCTCGGTGTGCGGCGTGTGCCCGGTGCACGCCGACGGCCAGGTTCACCGCGGTGGGCCGGGCGCTCTCCAGCGCCGACGCCGCGTCGTCCACGTCGAAGCCCCGTACGGCCGCGAGCGCGACACCGTAGGCGCCCGCGAGGCCCAGCAGGGGAGCACCGCGGACGGCGAGCGAGCGGATCGCCTCCACCAGCGCGGGCGCGTCCGTACAGACGAGTTCGACCTCCTCGGCCGGCAGTCTCGTCTGGTCGAGCACGACCAGGACGGGACCTTCGGGTGGCTCTTCCCAGCGCAGTGCCGGGATCTCGGTCGGCCGGTTGTTGTCACCGCTGTGCGCGTACTGATCAGCCATGCGGCCAGTCTGCCCCCTCTCACGCCGACAATCGAAGGGATGCAGCCCTCACCTCGGCAGGTCCGTGGATGACCACCCCATGGCACGATGGCTGCCAAGCTGCCGCCGCGACCGCGGACGGGCACCATGAAGGAGCGACGATGAACGACACTCCGGGCTGGGCCTCGCCCGGATCCGCCCCGTCCGAAGGGCAGGGACCGGGTACGTCCGGCCCTGCCGGTCCCACCGGCCGCCCGGACCCCGGGCAGCCCGCAGAGCAGCCCCGGCAGCCGGGCCAGGCCCCACAGGACCCGGGCGCGAAGTGGTCCAAGGAGCAGCCACCGGCCGATCAGTGGTCGGCGCCCACCGGCCCCGGTCCCAGGGACCCTGGCCAGGCACCCCCGCCCCAGCCCGGCCCGGGCTGGGGCACCCCGCCCCCCGGCGGACCCGGCGGCTACGGCGGCGGCCCGGGCGGATCCGGCGGCCACGGGGCGTGGGGCGGCGGCTGGGGAGGCCCGCCGCCCGCGGCCAAGCCCGGCGTCATCCCGTTGCGGCCGCTCGGTGTCGGCGAGATCCTCGACGGCGCCGTCTCCACCATGCGCACCCACTGGCGCACGGTCCTCGGCATCTCGCTGACCGTCGCCGTCCTCACCGAGATCGTCGTCGTCCTGCTCCAGGGCCTCGTCCTCGACAACGCGAGCACCGAGGCCCTCAACGACCCCAGCGCCACCCTCAGCGAACTGACCGACGCCATGGGCGACGCCCTGCTCAACTCCGGCGTGATCTTCCTGATCACCCTGGTCGGCACCGTCGCCGCCACCGCTCTGCTCACCACCGTCACCAGCCGCGCGGTGCTCGGCACATCGGTCACCACCGGCGAGGCCTGGCGCGATGCCCGCCCTCAGATCGTCAAACTGTTCGGCCTGATCTGCCTGCTGCTGCTCCTCACCGCCGGCATCGTCACCGCGGGCGCCCTGCCCGGAATCCTCGTGAGCGTGTCGGCCGGCGGTGAGGTGGGCGTGGGGCTCACCGTCCTCGGCCTCATCGGGGCCGGTGTGGTCGCCCTCTGGCTGATGATCCGCTTCTCCCTGGCCTCGCCCACCCTGATGCTGGAGAAGCAGGGCATCCTGAAGGCCATGAGCCGCTCCGCCAAACTGGTCCGCGGCTCGTGGTGGCGGGTCTTCGGCATCCAGCTCCTCGCGACGATCATCGCGAACGTCGTCGCGTCGATCATCGTCATCCCGTTCACCTTCCTCGCCTCGGCCCTCAGCGGGGACGGCGTCACCGGCTTCCTCAACAGCGCCGGCGGCGACATCGGCTGGACATTCCTCATCGTCAGCGGCATCGGCTCGGTCATCGGCTCCATGATCACGTTCCCGATCACGGCCGGCGTCACCGTGCTCCTCTACGTCGACCAGCGCATCCGTCGCGAGGCTCTCGACCTCGAACTGGCGCGCGCCGCAGGCATCCAGGACCACGGTCCCGGCACCGTCACGGGGAGCTGATGCGGTGACCGTCACGGGGGGAGTTCTCACATCCGTACACGCACTGCCCGCCGCCGTCGACGCGGCGGTACACCTGCTGTCGCGCGGCGACGACGAGCCGCCCGTCACCGTCCCGCGTGACCCCGCGCGGGAGGCGGCCCGGGACGAGCTGTCCAAGGGCATGTACCACGAGAACGACCCCAGCTGGTACCAGCGAGCCCTCGACGCCTTCTGGGATTGGGTCGGCGGACTGTTCGACGCCGCCTCCACCGCGACCCCCGGCGGCGCGCTCGGCCTGGTCGTCATCGTCGCTGCCGTGATCGCCGTCCTGGGCGCCCTGTGGTGGCGCCTGGGCACCCCGCGCCGCCGGCCGGCATCCGCACCGGCCCTCTTCGACGACCGCCCTCGCAGCGCCGCCGAACACCGCGCGGCCGCCGAGGCGCACGCCGCCCAGGGCCACTGGAACCAGGCCGTCCAGGAGCGCATGCGGGCCATCGTCCGCGCCCTGGAGGAGCGTGCCCTGCTCGACATCCGCCCCGGCCGGACCGCGGACGAGGCCGCCGCGGAAGCCGGCCGCGTCCTGCCCGCCCACACCGGCCCGCTGCACACCGCCGCCCGCTCCTTCGACGACGTCACATACGGTGGCAGGGCAGCGACGCGGCAGTCGTACCAGCAGATCACCGCACTCGACCGCGACCTGGAACGCACCAAACCACAGCTCACGAGCAGCGGCAGCGGCGCCCGGAGCACGGGCACGCCTACCCACCGGGGAGCCGCCGGATGACGACCGGGGTCACGCTCCCGTCCACCTCGGCCTCGCCCACCGCCCGCCAGGTGTGGACCCGCGCGCGAGGCATCGCCCTCGCTCTGGTGCTGCTGCTCGCGGCGGCCGTCGCGATCGCCGTGGTCCGCTCCGACGCCCACCACGGCGAACTCGACCCACGCTCCGCCGACCCCTACGGCAGCCGCGCCGTCGCCGAGCTCCTGGCCGACCGCGGCGTGGACACCCGTGTGGTGACCACGCTCGACGAGGCCGCCGATGCCTCCGGCCCCGACACCACCCTCCTGGTGGCCGTCCCCGATCTACTGACTGCCAGTCAGCAGACCCGGCTGCATTCCGCCTTCGTCCAGTCCGGCGGTCGCACCGTCCTGGTCGCCTCCGGCAGCGCCTCCGTGGAACGCCTCGCCCCCGGCGTCGTCGCAGACCCCGCCACCAGCTTCGGCTCCACCCTGTCCCCCGACTGCGGGCTGCCCGCGGCCCGCCGCGCGGGCACCGCTGACACGGGCGGCATCCGCTACACCACCACCCGTCTCAACGCCGACGAGTGCTACCCCAGTGAGCGCCTGGCGACCCTGGTGCGCCTCCCAGCACCCTCCGGGGACGGCGACACCGTCGTCCTCGGCGCACCCGACATCCTCCTCAACGACCACCTGGACCGGCACGGCAACGCCTCGCTCGCGCTGCAACTCCTCGGCTCCCGCCCGCATCTGGTCTGGTACCTCCCCTCGCTCGCCGACTCCTCCGCAGCCTCCGAAGAGGGCGAACGCGGCCTCTTCGACCTGCTTCCTTCCGGCTGGCTCTGGGGCACCCTGCAACTCTTCGTCGCCGCAGCCCTGGCCGCCCTGTGGCGGGCACGCCGGCTCGGCCCGCTGGTCCCCGAAAAACTCCCCGTGGCGATCCGCGCCTCCGAAACCGTCGAAGGACGCGCCCGTCTCTACCGCAAGGCGAACGCCCGCGACCGCGCGGCCATCGCTCTTCGCTCCACCACCCGCACCCGCCTCGCCCCCCTCGTGGGCACCCCCGTCGCCCAGGCACATGCGCCCGAGGTCTTGATCCCCGCGCTGTCCGCCCACCTCCGGGGCGACGCAAGGTCCCTGCACCCGCTCCTCTTCGGTCCGCCCCCCGGCGACGACGCAGCGCTCATCCGGCTCGCCGACCAACTCGACGCCCTCGAAAGAGAGGTACGCCGTCCATGATGGACCCGACCACTGACAACGCCGCGCACACCGGGGACCCGGCCGCCGCCCGGGCCTCCCTGGAGGCTCTGCGTGCCGAGATCGCCAAGGCCGTGGTCGGTCAGGACCCCGCGGTGACCGGCCTCGTCGTCGCCCTGCTGTGCCGCGGCCACGTCCTCCTCGAAGGTGTCCCGGGGGTCGCCAAGACCCTCCTCGTCCGCGCCCTCGCCGCGGCCCTGGAGCTCGACACCAAACGCGTCCAGTTCACCCCCGACCTGATGCCGAGCGACATCACCGGCTCCCTGGTCTACGACGCCCACACCGCCGAGTTCTCCTTCCAGCCCGGCCCGGTCTTCACCAACCTCCTCCTCGCGGACGAGATCAACCGCACTCCTCCGAAGACCCAGTCCGCCCTGCTGGAGGCCATGGAGGAGCGCCAGGTCACGGTCGACGGCACGCCCCGTCCCCTGCCCGACCCCTTCCTCGTCGCCGCGACCCAGAACCCTGTCGAGTACGAGGGCACCTACCCCCTCCCCGAGGCCCAACTCGACCGCTTCCTCCTCAAGCTCACCATCCCCCTGCCCTCCCGCCAGGACGAGATCGACGTCCTCACCCGCCACGCCGAGGGCTTCAACCCGCGTGACCTGCGCACCGCGGGCGTACGCCCCGTCGCGAACGCCGCCGACCTGGAAGCCGCCCGTCGCGCGGTCGCAGCGACAACCGTCTCCCCCGAGATCACCGGCTACGTCGTCGACATCTGCCGCGCCACCCGCGCATCACCGTCCCTCACTCTCGGTGTCTCCCCGCGCGGGGCCACCGCGCTCCTGGCCACCGCCCGCGCGTGGGCCTGGCTGACCGGCCGCGACTACGTCATCCCCGACGACGTGAAGGCCCTTGCCCTCCCCACGCTCCGCCACCGCGTGCAGCTCCGCCCGGAGGCCGAGATGGAAGGCGTCACGACCGACTCGGTCATCAACGCGATCCTCGCCCACGTTCCCGTCCCCCGCTGATGGCTCCCACCGGACGCGCCGCCCTGCTCGCGGCACTCGGCTCCCTCCCCGTCGGCATCTGGGAACCCGGCTGGACGGGCATCCTCGCCGTCAACGCCCCACTTGCGGTCGCCTGTGCCTGCGACTTCGCCCTGGCCGCTCCGGTACGCCGGCTCGGTCTGACCCGCTCCGGCGACACCTCCGTACGCCTGGGCGACACCGCTGACGTCACCCTCACCATCACCAACACGTCCCGCCGCCCGCTCCGCGCCCACATTCGCGACGCCTGGCCGCCGAGCAGCTGGCAACCCGGTACGGAGACGGCTGCCTCCCGCCACCGTCTGGTGATCCCCCCGGGCGAACGCCGGCGCGTCATCACCCGCCTCAGCCCCACCCGCCGCGGCGACCGTCACACCGACCGTGTCACCGTCCGCTCCTACGGCCCTCTCGGCCTCTTCGCCCGCCAGGGCACCCACAAGGTCCCGTGGGCGGTCCGTGTCCTGCCGCCCTTCACCAGCCGCAAGCATCTGCCGTCCAAACTGGCCCGCCTGCGCGAACTGGACGGTCGCACGAGTGTGCTGACCCGCGGCGAGGGCACGGAGTTCGACAGCCTGCGCGAATACGTCCCCGGGGACGACACCCGATCCATCGACTGGCGCGCCACCGCCCGGCAGTCCGCGGTCGCGGTGCGCACCTGGCGTCCCGAACGCGACCGCCACATCCTGCTGGTCCTCGACACCGGCCGCACCTCCGCGGGCCGCGTCGGCGATGCTCCACGGCTGGACGCCTCCATGGATGCGGCACTGCTCCTCGGGGCCCTCGCCTCCCGCGCCGGCGACCGTGTCGACCTCCTGGCCTACGACCGTCGCCTGCGCGCCCTTGTCCAGGGCCGCACGGCGGGCGACGTCCTCCCGTCTCTCGTCAGCGCCATGGCCACGCTCGAACCCGAGCTCGTCGAAACCGACGCCCGAGGGCTGACGGCGACGGCACTGCGAACGGCGCCTCGGCGCTCCCTGGTCGTGCTGCTCACGACGCTCGACGCGGCGCCCATCGAGGAGGGCCTTCTGCCGGTCCTCGGCCGGCTGACGCAACGCCACACGGTTCTCCTGGCCTCGGTGGCGGACCCGCACGTCGCCAGAATGGCCGCGGCACGCGGAAACGCCGACGCCGTTTATGAGGCGGCGGCAGCGGCCCAGGCCCACGCGGAGCGGGATCGCACCGCGGAACAACTCCGTCGGCACGGGGTCACGGTCGTGGACGCGACCCCGGAGGAACTGGCGCCGGCACTCGCGGACGCCTACCTGGCCCTGAAGTCGGCGGGACGTCTGTAGTTCACGGGAGAAGAGAAGGACGGGAATGGCCTTCTGTGAACACCCCGAACGCAGAAAGCCCCCGTGCCGAAGGGCACGGGGGCTTTCTCAAGAATTGTTCGGCGGCGTCCTACTCTCCCACAGGGTCCCCCCTGCAGTACCATCGGCGCTGTAAGGCTTAGCTTCCGGGTTCGGAATGTAACCGGGCG
>NZ_JBVIIM010000047.1:6390-39141 GCF_055569765.1 Streptomyces sp. NPDC031365 | reverse complement strand
CAACGTCCCTGATGGGGTCGTTTCCGCGCGGTCCCGGGCCCGCCTCCAGGCCAGGTGCCGCGTATTCGCATCCGATGCAATTGGCGTCGGTAGGACCAACGGGACAGCCAGTAACGCTAAGCACTTGATCTTGGGCTTCTAGCACAGGTGATCGGTGCCGTGCGGGGGTTCGGCGGAAGGCCCCCGATCACTGGTGGGCGATGGCTACGGTCCGCCGCATGCCGGTGGAATTTCTGACTGATGAGCAGGCTGAGGCGTATGGGAAGTTCGCCGAGGAACCGACGAGGCTCGAGCTGGAGCGGTTCTTCTTCCTCGATGACGAGGACCTGAAGCTGATCGCGAAGCGGCGCGGTGACCACAACCGTCTCGGTTTCGCTCTCCAGATGTGCACGGTGAGGTACATCGGGCTGTTCCTGGAGGACCCCCTCGCGGTGCCGTGGCCGGTCGTCGAGCATCTGGCCGAGCAACTGGGGATCGAGGATGTCTCCCAGATCAAGCGGTATACCGAGCGCAGGCCGACGCCGTACGAGCACGCGTGGGAGATACGCGACGCGTACGGCTACCACCAGCACGAGGACCATGACCAGGGCCGGAAGTTCCGGGCCTTCCTGCACGGCCGAGCGTGGACGGCACACGCGGAGGGGCCGAAGGCCCTGTTCGATCACGCGGTGGGCTGGCTGCGCCGCAACCGGGTGCTCCTGCCAGGGGTAAGTGTGCTGGCCCGGCAGGTCGCCGAGGTCCGCACCATCGCGGACAAGCGGCTGCACGCCACGGTCGCCAGGGCAGCCCGGCGGGCGGACCCGGCTCTGCCCGGCGACATGGTTGCCACGCTGAAGACGCCGGAGGGCAAGCGGTACTCGGAGCTGGAGCGGATGCGCCGGCCGCCGACGCGGACCACGGGCACCGCGATGAAGGCCGCGTTGCAGCGGGTCGAGGACATCGCCGGCTTCCATCTGGGCCGCCTCAAGCTGGAGCAGATTCCGCCGAACCGGCTGTCCGCGCTGGCCCGGTACGGGCTGGGCACCAAGGCGCCGAAGCTGGAGCGGACCCCGGAGCCCAAGCGCACCGCGATGCTCACCGCGGTGATGCGCCACCTGGAGGCGAAGGCGATCGACGACGCGCTGGACCTGTTCGAGATCCTGATGGCCACGCGGCTGATCAGCACAGCGAAGCGGTCCACGGACAAGCAGCGTCTGTCGACCCTTCCGCAGCTGGAGAAGGCGGCACGGATCACCGCCCGGGTCTCGAAGGTGGTCATCGAGGAACTGGAGCTCATCGAGCAGACCGGCTGCGATGTGGACGTGGCCGCGCTGTGGCGGGCCCTGGAAGAGGTCGCGCCCCGGGCCGCGCTCTCCAGCGCGGCCGCCACGGTGGTGAGCCTGGTGCCGGAGGACGACGACACGGCCGAGACCGCGCTGCGCGGGGCGCTGGCGCTGCGCTACAACACCGTCAAGCCCTTCCTGTCGCTGCTGGGCGAGTCGAAGGCGCTGGACGCGGCGCCCGGCGGCAGACGGATCCTCACCGGGGTACAGCGGCTCCCGGCCCTGTCACGGCGGAAGGTGGGCGAGAAGCCGCTGCTGCCGCGCGAGGTCGACGACAAGCTGGTGCCGGCGCACTGGCGCAAGGCGGTGTACGCGAACGCGGAGCTGCCCCAGGGGGCCGTGGACCGGGATGCGTACGTGGTGTGCGTGCTGGAACAGCTCTTCCGCGCTCTGAAGCGCCGCGACATCTTCGCCTCCCCTTCGCACCGCTGGTCCGACCCGCGCGCCCGGCTGCTTCAGGGCAAGGGCTGGGAGGCGGTACGCGAGGACGTCCTGGCGGGCCTGAGCCTGGACGACGACGCCGAACAGCACCTTCGGGAACTGGTCGCTGTGTTGGACGCTACGTGGAAGCAGATGGCCGAGCGGCTGGAGGAGGCCGGAGCCGACGCGAAGATCAGCATCGAGGTCCAGCCGAACGGGCGCGCGAAGCTGAACGTGGAGAAGCTCCACGCGCTCGGTGAACCGAAGTCGCTGAAATGGCTGCGCGAGCGCGTCGAGAAGATGCTCCCGAAGATCGACCTGCCGGACCTGCTGTTCGAGGTGCACGCCTGGACCGGATTCCTGAACGCCTTCGTGCACCTGGGCGACGGCCGCACCCGTATGAAGGACCTGACCACCTCGGTCGTCGCCCTGCTGGTCTCGGAGGCGTGCAACATCGGCATGACCCCGGTCATCAACCCGAACCACGAGGCACTCACCCGCTCCCGGCTGGTCCACGTCGACCAGTACTACCTGCGTAGCGACACCATCGCCGCGGCGAACGCCGCGCTGATCGCCGCCCAGGCCCAGGTGCCGATCGTCGAGCACTGGGGCAAGGGACTGCTGGCCTCCGTCGACGGCCTACGCTTCGTCGTCCCCGTCCGCACCATCAACGCTGCACCCTCACCCAAGTACTTCGCGAAGAAGACCGGCATCACGTGGCTGAACGCCATCAACGACCAGGTCATCGGCATCGGGCAGATGGTGGTGCCCGGCACCCCGCGCGACTCCCTGTTCATCCTGGACGCCCTGCTGAACCTGGACGGTGGGGTGAAGCCGGAGATGGTCGCCACCGACAACGCCTCCTACTCCGACATGGTCTTCGGCATCTTCAAGCTGCTCGGCTACCGCTTCTCCCCGCGCTTCAAGGACCTCGAAGACCAGCGGTTCTGGAAGGCCCAGATGCCCGGCGCCGAGACGGCCGGCGGGTACGGGCCGCTGGAGGCGATCGCGCGGAACAAGGTGAACGTGAAGAAGGTGATCACGCACTGGCCGGACATGCTGCGGGTGGCCGGCTCCCTGGTCACCAACCAGGTCCGCGCCTATGACCTGCTGCGGATGTTCGGCCGCGAGGGCCACCCCACCCCGCTGGGGCAGGCGTTCGCCGAGTACGGGCGCATCGCCAAGACCCTGCACCTGCTCGCCGTCGTCGATCCGGTCGACGACACCTACCGCCGCCAGATGCACAAGCAGCTCACCGTCCAGGAGTCCCGCCACAAGCTGGCCCGGGACATCTGCCACGGCAAGAAGGGCACCATCCACCAGGCGTACCGCGACGGAATGGAGGATCAACTGGGTTCGCTGGGGCTGGTTTTGAATGCCGTGGTGCTGTGGACAACACGCTACATCGACGCCGCAGTGGCCCAGCTCCGTGCCGAGGGCCACGAGATCAAGGACGAGGACGTCGCCCGGCTCTCCCCGCTTAAGCACAAGAACCTCAACTGCCTGGGCCGCTACAGCTTCACCCCGTCCACCCCGCGTGACGGGCTGCGGCCCCTGCGCGACCCGGGCGCGATCGAGCTCGACGATGACGACGACGGCGGGGAGAAATGAGCCCGTCACTCTCCCCGCCCGCGCTGGTCTCCGGGCTTCAGCCTCGGGACGACCCGAATTACAACACGATCGCGAAGAAGCCCAGAAGGTAGGCAACGGCGAAGATAAGAGGCACCCACTGCTCGACGTGGGTCAAGGGAAGGTAGAGGCGCCAGTCGCGGCCTTCTCCGAGCGCCTTCCACTCCGCGCGGGAGTAGACGTAGGCGGGAAGCCGTTCCTCGAGGGCGCCGATGACGGCGTACTTCGCCCCGTTGAGCTGGCGGTACGAGCGGACGAGGACGTACCAGGAGCAATGCTCAGAACCTGTGGATCAGCTCGGGAAGGACGTACCTTCCCGTGTGATTGATCGATTGGTCACCGAGCAAGACCGGTGTTCGCAGCACCGGCCGGGAAGGCACGTCCGTGCTCAGCGTAGTGAACGACGACGGCAGCGCGGCCAACGGCTCCTCCCTGATCGACGAGATCGTCCGCGAGGGCGCAAGGAGGATGCTGGCCGCAGCGCTGGAGGCCGAAGTCAACGCCTACATAGCCGAGTTGGCTGATCAGCGTGATGAGCGCGACCATCGTTTGGTGGTCCGAAACGGCTATCACCAGCCCCGGAAGGTCAGCACCGCGGCCGGCGCGGTCGAGGTGAAGGCGCCGCGGGTGAACGACAAGCGTGTCGACGGGGCAACGGGCGAGCGCAAGCGGTTCTCCTCCGCGATCCTGCCGCCCTGGTGCCGCAAGAGCCCGAAGATCAGCGAGGTTCTTCCGCTGCTCTACTTGCACGGCCTGTCCTCGGGCGACTTCATACACGTAGTCGACCTCGGCGAGGTCGCGGTCCATGAAGGCGGCGTGGTCGGCCTGCCACTGCGTCGTCAGCCGGGTGACCGTGGCAGGGGACAGCCCGGCCGAGCTCCCCAGGAACTGTTCCAGCGCGGGCACGAGCTGGGTTCACAAAACGGCCAACGTGCTCAACGCTCTGCCGAAGTCGGCCCAGCCCGGCGCCCGCAAGGCACTGCAGGACATCTACAACGCCGAGGACCGCGACCTCGCAGTCAAAGCGATCAAGACGTTCGCCCAGCTCTATGGAACGAAGTTCCCCAAGGCCGTCAAAAAGATCACCGACGACGAGGCCGAGCTGCTGGCGTTCTACGACTTCCCCGCCGAGCACTGGATCCATCTGCGGACGACCAACCCGATCGAGTCCACCTTCGCCACCGTCCGCCTGCGCACCAAGGTCACTCGCGGGGCCGGCTCCCGCACCGCCGCCCTGGCCATGGTCTTCAAGCTCGTCGAGTCCGCTCAGCAGCGGTGGCGGGCCGTGAACGCACCCCACCTCGTCGCCCTCGTCCGTGCCGGGGCCCGCTTCGAACGCGGACAACTGGTCGAGCGCCCCGCCAACGTCGCGGCATAGGGTCTGGTGCACCATGACCGACCACCACACCTACGGCACCAGCACCCACACCGCCGACGAACTGGCCCGGCTCGTCAGCGACCGCCTCGGGCTGGTCTTCACCGAGCGCGACAGCGACTACCGGGGCCTCTACCATCTCGCCAGCAGCCCCAACGGACGGATCGAGATCCAGCCCAACCCCATCCCCGGCGACGACGGCGAAGACGACCTCTACGCTCCGGAACACCCGTCGGCCCAGGCGCTGTTGCTCACCACCACCCCGACCCCGGACCCCGCCCTGCACGCCCGCCTGGGCTCCCTCGAAGGGCTCATCCACCTGAACCACGAGACTGCGTGAACAGCTACTGATCCACAGCTTTTGACAATTGCTCACGTACCAGGCGGCGCACATTGAGATGATGATCACGAGTCCGGGCAGCAACAGCCAGGCGGACACTCGGCTGGCACCGTCATGCAGCGTGGCGGTCAGGACGGTGACGATGGCGCTGTTAAGGGTGAGGAAGAATGTGTTCGAAAGGTTCCGTCGGGCGCTCACCCGGTCGGCCATCTCGACGCAGAGCTTGTACTGCTCGAACACCGCGCTTTGGTAGCCCGCAGTGTCCCCGTAGTCGGACTGGTTGACGGTGGCGTTCCAAAGCGAATCCCGGATGTCATTCATGCGGGCATCATGCCGGGGCAGTCCTCACGCCGGCACCCCCAGGGGGCGTATCGCGTCCCAAGGTCAGCAGGCGTGACCGATCTCGGCTGCTCCGTGTTCCCGTTGACGAGCGGACACCTCACCCCTCACCGCGGTACTCCTCCATTGCCTCTGGTGCGTGAGCGTAGCCATGGGCGTACGCACGCGAAGACTCCTCCGGCTGGAAAGAACTTCTCAGGAGCCTCACTCCGCGCCATGTCTGGAACCGCAGGGCAGTGAGATGGCATCGTCATGGATGCCTGCCCAAGTGTCAGTCAACGCAAGATGAGTTGGGTAGGACAACAAGTACGCCGTCAGTGGAGGGCTGCGCACAAGCAAACTCCGCCACAGCGGCAGATCCGCCACGGGGGGGGGAACATTGGGCGTCAGTTATTGCAGCATTCTAGCTAGTGCGGGGGGACTCAAGCTCACCGATTTGATCCCCGCACCTGGCTATGTCCTTGGTATCTTGACGGCATGGCTCATACAGATCCCCGCGCCGCCCAGGACCCTCTTCCATACGCCGCCCAACACCCCCTTCCGACCGGGCCGTAGTCTGCGTTTTCCCGTAACATTCTTATTCTTCGTCGCTGTTGGCACTGCCCACAGTTATCTATATGGTCTTTTGATAGGAAACATACTGCTGGCGTTCCTGGCGCTCTACAAGACCCGCCTCCAGTTGGCCGGTGTGCTGCTGCGGACGGTCGTGCCCGTTCTGCTTTCCGGTCTGGCTATCCGCATCCTTCAGTCCAATTATCTTGGAAAAATTAGCGGCGGCCAGCAGTTGTGGTTGGTTGGCCTGGTGCTCTCGCTCTCGACGGCAGGCATCTTATGGGCCCTTCCGTACGGTAAAAAACTGTACTGGCGTGGCTCTTGGGATTTCCCCTACCCTCGCGCCACACCTCCGGAGCTATCACAACTTGTCGCGGGTCTAGCCGTAAATCCGCACGCCGACTCCGGCCAGTCGGTCCCGCAGAGCCGCCACCACGCCGGCGAGAGCGGAACGCGCGCCCGGGCACGGACCTTGGGGACCAAGGACGCCACACAGCAGGGCCCTCGTTACGCCGTCCTTCCCGGTCAGTCCCCGTTCTGGGGGGGGCGTGATGTGGCTGGCCGGTTGGCCATGCTGCCTCGGAGCCCTCGGACTGTCATTCTGGGGACTTCGCCACATTCTTCCCGTTTCGTGGACCAGCGGCTTCTTCTTCATACTGGCGGTGGCGGGCGTGTCCGCGTTCAATCAGAGTCGGAAGCTATTCCTGAAAGGCCGCAGGCATCTCAAACTACCTATTGCGTCACCGAATGTTCTACGCCCCGGCTCCTATGTTCTGTACCTGAGATCATTCGAGGACGACAAAGCGCGCACCGCATTAAAAAGCTACGAAGCACCTCACGGTACGCCGCCCATTTTTCCGGGTGGCTTCATCGGCCTGGTCACATCCAGCCGCGATGAGGAGGAACATATCGCGGACGCGCTGTGCCCCGTCGGACCGCTGGTCGGCGCCGGTGCACCCGACGAAGTTCTTCCCTTTGCGGGAGCAGCACGCATGTATCTGCCGAAAACGTCCTGGCGTCAACCTGTGCGAGAACTCATGGCACGGGCCCGCCTGGTCACTCTCACACTAGGTTCAAACGCCGGAACGATGTGGGAGTTGTCCGAAGCCATGCGTATTCTCCCGCCTCAGCGCCTGCTGCTGTTTGTGCCGGGGATGATGCGCGAGGGAGAGTACGAGACGATCCGCAAGAAGAATGCAACGGCTCTACGAGCTCTTCCAGAACCCAGAAGGAACCACACATGGAAGAGCAACACCCCGCCCTCCCTTCCTGACTGCGCGTCCATCGGACAGTTCACCGGTCCAGTGATCGGTGTCATCCACTTCTCCGCGGACTGGGGGCCCACCTTCACCCGTACGCCCGGTACCAGTGTCCCCTGGGAAACCGTCGGCGACGTGGACAGTTTCCCCTGGGAGAACCTGTGCACCAGTCACATCCGCGGGCTGCGCCCAGCCTTCGAACAACTGGTCGCATATGAGGAAGAAACCGATTGGCACTGCGGCTGATGCCGCCTTGGGTCTAGCGGGTCGCTTCCGGCCTCGGTCCGTTCGAGATGTCCGTAAGAGGATCCCCCACCCAGGGGCATTGCATGATCGAGATCTGTCCGGGTTCGTCAGGTGAGGCCGAGGGCTCGTAGGGGCCGGTGGTAGTCGCGGCCTGCGTGGCGGACGGCGGCTGCGATGTTGGTCTGGCCGTCCTGGCGGAAGACGCTGATGGCGAGGTTGCGCAGGGAGGCCATGGCGCGGGGCAGGGTGCCGGTGCGGACCTTGGAGTCGTCCTCGCGGAAGGTGCGGTCACGGACATGGTGCAGGAGGTTTTCGATGCCCCAGTGGCCTCTGATCCAGGTGGCGAGTTCTGTGCAGGTGGCGTCGAAGACGCTCAAGCTGGTGATCAGGTAGACGCGCTCGATGGTCAGCTTTCCGGTGCTCATCTCGCGTCGTCAGCGCACGACTTGGATGGCCTGGCGGGCGCCGGGGTAGTCGAGGTGGGCGAACGCGGCGACCTTGAGTCGGCGGATCTCATCGCGGTGATGGGCATGGTCGCGGGTGCGGTGCCCGAGCGGGATGTCCTTCCAGGGAAGCTTGATGACCTGGGCATACAGGCCCGGATGGTTCTTCTTGACGACGGCCACGTAGTGCGCGCCGCGACCGGTCAGGTAGGTCCCGTGGCCGTGCTGGGTGTGCAGGGCATCGGTGGTCAGCACGGCGTCCTGCAGGTCGAGCGGCTCCAGCAGCGGCCGGAACGAGGGGATCTCGTTGCTCTTCGAAGCGACCTGCCGCTGGGCCAGGACCACCCCGTGGTGTTCCATCGCGGCCAGCAGCTGGATCGCCGCGGCCGCCCGGGTGCGTGAGCCGCGGACCGCCTTGCCGTCGACCGCGATGACCCGTCGCGCCGGCCGGCTCCCCTCTGGCGAGGGCACGGGTGCAGTTCTGGCCTGCAGGTATGCGCTGATCGCTGCGTCCAGTGCGTCACCGTCGACGCGATGGAGCAGGCGCCGCACGGTGGCGGCGTGCGGCACCGGCCGCAGGCCGGTGAGCGGGTCGAGGCCGAATCCGAGGACATCCAGTACGTCCTGCGGTGCGTCCGTGACCCATTCACTGATCGCGATGAGCGACCTGGCCCCGGTCAGCACCGCCGCGACGGCCGCGCACAACATCGCGAGGGCCGGGTATCTCCGTCCTCGCGCGTCGCGGGGATCAGCGACATGGATCAGGAATCGGCGCAGGTCAACGATGTCGTCTGGGGCAAGGGCTACGGTCTGGGAGCCCCGGTGTCCCAGCGCGGCGGGAATGGGCGATGATGTTCGGGCAGGCACGGTCTCGCTCGGTTCTCATGGGTCTCGACAACCACATGATCACCGGCACCGTGCCTGTTCTGCTGTCCGGGTACCCGTACCGCACAACGAACATGACGCCATGTCACATAAACCCGGCGAACCGGACCAAGCTCGACTACGCAATGCCCCTGCGGTCCCGACCAGTAGTCCTTACCGAAGATCACGAGTTTACCGCTGAGTGGGTAGTCGGGCTCCAGCACGTCCCCGTGGTGCGCGGGTCGCTGGCCAGGAAGGTTGGCCATTCCGGTGCGAGGATCGCCGCAGTCGGCGTGTGCTACTCCGCAGCGGCGGCCGGTCCCACACCGATCGCGACCCAGGCCAGGGCGATGGCAGCGACTGCTCGTGCGTGTGGGCAGGTGGGCGGCCACTGCCACGGCGTCGATCGCCAGGTCCTTCAGCCGTCCCGGTGCTGCGGCGCGCGCCTGTGTGGAGGGATGACGAACGAGCGGGCGGATGCCGATGTGTAGGCCCCGGCCAGTTCGATCAGGTGGGTCTTCTCGGCCGTGAGGGTTGTCGCGTGCTCCTGGCGGGCGAGGAGCAGCGGCGACTTCCATTGATCAAACGATTCTGCAGGGGGCTCGCACCGGGGGCCGCCCGCGAGCTTCGCCCTGCGGGCCTCCTTCATCACACACGCCAGGACCGCCGCGTCGGCCTGGACAGGGGTGAGGTCCAGGGGTCGGACGTGGTCGCGGGCGAGCAGGGGGAGCCCGGGCGGAACGTAATGATCGAGTTCCAGCATGGCGTCCCGGATCTCTATGAGCTTGCGGTAGGAGAGCAGTCTGCGCGGTATCGGAGGCCAGAGGAGTTCGAGGAGTCTCGTGCGGCGCTTGGTCAGGACGACATGGGGGACGGCATCCACCAGGTCGTGCCAGAGGGGCCAGAGACGCCACACGGTGCGGGCGTCGGCCAGGGCGCCGGCGAGCGTGACGGCGGTGGGTACGAGGATGGCTGTCGCGCGCAAGAGGGCGTGCAGGTTGATCAGGAGCGGGAGGTACGGCAGAGCCCATGACACGTCCAGCACGAGGCGGAGCAGCCGACCGATCCAGAAGAGCTCGGCGAGCGCGGTGCCTGAAGCGAACAGCCAGAGAGCGGTGGCGAGGGGGCGGTTGTCCGTGCGCAGGCTGTACCAGCAGCAGACGATCACGCACACGGAGTTCGCCACCACATGGGTGGAGATGAGTGTCAGCCAGTAGGCGAAGGACGGCGATGGGCCTGCGGCGGCGATCACCGAGTGGGAGGGATGTGCCGGGGCGGAGAGGTCGAGAATCGTCAGGACGACCAGGATTGTGCCAATAGCACCGCAGAGGCCGACGCGGAGTCGGCGACTCCTAATGGGCGTGGAGACGAAAAACAGGACAGCGCCCGCCGAGACCACTCCGGTCAGGTTCTTCACCAGGTCGACAGCGTGGCCGGTGCCGACGAGGTCCGTGGCGATCCTGGTGATGGCGGGGAGGTCCAGCGCCGTCGCCACTCCCGCCGTGGTCACAGCCAGCCACAGCCCGCGCTGGTCAGCGGCGCGCAGAGACGGCGCCGCGCGAAGGAGTACGGCGAGGCAGAGGCAGAGGCAGCTGGGGTACGTGAGCCACTCGCCGAACGCGGTCAGCACCCGGGGTCCTCGACCCCGAGGGCCGCACTCAGACTGGCGAGCGGGTCGTGTCGTTCGCGTCGCGGCGGCTGATCCGCCCCGGTGCGCAGGAGGCTCGCGAGCAGCTCGGCTTCGCGCTCCTGGCGGGTGGAGTAGTTGGTACGCCCGAGCAGGCGTCCTATCATGCGCGGATCGAGATCCGGCAGGACCGCGCGCAAGGCGTCACCGTCGTCCGCTGCCTTCGTCATCGGATGGTGGTCGAAAAGCATGTGGCCGAACTCGTGCAGCACGATGTGTTCCTGATGGAGCGTGGAGGTGTGCTGCTCGTAGAAGATATGGTCGTCCGCGGTCGTCGCGAGCCAGAGGCCGCAGGCGCCAGCCGTCGCGGCTTCGAGCGGTAACGCGTGGAGATGCAGCGGTCGTCCACGGTGCGCCGCGACGTGGTCGCGGAAGCTCGCGATGGAGAACGGCTGGGGGAGCTGGATCTGTTCGGCGAGATTCCGGCACCGCCGATGCAGGGTGAGGGATCGCATCAACTACGGCTCCTCGGCGTAGGGCTTGGAAGCGTCCTCCGTCACGTGGCCGTCGTCTCTCCGTCGGCTCCGGCGTCCGTGCCCGACCCCTGGTGACCAGCCTCGGGGAGGTTCTGCACCTTCCGCGTCTCGTTCACGATGGTCAGCAGGGAGTCGAGGCTCGCGGGCGAGAGCCCTGAGGCCCGCATCGCCAGATTGCGTACCTTGGCATCCCTCAGGGCGGTGGCGAGCGCCAGCTGGGCTTTCACTCGCTGCGACACCTCCTCGTTGAGGAAGTACTCGGGAGGTACCCCGAAGAACTGAGCGAGGACGTCGAGTTGTTCGAGGGTGATGTTGCGCTTCTTGCCCGTAGCGAGTTCCCACAGGTACGTCCCCGAGATGGAGCCACCGGTCGCGGCGCTGATTTCTCTGGCGAGGCGGGCGTATCCCGGCCGCTGCTGTTCATCGGGGTAGACGGCGTGGATCAGTTCGGTGAGCCGCTGATCGAACTTCCGTAGCAGTGGGCGCACTTCGTCCTGGTGCGCCGGTTCCCCACCCATGCGACCCCTCCCTCCCGAAGACACTCCGAGGACACAGGCCATGTGTATCCCTGTTCGCGGGAGCGGACAAGAGTGATCCCGGACAGGTGCGGGGGCGGACAGGTCTGTCCGCTTCAGCGGACACGTTGACGCCTCATCATTCGCTGGCTTAGCGTCACATGTTGGCTACGGTCAGCGCCCAACGAGGCGTCGCCCATCCCTCGAAAGGATCGCGATCGCATGGTGCAGCGTGACACGCAGGACCGGTGGGTGAACCGGTCGAGCGCCGGCCGTCTGAGGTCGGCTTCCCCACCGGACGTCACGGTCATGACGAGAACCGGCCTTCGGCGCCACGGCAGTTGACAAGTCCGTACCCCGTACCGCTCCGCACCCCTGCATCGCGCACTAGCCTGCAGCCGCTTCCCCGGCCCTGCTTCCGCTACCCCCCACCCCCACTCGTGATCCTTGCACCCCCCGGTGAGGTGATTCCTCTCCTCGCGCCACCGCTGTGCGATCGCGCGCCGCTCTGTCATGCCCGCGGCAGCGGAGGCGTCCCACCGTTCCTGTCATGGATGACGTGCATTCCTGGAGGCATTGATGTCCGCAGTATCGGATCAACGACAGGCGTCGACCTTCGACATCGACATACGCACCCTGCTGCCAGCAGACTCGCCACGCTTCGCGCTCGATCAGGCACACGTGCGGGCACTCGCGGAGAGCGAAGCGGAGTTTCCGCCGATCCTGGTGCACCGGGCGACCCTACGCGTCGTCGACGGCATGCACCGGGTGAGGGCCACGGAGCTGCGCAACCAGCACACCATCGGCGCGCACTGGTTCGAGGGGGATGAGCACGCGGCCTTCCTACTCGCCGTGGAGTCCAACACGCGGCACGGACTTCCGCTCTCGAGCGACGAGCGGAAGCAGGCCGCGTTACGGATATTACGCACGCACCCCCACTGGTCCGACCGCAGTATCGCCGAGAAGACCGGCTGGAACGCCACCGGCGTGGGCGCGCTGCGCCGGGACATCGCTGACCCGGACGCGCGACCGGACGCGCGTGTCGGTCGTGACGGCCGGGTCCGTCCGTCCACCACGGCAGAGGGACGCCGGGTGGCCGCCGAGGTGATCAGACAGAACCCGGCAGCCTCGCTGCGGGAGATCGCCAGGCGGGCCGGGATCTCCGTGGGGACCGCCCGTGACGTGCGCTACCGGCTGGCCCAGGGGCGGCCGGCGGTTCCGGACAGTCGACGGTCCGACAGTCCCACCGCCACCACGTCGCCCGCACCGGACGAGGATCGTACGAGTCGTGGAGCCGCGCCCGATCGCGCTCGCCGCATCACCCTCTTCGACGGACTCCGCAACGATCCCTCGCTGCGGTTCAGTGAGAGCGGACGGCTTGTCCTGCGCCGACTGCACACGCAGCTGCGGACGGCCGAGGAATGGAAGCGCCTCGCCCCCTCCATCCCCCTGCATGGACGGATCGCGGTAGCCGACATCCTGTCCGCCTGCGCCGACGACCTCAAGGGAATGGCTCAGGAGCTGCGTTGCGCTGAGGACTCCCTGACTGGTTAGCGCCGTCCGTACACGGTGGTGGAGCCGAGCTCCCCCCGGGTGTAGGTCGTGCCTTGTTGGGCGGAGGCCGTGACTCTGTGGGCGACGGCGGTGACGACGAGTCGGCGGGCGACCCGCCACCGCCCATGAAGGGTGTGGAGCGGGCGTCCCTCTTTGTCGTGTCCGGTCCGCAGGAGACGGGCGCGGAAGGTCTGCCGGTGCGGATCGATGGCCAGCTCCGCCTCGCGGAAGTCAAGCCACGTCCCGGTCAGGGGGTACCACGCCTTGTACACGGACTCCTTCGCGCTGAAGAACAGCCGGTCCCAGTGGAGCGCCGGACGGGTGCGGTGCAGTGCCGTCAGGTGGCCCCGCTCGGACGGTGACGCGATCCGACGGAGCAGGCCCGTCGGCAGCGGCGCGTGGGGTTCGGCGTCGATGCCCAGGGCAGCGACGTCGATCCTCCGCGACACTGCGGCGGCGCGGTAGCCGTCGCAGTGGGTCATCGAACCCACCACACCCTCCGGCCAGGTCGGCGCACCCCTTTCCCCTGGGACCATCGGTCCAGCCGGTCGCCCGAGGGAGGTCAGGGCCACCCGCGCGCAGTGCCGCACAGTGGCGAACTCCCGGCGCCGGCGGTCCATCGCTCGGCTCAGCACGGCCGCCTCCTCCGGGAAGATCCAGGCGTCCGGGACGTCGCCGAACTCCTCGGCGGTCAGGGCCGTTTCCGGCACCAGCCCAGTCAGGAGCGTGGGCATCATCGCTTCGCCTCCGACGGCTTCCCGCCCACTGGACGGGCGGGCTCGGCGAGCCGTGCTGCCGTCTCCCACTCCGCAGCCAGTTCCCGCAGATCCGCGTCGACCATCTGACGCGGGTAGGCCCAGCGCAGCAGGGGTGCGGTCATGGCGGTCGTGACGAGGGCCATCACCACCATGAGTGAGTACAGATCCGTGTCGAGCAGCCCCAGTTGCAGTCCCACGCCGAGGATGACGAGTTCGGTGAGACCACGGGTGTTCATGAGGATGCCCAGCGTCGTCGCCGACCTCCCGGACCGGCCTGCGGCCCGCGCTCCGAGGTAGGCGCCACCGAACTTGCCGCCAATCGCCACGAGGAGGATCAGGCCCAGCCCGCCGAGTCCGTCCCCGTCCACCGTGCTCAGGTCAACCTTCAGCCCGGCCACCGTGAAGTACGCGGGCAGCAGCATCCAGGTGATCGTCTCGAAGCGGTCGGTGACCGCCGCGCGCAGCCGCTCCGTGCCGTGGCGTGGCACGATCGCGCCGGCGAGGAACGCGCCGAAGATGAAGTGCAGCCCGAACCACTCGCTCAGCGCACCGGAGATAAGTAGCAGCACCGTCAGCGCTCCGAGCGGCGCGGCACCCGGCTCGCGCTCGCCGACACCCGGCTCGCTCGGCTCCCGGGTGGCCAGGAACCTGCCGAGAAGCGGCCGTACCACCGCAAGCATGACCACGGCGTACGGCAGAACCAGCAGCACCTGCCAGGAGCTCTGGCTCCCCGTGAAGGTGAGGACGGCCGCAAGTAACAGCCAGGCGACAGCGTCCCCGACGGCCGCGCTCGCCATCGCCAGCGCACCGACCCTGGTGTACTGGATGCCCCGGTCGGTGAGGATGCGGGCTAGGACCGGGAAGGCCGTGATGGACATGGCCGCGCCGATGAACAGCACGAAGCCGAGGCGGTTGCCGACCGCGTGGTCGTTCCAAAGCCACACCGCAAGCAGCACGCCAAGTCCGAACGAGCAGACGATCGACCCTACGGACACCCCGACCGCAGCACGCTTGTTCCCACGCAGCAGCCTGTGGTCGAGCTCAAGTCCGACAAGGAACATAAACAGCGCGACGCCGAGGTTGCCGAGCGTGCTGAGCATCGGCCGGACGTCCGGAGGGAAAACCGCGTCCGCGAGGGCGCCGTGGAACAGCGTCGGACCGAGCAGGACGCCGGCGAGGATCTCGCCGAGGACGGCCGGCTGGCCGCACCGCCGTGCGAGGCGCCCGAGCACATGCGCGAGCGCGAGGATCAACGCCAGACCGACCATGATCATGGCTACTTGATGGGTCGTCATGAACATTCCTTCTGTACGGGTCGACGGGCACGCGGCGATGCGCCGTACCCGGTAGGGGACAGCGGAGGGGCCGGGGCGCCGGAGGTGTCGAATGTGTTAGACATAGCGATCCGGGCGTTGCTATGTTGAGAGGCATGTCGAGTCCTGAGGCGGAAAGAAGCGGGCCACCGGTGATCCGGTGGCTGATCGCGTAAGCCTCTGACGACCCTGCTTCCTCCGGCCCCGTCGCCGAGCAGTGCGTCGCGCATCCGCCACGGATCAACCGCATCGCGGGATCACGCCCGGAGCTCTCTCCGGGACGTCTCCCACGCGACGCATGACCTTTTGTCCATGCGTCGCGTCTCCCCTTTCTGCGATGTAGTTGGAGCTTCTTTATGCCATTCGCCATCTACGTTCTCGGGCTGGCCGTATTCGCCCAGGGAACGTCGGAGTTCATGCTGTCCGGGCTGGTGGAGGACATGGCCGCCGACTTGGGCGTGTCCCTCCCGGCCGTCGGCTCGCTCACCTCGGCCTTCGCCGTCGGCATGATCGTCGGCGCACCGCTGGTCGCGATGCTGAGCCTGCGATGGCCGCGCCGCCGGGCGCTGCTCGCCTTCCTCATCACCTTCCTCCTGGCCCACGTTGTGGGCGCCCTCACCCACAGCTTCGAGGTCCTCTTCATCACGCGGGTGATCGCCGCACTGGCCAACGCGGGCTTCCTCGCCGTCGGCCTCGCGACTGCGGCGAGCATGGCAGGACCCCAGGCCAAGGGCCGGGCGACCTCGGTGCTCCTGAGCGGGGTCACCCTCGCCTTGATCGCGGGTGTCCCCCTCGGCGCCGTACTGGGCGAGGTCTGGGGCTGGCGCTCGACCTTCTGGGGTGTCGCGATCGTCTGCACCCCTGCGGTCTTCGCGGTGATGCGGTCCGTGCCGGCGACACCCGTCGACCCTGCGGCTCCCAGCGTCCGCCACGAGCTGCGGGCGTTCCGCACACCCCGGGTGATCATGACGCTCGTGCTCGGGGCGCTGGTCAACGGAGCGACATTCTGCTCGTTCACGTACCTCTCGCCTGTCATCACCAATGTGACGGATCTGAGCTCCGGGTGGGTGCCTGCCACGCTGGCGTTGTTCGGCATCGGGTCCTTCGTCGGGGTCAACGTGGGCGGCCGGCTGGCGGACAGCCGTCCCGGCCAGGTGCTGGTGGTCGGTGGTGCGGCGCTGCTGGCGGGTTGGTTGCTCTTCGCCCTCACGGCCGCGAGCCCGGTCGTGGCGCTGATCCTCGCCTTTGTCCAGGGGGCGCTCTCGTTCGGCGTGGGCTCCACGTTGATCGCGCAGGCCCTCTACACGGCATCGGACGCCCCTACGCTGGCCGGCGGCTTCGCCACGGCCGCGATGAACGTCGGCGCTGCTGCCGGACCCGCCCTGGGTGGCCTCGCCCTGGGCGCCGACTTCGGCTACCGCTCGCCGCTGTTGGTGAGCGCCGTGCTCGTCGCTACCGCCCTGGTCCTGGCGGGCGTGGCTCGGGCCACCGGCATCACCGGCGGCAAGAGCGACACCGGCGTCACGGAGAACCGTCCAGCCGAGCGTCCGGTGCAGGCCGGTTCCTGACCGCCGCTCCCCGTGTCCGGTGGCCCGTCCTCCTCGTGGGGACGGGCCACCGGCCGTATGCGCGGAGCGCACGGGACACCCTTCAGAGCAGGGAGAGGAAATGGGAGACCATCTCCGCCGACTGCTCGGGGTTCAGACGCGGGTCGCACGTGGACCGGTAGTCCGTGAACCGCGGCGGCTCGTCCCGCTCCGACACGCACTCGGTGACCGGGTCCGGCGTCAGCTCCAGGTGGAGCCCCGCCGGCCACTGTCCGTGCGCCCGCAGCGCCCGGGTGAAGGATGCGATCTCGGCACGCATCGGCTCGATCAACCGGGTCTTGTGGCCGGACAGCTTCAGCCCGTTGCCGTGCATGGGGTCACAGAGCCAGACAACCGGTGCGCCGTGGCGGGCGACCGCTTCAACGACCGGCGGCAGGAGCCGGTCCACGTCCTTGGCACCGAAGCGCACGATGAACGTCAGTCGCCCGGGAACGCCATCCGGGTTCAACGACCGGCTCAGGGTGACCGCGTCGCACGGCGAAACCGATGGCCCCAGCTTGACGCCGATCGGGTTGTGCACGGCCTGGGCGAGGGCGACGTGGGCGCCGTCCTCCCGGCGCGTCCGCTCGCCGATCCACCCGAAGTGGGCGGAACCGCCGTACGTACCGTGCGCGCCCCTTCTCACCAGCGGCCGTTCGTAGGGCAGGAGAAGCAACTCGTGGGAGGTGTAGACCCGTTCCAGGATGGGCCGCCCCGACCAGGAGTGCCGGATCTCGTCGAGAACGAGCCGCGAGCACGTGTACGCGGTGAGGAGCCGACGGGGTTCCGGGGTCCTGGCCACCGGTTCGAACTCGGGCTCGTTCACGGCGTCGCCGCAGTAGCTGGGCATCTGCCGCCCCGAGCCTGAGTCATCCGTCTCGAACGGCGACGAGCGCGGCTTTCCGTACTGGCCGGCGATGCGACCGACTGCCACCGCAGGCAGCCTGCTGCCGGCCCGCATGATCGCGGCGAGACCCTGGAGGTTGTCCACCTTCTGCCGGACCAGTTCCGGAACGGCCTCGTGGAAACGTTCGGCGCAGTCGCCGCCCTGGATGAGGAGCGCCGAGCCGCGGGCGACCAGGTCCATCCCGCTCATCAGGTCGACGACCTCGTTCTCGGTGGTGAGGACGGGCAGCCCAGCCAGCTCCCGTTCCACTTCGTCGAGCGCCTCCGGGTCCGGCCAGTAGGGCTGTTGCGCCGCCGTCCGCCCGGCCAGGGACGCCAGCGTCGTGGTCGCGTGCATCGTGGTCTCCTCCGCCCTCCACGGAAAGGTGCCGTCAGGGCTGTAATGGGTGTCGTGCGAGGTGGTCCGGAGGGACGGGCTCAACGCCGGTCCTCGGACGTCAGGCCCTCCCGGCTCATCACCCGGTCCTCGACGCGGCACATCTCCGTGATGATCGCGTCGTAGAGGTTCACCAGGAACGTCTCGTCGAGGCCGTGGTCGGCTGCGTAGCGGGCAGCCCTCTCCTTGACCAGGTTGACCCGGCCGGGCTGCATCATCGGGACACCGTGCAGGGACTTGTACCGCGCGATGCGGACGCCGCAGTCGATGCGGCGGCGCAGCGTGTCGAGGAGAGTGCCGTCGAGCGTGTCGAGTTCCGTGCGCAGCCGGTGCAGCTCGTCCTGCTCGGTCATCGGTCCGTCTCGCCTTCGTCGTCAATGCGTTGGATGGTGCGGAACAGCTCCCGGCAGTGGTCCTGCCGCGCCGCGAGCTCGGGTCCCATGAGCCGACGGAGTTCCTCGAAGAGGCCACCCAGACCCGCGGCTCCCCGGTGGCCGTCGCCGTCTCTGTTGTCGAGGTCGGGGTCGTCGCCGACAAGCGAGGCGAAGGAGCGCAGCGCGTCGGCGAGCGCCCGACGCGCGGACACGGCCCGGGGGTTGGACCACTGGATCTCCCCGTAAACCTCGGGGCTGCCGCCGAGCACACGGGCCAGCAGGGCGAGGAGAACCTGATGGGGTGGCGGTGCCGCCACCGTCAGCGTGCGGACGTCCACGCCCAGCCGGGCGAGGGCGAGCCCGAAGGAGACGATCACCGCGTGCGTCAGGGCCTGTGTGGCCGCGGTCGTCCGGTCGTGCTCCTGCGCCGAGAGCCGTACGGGCCTCCCGCCACCGCGCTCAACGAGCCGCAGCAGGGCGGCGACGCCGGGCCCATCCCTTGTGACCACGGCGGCCACGGGCCTACCAGCCATGCCGGCGGCCGGGGCGAACATCGGGTTGAGACCGACGTGCTCGATGCCGGGGGCGTGGGCCGCGAGTTCCGCAGCCATGCCCGTCCTGACGGAGAGCGTGTCGGCAAGCAGCGCGCCCGGTCGCATGAGCCGGGTCACGGGGGCGACGGCCTTGAGGGCCACTGCCTCGTGGACGGCGAGCAGGACGAGGTCTGCGCGGCCGAGGGCGGCCGCCAGCTCGGGCCCCGGCGCGGTGACGTCGGCCACCAGGCAGGAGTTCCGCTCCTCCGGGGGTGGTGCGACATCGACGACGAGCGTCTGGCTGCCCGCCTCCCGCAGCAGGCCGGTGAACATGCCGCCCACCGCTCCGCTCCCGCCGACGACGACGCTTCGGGCGAAGCCGCTCATCGCGCGCCGGCCACGGCGGTGCCGTCGAGGGCGGAGATTATGGCGCGTGCCTTGACCACGGTCTCGGTGAACTCCTCCTCCTGGTCGGAGAGGGACACGATCGCCCCGCCAACGCCGAACTCCGCCCGGCCGGCGGCCAGCACGATGGTGCGGATGACGATGCTGAGGTCGGCGGCGCCGCTCAGGGAGAACCAGCCGAGCGCACCGGAGTAGACGCCCCGGGGGCCTTCCTCCAGCCGGTCGATGATCTCCATGGTGCGCTTCTTGGGCGCACCGGTCATGGAGCCACCGGGGAAGGCCGCACGAACGCAGGCGGCGGTACTCGTGCCGGGCCGCAGCCGCCCCCGGATCGTCGAGACCAACTGGTGCACGGGCGCGTAGGTCTCCACCTCGAAGAGCCGGGGCACATGGACGGAGCCGATCGCGCAGACGCTGTTGAGGTCGTTGCGGACCAGGTCGACGATCATCAGGTTCTCGGCCCGGTCCTTCTCCCTACCGGCCAGGTCGGCACGGAGCCGCTCGTCCTCCTCGGCCGTGCCGCCTCGGGGACGGGTCCCCTTGATGGGCTTGGACTCGACGCCACCGTCTGCGTCGATCGTGAGGAACCGCTCGGGCGAGGCGCTGAGCACCGACAGTTCCGGGAACTCAAGCAAGGCGCCGTAGGGGACTGGGCTGATCGTGCGCAGCGCGGAGTAGAGGGGCAGGGCCATCACCTCCGTCGGCGCCGTGACCATGTTGGTCAGGCAGATCTCGTACGACTCGCCGTTGCGGATCTCCTTGAGGCACTCGTCGATGCGCTTGAGGTACGCATCCTTGTCGTGGCGCGCCTGGGCCACGGGACCGAAGCCCGCCGCCGCCTCGGGGGCGCCGAAGGCCATGGCGGGGGGTCGTTCCGCCGGGGCGCGGGCGGCCAGACCGGTGAGGGTCTTGGCCGTCTCCCGCAGCCAGGCCCGTGCCCCGTCATCCTGGCCGCGGCGGTCGAGGGCAAGCAGGTAGCAGCAGCCGTCTTGGTGGTCGAGCGCGATCATGCGGTCGGCGAAGAGGAGCGCGGCGTCGGGGTGCGGGGACCCGTGCGCGGGGTCGCCGCTCGTCTCGGCCTTCAGCTCGTAGCCGAGGTAGCCGACATAACCGAGGTTGAACTCGAAGGGCAGACCGGGGGCGGTGGGTACGCGTCGGCGGTCGAGCTGCTTCTCCAGGTACGTGAAGAAGGGCTGCGGCGTCTCCGTCGTCCTGCCGTCGGAGCCGCGGACGGAGACGACACCGTCGGCGACCCGGTAGGTGACGTACTCGGCGAGCGGGCCGCGGTCGTCGCCGAGAAAGGAGAAGCGCGAGGCGCCTTCTAGGACGGCGCTGCTGTCCAGCCAGAACGTGGCGCCGTCGCCGGGCAGGCAGGCGCGGCGTACCTCCGCAGCGTCTGGCAGCACGTCGACACGGCGCACGTGGACCTCGTACGGGGAGGCCGCCGCGCGCCGCCGCGCCCGGTGGTGGGCGAGGACGAGGTCGCGGAAGTTGGCCATGATCTCCCGGCCGAAGTCGCTGCCGATCGACTCGGGATGAAACTGGACGCCCCACAGGGGCTTCTCGCGGTGCCGCAGACCCATGACGACGCCGTCGTCGCTCCAGGCAAGAGGCTCCAACTCGTCGGGGAGTTCGGTAGCGGCCAGGGAGTGGTAGCGCACGGCGGTGAACGGCGAGGGGAGACCTCTGAAGACGTCCTCGCCGGTGTGCCGCACCTCGGAGACCCGGCCGTGCATCGGTTCCGGGGCGAGGCCGACGGTTCCGCCGAAAAGCTGGGCGATGCCTTGGTGGCCGAGGCAGACGCCGAGGACGGGCAGATCGCTCTCGGTGATCGCCTGTCGGCTGATCCCGAAATCCCTCGCCCGGTCCGGGCTGCCGGGCCCCGGGGACACGATGATCGCGTCGAAGTCCTCGACGGGCAGCCCTGACCAGTCGGCGTCGTTGGGCACGACGACGGGAGGCTGACCGGTCGCCTCACCGATGTACTGGAACAGGTTGTAGGTGAACGAGTCGTAGTTGTCGATCAGGAGCGTGCGCATGATGGGGCACCTTGTCTCGAGAGGCTCGCCGATGGGTGCGTGGGACGGCGTTTCGCGGGTCGAGGGAGCGGGGCCGGGAGAGTGGGTGTCGCTCAGAGGCGCAGCGTCCGTCGGAGGTGCAGCCGCTCGGCGGTCCCACCCTTGTCCTGGACGTGCCGCACCAGCAGGTCGCTGTCCACGATGGCGGGATGGCTCTCGTCGTAGTCGATGGCCATCACGATGCCCATCCAGGGCTCGAGGCCCATCGCGTACACGTAGACGGCATCGGGCTCCAGGGCGTCGACGATCTCCCTCGCCTGGGGGAAGTTGGAGCCATTGAGCCGTCGGCTCTGGTCGGTCCTGCGGTCCAGCGGCTCACCGTAGAGCGGACCGTAGATCCAGCTGGCCGCCGCGCCGATGCTCTCCATGCCGATGAAGACGGTGTCGACCGACCCGATCACCTCGGCCACCTTCGTGTACATCGTCGGCGAGATGTTCGTGGAGTCGGCGGCGAACAGCATCGAACGCTCCCCGAACCGGAGCAGCCAGCCTGTCTTGCTGCGGATCCGCAGATCGCCGTGTTCCCCCAGGAAAGGCAGGGCGACGACCTCGGCGGAGCCGCAGGACATTGTCTCCAGGTCGTCGACCTCGACCACGTTGGTGAAGCCCAGTCGGCGCAGGATGCCGCCGAGCCCGGGATCCACCAGACTGGCGTTGGTGGACTTGGGGACCAGGACCCTGCCGACCCGGTGCCGGATCCGCAACAGGGTCTCGAACAGCATGTGGTCCTGATGGTTATGGGTGATGAGCAGGTGGTCGATGCGCTCCGGCAGATCAGCGAAGGTGAACCGGTTCTCCGCCCCGCCCGGGTAGCCGCCGTAGCTCAGAACCGGGTCCACCAGGAAGGTCGTGCCCCGGTAGCGGGCGAACACGCAGGCATGGCCCACGTATTCGAGGACATCGTCGCCGGCCGGGGAAGCGGCCGGTTCCGGGGCGGGCGGCGGGGTGGGCTCGAAGTACGTGGCGAACCGGGCGGCCCGCTCGCCCCGCAGCCCGAACCCCGCGGCCAAGTCGTCGAGTTCGGCCCCGGTCAGACCGCCGCGGAAGACCGTGTCGAGCAGGGGAGAATTCAGTGGGACGTCGACCAGCAGCTGTTCCGGGCCGTACTCCAGCATCGGAGTCGTGAGAGCGAACTCGCGCGCGTCCTCCGTGATGGGGCGGAAACGCACCTGCTGCCACGACTCGTCGTAGTATTTCGACGCGTACATCAGAGGCTCGATGAAGCGGTAGTCGGCCGTGCGGTTGTCCCTGCCGTAGAACACCTCCACCCGACCGGCCAGTGCTGGCGGCAGCTCCTGGTAGACGGGATCGAGGCACTCGCCGTGGTGGCGAGGCAGGATGTCCTCCTCCAGCCGCCGGATCGCCTCGAAGAGTTCGTCCAGCTGCGCCCGTTGTGGAGCCGTGTCCCGGTACCAGGCCTCGATGGCGTCGCGGTGCTCGTGGGCGTGGATCCAGGGGCCGCCGTGCATCCGGCGCTGCCGGACGGCCGCCGCGTGAACCTGCGGGTCGGCGAGGTAACTCTCGACGATGCGGGTGAACCGGTTGTGGTTGAAGCGGGCAAGGGTCTGTGGCGGCAGCAGATACGACCAGCCGTACCAGCCAGCGATGACTGGCTCCACCGCGATGTCCTGACGTAACGAGTAGCGCATGTCGGCAACGGCTCCGTTCCTGCTAGCGCGGCGACGACGCGTGGGCGGCGCCGTTCTGGGCCTCTGCGATGCTTCCGATCCCTGCCCCGTCCCCGGTCTGGGTGTCCGGCAGTGTGCCGAGCAGACGGCCGAGGATGTCGTGGTCGACCTCGCGGTGGGAGGAGGGCCAGCCCGGGCCGCTCAGTGCCGCCTGCATGGCGGCCAGGAGCGGCGAGGGGACTTCTCCGCCGTCCCGCACCCGCTCGAACCACTCGGCGGGCGCCAGGACGTCCGACTCCGTGAGCCCGGTGTGGTGCAGCAGCTCGTCGAGCGCGTACGTGCGGTGGACCACGACCGCGGACCGGGAGTCCGAGCCCCGGGATTCGCCGCCGGCCGTGCCCGGACTCGCGCCCAGGCCCCCGAGGAGGGTCTCGGCCAGGGGGCCGACGTCGCAGACCGGAACGTAGCCGCTGAGACGGGGCATCGCGCGCACCCGCCGCGCCGTCTCGATCAGACCGGTGAACCAGTCGTCCTTGAGGTAGCCGCGATCCTCGGGCCGGTGCCCGTAGACCAGACCGGGCCGGTAGTGGGAGACCGCGCACCCCAGCACGGCGAGGGTGTTCACGTACTCTTCGCTGATCAGCTTCGACCGTGAGTAGGGGTCACCCACGGCCTTTAGGGTCTCGGCCGACAGGGGGAGGAAGTCCGCTCCGGCCGAAGCGGCCGACAGGAAGACGAAGGAGCGGGCGCCCAGTGCCGCCGCGCTGCGGACGACCAGCGTCGTGTTGCGCACGCTGCCGCTCATCTGGCTGTCGAGCGGCAGCAGGTGGTTGACCTGGTAGCCACAGTGCACTACAGCGTCGAGGACGGGGCCGCGCCGCCGGTCCACCCACCGTTCCAGTTCCTCGTAGGCGATCGCCCGCACGCGGGCGTAGTCGGCGGCCTCCCGTCCGAACCGCGTGCGGTGCTCGGTCAGGACCCGGTCGGGATCGCCGGTACTGACGACCAGGACTGGGCGACCGGCGGAGAGCAGCCGGTCGAGGACGTGCCCTCCGATGAAGCCGGACGCGCCGGTGAGGAGCACGACCCGGTCGCCGGCCCCGGCCCACGGCACCGGCTCGTGCCGGGTGTCGTGAAGGAGCACCGGAAGCTCGGAGCGCAGGGCGTCGCACTCGGATTCCACCCGGCGCAGCAGCGCCTCGACGGCGAGCTCCGCCGGGGCGACGGCCTCTCCGCGCAGGTGGCGTAGGAAGGCGGACGGGGCGAAGTCGTAGTCCATCGCGGCGAACGCGGCCTCGACGGCCTCCTCGCCGTACGTCTCGGAGAGTTTGACCTGGATCTGGATCATGGCGAGGGAGCTGCCGCCGGCGTCGAAGATCGACGTGTCCGGGTCGATCTCCTGGCCCAGGACGGCGGTCACGACGCCGAGTACCCGCCGCAGCTCCGCCGTGTCCCCGCCCGGGGCGCCGGCCGGGGATGCGAGCCGCTCCCGTAGAGCGCTCCGGTCCACCTTCCCGCCGGAGGTCAGCGGGAGCGTGTCGACCAGTACGACCCGGTCGGGCGCCTCCCAGGCGGGCACCAGGCCCCTGATCCGGGCCATCAGCGACTCCTCGGTGGTGTCGCCGTCCACGGCCGTGACCAGCAGGATCGTGTCGCCCTGCCGTACCAGTGCCACCTCCCGGTCCAGGTGGTGGGAGAGCGTGGACTCGACGTGAGCGAGGTTCACCCGGTGTCCGAGGCGTTTGATCTGCTCATCGATCCGTCCGACGTAGGCGAGTCGGCCGTCGTCGGAGAGGGTCACGACGTCACCGGTGGCGTACGCGGGGGAACCGTCGACCGTTCCGAACACCTTGTTCTCGGCCACGCTCCCGCCGGCGTAGCCGAGGGCCACTCCGTCGCCCACGATGACGAGTTCGCCGGTGCCCGCCGTGGCGTGGTCACCGGTGTCGGGGTCGCGGACGAAGGCCCGGAAGCCGTCGATGGGGGTTCCGATGGTCGGCGTGTACTCCGTCAGCTCGGCGAGGGAGAAGCAGACGGTGGCCTCCGTTGGGCCGTACGCGTTGAACACGCGGCTGTATCGGGCCGCCTTGTGGTATTCGCTCTCGCCCAGGGCCTCGCCGCAGAACTCCACCTTCCGGATGCGGCGGCGGGCCGCCTCGTCGAGCCGCGCGTAGACGGACGGCGACAGCATGGCGAGGTCGCAGCCGTGGGCGGCGATGTGTCGCGAGACGGACCCCAGCCACGAAGCCTGGTCTCGGACCGGGACGACGAGCGTCGCTCCGGCGTACAGGGTGCCGAGGATCTCGCTGATGGAAGCGTCGAACGAGAGCGACGCGAAGTGCAGGACCTCGTCGTCCGGCGTGATGTCGAGCAGGCGCCGCAGAGAGCGGCACAGGTTGAGCAGACCGCCGTGTCCGACGTCGACGAGCTTGGGGTTGCCGGTCGAGCCTGAGGTGAAGATGGAGTACGCGACGCGGGAACGGGTCGGCTCCTCGGGCATGCCGCCCGCCGACACCGGGTCGGTGGGCCAGCCCACGTCACCGGCGTGCAGGGCGCGGACGCCGGCCTTCTCGGCTCGCACCAGAGCCTCGCGGTCGAAGCAGACGAGGAGCGCCGCGTCCGCGACACGGACGAACTCCTCGAACCGGTCGGCGGGCAGGTCGGGGTTCATCGGGGTGTGAACGGCGTGGCTGCGCATCGCCGCGAGGCCCCAGACCACGGCTTCCGCCGTGTGCTCCCCGGAGACCAGGACGCGGCGGCCTGCGGGGCACTCGCGGTCGATCCGGCTGGCGAGCGCGCTCGTGACCTGGTCGAGCTCCTCGTACGTCCAAGTCCGCCCGGCGGTCCGCAGCGCGGTCCGTCCGCGATGGCGCCGGAAGAGGTCAGTCAACAGGTCCGAGAGTTCCACCGCTTGCTCCAATTCGCTGCTTGAGTCGGTCGAGGACGTCGACCGCGTCCCCGGTGGAGAGGAATCCGAGCTTGTACTGCATTCGCAACAGCGGCGGGCCCGGCCACGACCGGTCGGCGAGGAACTTGAGATCCTCGAAGACGCGCGCGCTGCGCACCGGGACCCAGCGCCAGCGGCCCGGCTCCGGACGCATGAACGTGGTGTCGGAGACGACGACGCGGGGCATCCGGCCGCTGGTGAATGCCCGTGCGAAGGCATCGAGGTCGGACATCGTGAAACGGCCTAGCGACTCCTGGGCCTGCCGGGTCTCCGCGAAGTACTCGGGGGTGTACTCCGCGGAGGACCCGGCCCGCACGACGAGCGGCTTGATCTCGACGTAGTAGCCGCCCTTGGTCGCGAACTCCCAGCGGGAGAAGGGGTACTGCAGGACCAGGCCGCCGCCGAGGGTGGGGATCAGGGCGCCGGTGACGGCGCTGAGCAGTTCATCGAAGGTGACGCCCTCGCGGAGCGGGAGCCAGTCCTCCGCCGACGCGGAGATCGTCGGGATCCCCTTGCGGCCCGGTGCGGGCAGGTCGCCGAGGGCCCGGGTGACCTCAGCGGGGTCGGCGGCCGGCAGGGCGGCGTACTGCTCCACGGTCCGCTCATGGTGGCGGTAGCGGGAGCCGATCCGGCCCGGCGCGGCCTCGCCACGCAGATGGGCCCTGATGTGCCGGAGCAGGTCGACAACGTCCGTCAGGTCGACGACCAGATGACTGAACTTGACGAAGACGACGTGCTCGCCGTTCGTGTGCGGCCAGTACGCGAGGTGCACCGCCTCGTCGAGCCGCAGCGGGTGGCTGTTGTGGTACGCGGTGACCAGATCCGCCAGCGTGTCGAGGCCGCCCTCGACCGGTCCCGGCTGCGGGGCGAGGGTGACGACTACGTCCTCCTCCTCCACGTCGACCAGGTGCGCGAGCGCCCGAGTCAGCCCGAGTCGGCCGACGAACTCCCGCCATGCGCCGGGATCCTCGACCCGCTTGGGCTCGACGGTGCCGACAAAGGCCGTGCACGGGTTGACATCGCAGTCCATGCCGAGGTCGGAGAGGAAGCTGTAGATGTCGCGCACGGCGACCGCGGCGGGACGCAGGCCGGTGCGGGCCGCTGTCCCGTGGGTGCCGGCGGTCACCGGGTCACCGTCGTGCCCCAGCCGAACTCGACCTGGTCGAGCACGTCCATCTCCGTCAGGAGGGTGTGGATCCCCGAGTGGTCCTGCACGAGGTGGGTGCCGCCCTGGGCCTCCCGCACCTCGGCGGCGGCCTTCTCCCAGCCCGGGACGCCTTCGAACGCGACGATCGTCTCCCAGGTCGTGAAGTCCGGGGCGACGAAGGCCTCCAGGCCCGCCACGACCTTCTCCAGGAGGAAACGGCGCCGGTCGGCCGGGAGCGCCTCGTACACCTGCTTCATCATCTCGCCGGAGATCGAGGCATGGCAGTACTCGTCGCGGTTGTGCAGCTTCACCGTGGTGGAGTTGACGACCTGGATCTGCTGGTCGTCGGCGAGGAGGTCGAGGTACGCGTTGATGGATATCTCGGCGACCGTCGCGAAGCCCAGCGTGGTGAGGCTCCGCTGCCAAGGTTCCTCGCACCGGTCCAGATGCGCCTGGTGGATCGTGGTGATGTGCGAGTCCGGCAGCACGCGGTCGGAGAAGTCGCTCCGGCGCATCCGCCGCGTCACCGCGCTGCCGTTGATGTGCATGAGCGTGTGGTACTGCTCGTCCACCATGGCCTGCGCGACGGCGAGTTCCAGCTGCTGGCCGCCGAGACCGGGGTACGCGCCGCCGATGACCAGTTCGAAGGCCGGGTTGGCGATCCGTTGCTCGACCAGCACCGTGTTCCGGTTGTAGGCCACCCAGCCCCAGCTCAGCAGACGGGAGCGGGTCTCGTCGGAGAGGCGCTCCCAGATCGGGTGGGCCCGGAAGGGGATCATGTCTTCCCGGAAGTCCGGGCGACCTGGATCGAACAGGGCGTAGACGTCCGGCTCCTCGCGCTTCACGGCAGCGCGCCGGTGCCAGTTTCCGACGAGCCGGTTGATGACCGCGTTCTCGGCGGGGTCGTCCGGGTCGAATGCCGGCAGTCCGCCGATCCGGACGTGCCCATCATCGTGCCCGGCCGCGCCGGATTTCTCGTCCGTGTGGTCATGCATGGCCCACCCCTTCCTTCTCTTCCCTTTTGCGGGTTCGGCCCTTCCCAGGTCCGGCGTTTTCGAAGTCTGTGGACATCGGTCGCCGCCCGCAAGGGTGTGCAGATCACCACCGTGTGCAACTGAAGGAGCGGGACAGTTGAACACCCGTCGGGGGTGCCGGCACTTCGCAAGACCTTCGTGATCCGCACGGACTGAACGACCTTGCGCGCGCCAGGGGCGTATGACATAAAAATGCATGCGTTGGCCCGGAGCATCATTCGACCGCCGACGCGATCTGTTCTTTCTTGTGCTGGACGGAGACCTGAAGATGACGGAGCGAATCCAGAGCGTCGTCGTGGCGGCGCTCGACGAGATCAATCTGACGCGTGAGGAGAAAATTCCCACCGACCATGTGCTCGACTTGTGTCTCTACGGCGATTCCGGTGTCTTCGAGTCGATGTACCTGGTGGCCTTCCTCTCGCTGGTCGAGGAGAACATCGAGGACGAGTTCGGCACCGAGGTCTCGCTCACGTCCGAGAAGGCGGTGTCCCGCAGGGTGAGTCCGTTCAGCAGCGTCCGCAGGCTGATCGGCTTCATCGAGGAAGAGTTGAAACTCGTCGGCGTGCATGGTTAGCGCAGGTCATCGCTCTCATGATCCTCATGATCACCGGCACCCGGACCGGCATCGGCAAGGCCCTCGCGGAGCACTTCCTGGAGGCCGGGCACGATGTCATCGGGTGCAGCAGAAGGCCCGCGACCATCGACCACCCGCGCTACCGGCATCACGAGGTGGATCTCGCGGACCCCGGTCAGACGAAAGTAATGTTCCGGAGTGTCCGACAGGAGTGCGGAAAGCTCGACGCGCTGGTGAACAATGCCGGAACCGCGTCGATGAACCACTTCATGACGACCCCCGACGAGGTTTCCCGCAAGATATTCGACATCAATTTCTTCGCCGTGCTGAACTGCTGCCGAGAAGCGGTCAAACTGCTGCGGAAGTCGACGGAAAAAAGCCCGGCGATCCTGAACGTCTCCACGGTCGCGGTTCCCTGGGCCATCGAAGGACAACTCGCTTATTCAGCCAGCAAGAGCGCGGTCGAACAACTCGTCCGCGTGATGAGCAAAGAGTTGTCAGCGTTCGACATCAGGGTGAATGGGATCGGGCTTCCGCCCGTTCACACTGTACTGACGAGAACCGTTCCCCGGCCCAAGATCGACACCCTGATCGCGCGCCAGGCGATATCCCGCCAGTGCACGACGGCCGACATCGTTGGACCGGTCGAGTTCCTACTCGGTCGGCAATCGGAGTTCATCACGGGCGAGACGCTTTTTCTTGGGGGTGTGCACTGAATGCGCGACGAACTGGTGCGGAGGTTCGAAGACTTCGGCACACGGACGGCGCTCTTCGACCGCGGGACCGCCGTCACGTACGCGGAGCTCCTGAAGCGGATTCGCGACACGCGGGAACGGCTGGCGTTCCACGGGGTGAAGCCGCAGGAGACCGTGGTCGTCCATGGCGACTACTCCCTGGACTCGGTGGCTACCCTGTTCGCGCTCTTCCTGGACAGGAACGTCATCGTGCCAGTGGTGACCCTCACCGACACGACGCTCGACACCCTGGTCGAGCACTGCCAGCCGGGTCATCTGGTCGGGATGACCGAGGCCGGCATCGAGATCCAGGACCTTGCGGCGCCGGCGGCCGGTGGCACCGATCCGGACACCGTCACCGGCTCGGACGCCGCTGAAGGGTCCGGTGCCGTGCACGGCCGGCTCGGTGACCCGGACGCCGCCGGACTCGTTCTGCTCAGCAGCGGCAGCACCGGCGCGCCGAAGGTCATCCTCCACAGTCTCGATGTCATCGTCGGCGAGAAGCTTGAGAAGCGACCGCGCCGCCGGTCGAACGCCCTCAACATCCTCATGGTGCTGATGTTCGATCACATCGGGGGCATCAATTCGCTGCTCAGCACCCTCCTCGTCGGGGGTACCGCGGTCCTTCCTCGCCACCGCACCCCGGACGAGATCTGCGCACTGATCGAACGCCACCGGATCCTCGTCCTCCCCACGAGCCCGACCTACCTCAATCTGATCATGGTCGGCGGCTACCACCACACGTACGACCTCAGTAGCCTGCGCCTGATCACGTACGGCACCGAGCCGATGTCCGACGAACTGCTCCAACGGGTCCACCGGACCTTCCCGGGGGTGCGGCTGCTTCAGACCTTCGGGACGAGCGAGACCGGTATCGCCACCACCACGAGCGAATCATCGAGCAGTACGTACTTCAAGATCTCCGGCGCCCGTGTGGAGTACCGGATCGTTGACGGCGAGCTCCAGCTCAGGAGCCGGACTCAGTTCCTCGGCTATCTGAACTACGACGACGACTCGCTGACCGAGGACCGCTGGTTCAGGACCGGAGACCTGGTCGAGGAGGCAGCCGACGGCTACCTCCGGATCAAGGGCCGGGCCAAGGAGGTCATCAACGTCGGCGGCGAGAAACTCCTCCCGCTCGAACTCGAGTCGGTCCTCATGGGCAGTCCCCTCGTAGAGGACTGCGTCGTGTACGGAAGGCCTAACGCGATCACTGGCCAGTCCGTGTGCGTGGACATCAAGCCCAGGGGCGAGCTCACCCGCGCGGCCCTCCGAAAGCATGTGATGGAGTTCCTCGCTGGCCGGGTCGAACCCTTCAAGGTGCCCTCGAAGATCAACTTGGTCGACACGATCGCGATGTCGGACCGCATGAAGAAGCTGCGGTCCCGGCCGGGCACCGACGAGGAGTGAAGGTCCTCCTCCCGCCCGCACTGGTACGCCGGTCCCGTCCGGCCACCCCATCCCAGCACGCTCCGTACCGCACCGGCGCGGAGTCCCATCAGCCAGTCCCCGTCCCAAGGAGTACGTGATGGCACGATCGAAGGTGGCGATCATCGGCGGAGGGCCGGCCGGTAGTGTCGCGGGCCTCACCCTGCACAAGCTCGGCCACGACGTCACGATCTACGAGCGGTCAGCCTTCCCCCGGTACCGCATCGGTGAGTCCCTGCTGCCCGGCACGATGTCGATCCTCAACCGCCTCGGCCTCCAGGAGAAGATTGACGCGCAGAACTACGTCAAAAAACCCTCGGCGACCTTCCTCTGGGGCCAGGACCAGGCCCCCTGGACCTTCTCCTTCGCGGCCCCCAAGGTCACGCCCTGGGTCTTCGACCACGCCATCCAGGTAAAGCGCGACGACTTCGACAAGCTCCTCCTCGACGAGGCCCGGAGCCGTGGGATAGCCGTCCACGAGGAGACCCCCGTCACCGACGTGGACCTGTCCGCCCCGGACCGCGTGGTCCTGACGGTGCGCAAGGGAGGTGAGAACGTCACCGTCGAGAGCGACTTCGTCATCGACGCGGGCGGCTCCGGCGGCCCTCTCGCCCGCAAGCTCGGCGTACGCCAGTACGACGAGTTCTACCGGAACTTCGCTGTCTGGTCGTACTTCCGGCTGAAGGACCCCTTCCAGGGGGACCTGAAGGGCACCACTTACTCGATCACGTTCGAAGACGGCTGGGTCTGGATGATCCCGCTGAAGGACGACCTGTACAGCGTCGGACTGGTCGTCGACCGCTCGAAGGCCGCCGAGGTGCGCGAGCAGGGCGCCGACACCTTCTACTCGGCCACCCTCGCGAAGTGCGTCAAGGCCGTGGACATCCTCGACGGCGCAAAGCAGGTGGACGAGGTCCGGATCGTACAGGACTGGTCCTACGACACCGAGGTGTTCTCCGCCGACCGCTTCTTCCTCTGCGGCGACGCCGCCTGCTTCACCGACCCGCTGTTCTCGCAGGGCGTGCACCTGGCCTCGCAGTCGGCGGTCTCCGCCGCCGCGGCCATCGACCGCATCACCCACCACAGGGACGAGAAGGACGCGGTGCACTCCTGGTACAACCGCACCTACCGCGAGGCTTACGAGCAGTACCACCAGTTCCTCGCCTCCTTCTACACCTTCGCCTCCTTCACCGAGCCCGACTCCGAGTTCTGGCGGAAGCGACGCATCACCGAGTCCGACGACGACCGTCTGACCCGGAAGAAGTGGTTCGAGAGCCTGGTGGGCAACAACCCCGAGGACTCCGGCGGAACCGTGGCGTCCTTCCGCGACCGGGCGTCCACGATGATCTCCATCGGCCGCCACCAGCGCCCCGAGCTCAGCGACGACTTCAGCGAGGCTGAGCTGAACGCGGCGCGGATCCGCTGGATCAGCGACCTCACCAAGCGGCTGAACAGCATCAGCCGCTTCCGCTGGACAGGTGGCAAGGCCGTGCTCAAGCCGCATTACCGCGTCGAGCCGATCAGCTTCCGGCTGGAGCAACGGGAGGTCCTGGCCAACGAGGACGGGCTCGACATGGCCCAGTACCCGATGGACGACGACGCCCGGCAGATCTTCCAGGACCTCGCCGAGGAGGAGTTCGGCTACAAGACGCTCGTCAAGCGCCTCGGCGTCGTCGGCAGGCAGGAGCTGAGCACCCAGATCGTCGTCCGGCTGATGGAGGCGGGCCTCCTCACCGGCTACGACGAGCAGGGCGACAAGGTCCTTGTCCAGGGCCGGCTCCACTTCGGCGGCGTCGGCGTCGAGTACGAGGTCTGACCCACACCGCACTACCGGGGGGGGGGGGGGGGGGGGGGGGGGGGGGGGGGGGGGGGGGGGGGGGGGGGAGAGGGGGGGGGGGGGGGGCCGACG
>NZ_JBVIIM010000047.1:0-6380 GCF_055569765.1 Streptomyces sp. NPDC031365 | reverse complement strand
CCCGAAACTCCCCGCCCGCCCCCCCCCCCCCCCCCCCCCCCCCCCCCCCCCGCCACCCCCCCCCCCCCCCCCCCCCCCCCGACACCCACACCCACCCTCGCGCCCCGAAGGAGGCGGTCCGATGAGACACACGAAAATGCGGGACCTGGAGGTCTCGCGGATCGGCTTGGGGACCATGGGCATGTCCTTCGGCTACACGGGCTCCGGCTCGGACGACGCGGCGTCCGTCCGTGCCCTGCACCGTGCCCTCGACCTCGGTGCGACCTTACTCGACACCGCCGAGATCTACGGGCCCTACACCAACGAGCGGCTCGTCGGCCGGGCGATCGGCAGCCGTCGCGACCAGGTGGTGCTCGCCACGAAGTTCGGCCTGGTCTCCCACGCGGGCGGCGGGCCGGGACGGCTCGACAGCAGCCCGGCGAACGTCCGTACCGCCGTGGAGGGTTCGCTGCTGCGGCTCGGGACTGATCACATCGACCTCTGCTACCAGCACCGCGTCGACCCCGGCACCCCCATCGAGGACACCGTCGGTGCCCTTGCCGACATGGTCGCCGAGGGCAAGATCCGCCACATCGGCCTCTCTGAAGCAGGACCCGCCACGATCCGTCGCGCGCACGCCGTCCACCCGATCACCGCAGTCCAGTCCGAGTATTCCCTGTGGACCCGCGACCCAGAGGAGGCCGTACTGCCGGTCCTGCGGGAACTGGGCATCGGATTCGTGGCGTACTCGCCCCTCGGCCACGGCTTCCTCACCGGCACGGTCCGCTCGGCCGGGCGTTTCGACCCCTCGGATCTACGGGCGGACAATCCCCGCTTCACTCCGGAGAACCTGCCGCAGAACCTGCGCATCGCCGACGAGATCGAGGCCGTCGCCGTCGATGCCGACGCCACCCCGGCGCAGGTGGCCCTCGCCTGGCTGCTCGCGCGGGGGGACGACATCGTGCCGATCCCCGGCAGCCGACGGGCCTCCCGCGTCGAGGAGAACCTGGCGGCCACCGAGGTCCGGCTGAGCCCTGAGCAACTCGCCCGGCTCGACGCCCTCCCGCCCGCTGCGGGCGAGCACCACACGGAAGAGCAGATGCAGATGATGGACCGCGCGTAGTGATCGACGCAGTCTTCCCGTCGGCGGACCTATTCGACCCGTACCTCCTGCTGGAGTTTGAAGCGCAGCTCGCCGACGTGATGCGGCCGTTGACCGCATGATGCCCGCAGGTCAGTCTGTCAGGGGCATTGCGTAGTCGAGCTTGGTCCGGTTCGCCGGGTTTATGTGTGACATGGCGTCATGTTCGTTGTGCGGTACGGGTACCCGGACAGCAGAACAGGCACGGTGCCGGTGATCATGTGGTTGTCGAGACCCATGAGAACCGAGCGAGACCGTGCCTGCCCGAACATCATCGCCCATTCCCGCCGCGCTGGGACACCGGGGCTCCCAGACCGTAGCCCTTGCCCCAGACGACATCGTTGACCTGCGCCGATTCCTGATCCATGTCGCTGATCCCCGCGACGCGCGAGGACGGAGACGCATGGGAGCAGGCCAAGCCGACCGTTCTCGCCTCGCTCAACCTGCCCGCCGAGGCGGGTGAGCACCTGGCGGCGCGGGCCGCGCTGCTGGACGGCACCTACCGCGAGGTCGCCGCACGGGTGCCGGCGAACTCCCAGATCGTGTTCGACGACGACGGCCGCCCGCACTTCGCCGCGCTGGAGCCGGAGCCGGAACCTGCCTCCCTGAGCCAGCTGCGCGAGGCGGTGGAGGCGATGCTGCCCCGGGTCGACCTGCCAGAGGTGCTGCTGGAGGTGTTCTCGTGGACCGGCGCCGACCAGGCGTTCACTTCGGTCACCGGCGGTGAGGCCCGGCTGAAGGACCTGCACGTGACGATCGCCGCGCTCTTGGTCGCGCACAGCTGCAACGTCGGCTACACCCCGGTCATCGGAGCCGCGGAAGCGCTGAAGTACGGCCGCCTGTCCCACGTCGACCAGACGTATCTGCGGCTGGCGACGTATCGGGCGGCGAACGCAACGCTGATCGACTGCCAGGCGTCAATTCCGCTCGCGCAGGCGTGGGGCGGCGGCCTGGTCGCCTCGGTGGACGGCATGCGGTTCGTCGTGCCCGTGCCGTCGGTGTACGCCCGGCCAAACCCGAAGTACTTCGGGCGCCGGGGCGGCGCCACCTGGCTGAACATGATCAACGACCAGGCGGCGGGGCTGGGCGGGAAGGTGGTGGCCGGCACCCCGCGCGACTCGCTGTACGTGCTGGACGTCCTCTACGACCGCGACGGCGGCAAGCGTCCCGAGATGATCGTCACCGACACCGCGAGCTACAGCGACATTGTCTTCGGCCTGCTCACCCTGGCGGGATTCGCGTACGCGCCGCAGCTCGCTGACCTGCCGGATCAGAAGATGTGGCGCATCGACCGCACCGCCGACTACGGCGCCTTCCAGGACGCGGCCCGTGGCCGGGTAGACCTCGCCAGGATCGAACGGCACTGGGAGGACATCCTGCGGATCATCGGCTCCATCCACACCGGCGCCGTGCGCGCGTACGACGTGATCCGCATGCTGTCCCGCGACGGCCGCCCCACCCCGCTCGGCGACGCCATCGCCCACTACGGGCGGATCTCCAAGTCCCTCCACATCCTGCGCCTGGCCGACGAGCCCGGCTACCGCCGCCAGATCAAGAGCCAGGCCAACCTCCAGGAGGGCCGTCATTCCCTTGCCCGGAAGATCTTCCACGGCCGCGCCGGGCAGCTCTACCAGCGCTACCAGGACGGCATGGAGGACCAGATCGGTGCCCTGGGACTGGTCCTCAAGGCGCTCGTGCTGTTCAACACCAGGTACATGGACGCCGCGGTCAACCAGCTGCGGGCGGACGGCTTCGAGGTCCGCGACGAGGACGTGGCCCGCCTCTCACCGTTTGTACGGCATCACATCAACATGCTCGGCCGGTATTCCTTCCAACTGCCTGATCTGCCCGGCGGTCTGCGACCCCTGCGTGACCCGGGCACTCCTGACGAGGAATGACCGTGTGGACATCGCTGCGTCCTGCTAACGTCTGCGATATGAAGCGCGCTGCTATGACGACGACGCCGGAGAGTGTCCCGGCGCGCTGACAGATGATCTGATCCGAAGCCCCGGGGCAAGTGCCCCGGGGCTTCGTCGTAGGCCCGGTCACTTGCTCCGCACCCAGCAAGGAGACCGCGATGACCACCGTGCACGACCACCGCAAGCTCGGCCGTGAACTGGGCCTGTTCGACACTGATCCGCTGATCGGCGCCGGCCTGCCGTACTGGCTGCCCGACGGCGCGGCCGTACGGCACACCCTGGAGGAGTACATCCGTGCCGCCGAGCGGCGGGCGGGCTACCAGCACGTGTACTCACCGGTACTCGGAAAGCGGGAGCTGTACGAGATTTCGGGGCACTGGGCGCACTACAGCGACGACATGTTCCCCCCGATGGACCTCGGCGGAGAGCAGGTCGTCCTGCGGCCGAGCCTGTGCCCCCATCACGCGGTGATGTACCGCTCCCGCTCCCACAGTTACCGCGAACTGCCCCTGCGGATGGCCGAACTGGGCGGCATGTACCGCTCCGAACTCTCGGGCGTGCTCGGCGGACTGACCCGCGTGCGGGCCATCCAGCTCAACGACGCACACATCTTCTGCATCCTGGACCAGGTCGCCGAGGAGGCGCAGGCGGCCCTGGAGATGATCCGCCGGGCGTACGAGGCGCTCGGCATCACCCCGACCCGTTACCGGCTCTCCCTCCCGGGCCCCGGCGGCAAGTACGTCGCCGCACCTGAGAAGTGGCAACGCTCCACCGCCCTGCTGACCGACGTCCTCGACCGCTCCGGCCTGCCCTATGAGGCGGCCGAAGGCGAAGCCGCGTTCTACGGCCCCAAGATCGACGTCCAGGTCACCGACGGCGCCGGCCGGGAGTCCACCCTGTCCACCGTCCAGGTCGACTTCCACCAGCCCGAGCAGTTCGACCTGCATTACATCGGCGCGGACGGCGCCAAACATCGCCCGGTCATGGTCCACCGCAGCATCATCGGCAGTGTGGAGCGAGCCGTCGCCCATCTCATCGAACAGCACGGCGGTGCTTTCCCCGCCTGGCTCGCCCCCACTCAGCTGGTTATTCTCCCGATCTCCGACACCGAACTGCCGAACGCCGCAGCCCTCGCTCAACGCTGCACCCGTCTCGGGCTGCGTGCCCAGATCGCGGGACCGGACCGCGGCACTCTGGGCGCCCGTATCCGAGAGGCCCGCCTGGTTCCCTACCAAGCCGTCATCGGCGCCAAGGAGGCCGCTGACGATCACGTCGCACTGCGCTTGCGAAACGGACGCCGACTCGACCCGCAGCCGGTCAGTGACGTACTGACCCGCATCAACGCTCTCATCGGTGACCACAGCACCGAACTGTGGGCCCACGCCACCTCATAGCAGGCGTCGCGATCAGCGTCTGCTGTCGCCCGGCGCGAGGAGGCTGGTGATCTCAGCGATGGCGTCGGGCGAGGGCTTGAAGTAGCGGCGGACGTTCTCCGGCTTCTTGTGTCTCGACTTGGCCATCAGCATCAGCAGGCTGGCCCCGGCCTCGCCCAGGTGGGTGAGGCCGGAGTGACGGTATTCGTGCAGGTCCCAGCCCGTGCCCGGTCCGCGCACGGCGGTGTGCTCGTCGAGAAGGGCGCGGGCCTGCCCGTACGACAGCCGGGCCAGCCCGGTATCCGGGCACACGTCACGAGAGCTGACGACCTTGCCCGGTCCCGGGCGGCGGTGGGTGACGAACACCGGCCCGCGCGTGCGGCCCTTCAACAGCCGGGGCAACAGCCGGGCGGTGCCGGCGTCCCAGTACACCGTCTCCAGCACGAAGTCCTCGCGCGCCTGGCCCCGGCGGCGGGCCTTGCTCCGCGCGCCCTTCGCCTTGACCGGGCAGCGACGCCCGGCGAAATCCAGGTCCTCGACGTTCACACCGAGGATCTCTTCCGCCCGACCAGCAGTCTCGTACAACATCCGCCACAGCGTCTTCTCCCGCAGGTGCACCTCGCGCCGCGCGACCAGCCGGTCGATCGCCATCTTCGAACGGGCTGGGGTCTCGGAGTCCGGCACCGATAGCCGCTTCGCCCAGACCGGGGCCATCGGCCCTTCGTAGCCGCGCTCACGGCACCAGCCGAGCCAGGAGAGCACCCCCGCTCGGCGGGAGTTCCAGGTGTTCACCGCCGCACTGCCCCACAGCAGTTCCAGAGCCTCGCCGATCTCATCGTCCGCGACCGACGCCAGCGGCCGGGCCTCACCGAGCCGTTCGGCGGTCTTGCCCACCCCGATCCCATAGTTCCGAACTGTGTTCGGGTTGCCGAGCGAGTCGAGGAACACGTCCGCCGCCGCGCGGACGGTCAACGCCTTCCCAGCCGACAGCTGTACGACGGTGGGCACCACTTCCCCCTTGACACAGATAACAGGACCGCTTCACGTAGCGGCCCGAGAACGTCACCGCAGGTGACGAATCAAGCTACCGCAGATATTGGGGTGTTATCCGTGGGAAGGCTTCAGACCGGTCCAGCCGCCGACACCCCGCCAGCCGCCCACCAGGGCCGACGAGGGCTTAGCGCACGATCTGACATGGATGTTCCTCAACCCCCGTCCCACAGCCGCTGGTTCGCCACCTCCCGCACGGCGGCCACCAGCCGGGCCAGCGTCGTCACCCCGGGCAACAGCACCCGCCGCTCGCGCAGCCACCCCACCGCCGCGTCGAACAGCGCCTTCGGACCCTCCCCGGTCGTCCAGGCCCGTGCGTCCACCCACCCCCGCAGCTCCGTCTCCGCCTCGGCGAACTCCGTGTACTCCAGAACCCGCCGCAGCTCACGGACGTGATCAAGCCGGGTGTTCTCCCGCTCGCCGTACGCCTTCAGCACCGACGCGTCCGCGATGCCGAGCTGCTCGGCGAGGTAATCGGCGACCTCCGCCGGAATGTCGGTCGGGTCGTCCAGGAACACCCCGAGATAGCGCGCGGTCGTGAGCTGGGCCGCGAAGCCCAGCCGGTTATGAGCCCGCCGCTTTCCCTCGATCAGCTCCCGGTCCGCGTCGTCCAGGAAGAAGAACCGCTCCAACTCCGTACGGGACGGCGCCCCGTCGTACGCCGCGTACTTCGCGGCTTGCTCATCCGTCAGAAACTCGACCGGCATCCCGGACCTCCAGACAGTCAGTGATCAACACGACTGCCGAAGGCTCTGCCTCAGCCGAACCCCAGGTCAAAGCCCTCCCAGACCCTCCAGGGGCTTAGCGCCGGTTTTCGTTCCAATGTTCCTACCGACGCCAATTGCATCGGATGCGAATACGCGGCACCTGGCCTGGAGGCGGGCCCGGGACCGCGCGGAAACGACCCCATCAGGGACG
>NZ_JBVIIM010000046.1:19543-42628 GCF_055569765.1 Streptomyces sp. NPDC031365 | reverse complement strand
CCCCCCCCCCCCCCCCCCCCCCCCCCCCCCCCCCCCCCCCCCCCCCCCCCCCCCCCCCCCCCCCCCCCCCCCCCCCCCCCCCCCCCCCCCCCGCCGCCGTGTCTCAGCCCTTCCAGGCCCGCGCCACCCGGCCGTCCTTCACCTCGAAGTTCAGCCGGCCCACGCGGTACTCCATGGTGATGATCGTCCCCGGCGCCAGCGCCCGCACCGTCGGCCAGCCGCGTTCGCGCGCGAGGCGCTCGGCCCGGTCTGCGGCGAGACCGACATAGGCGTCCGGACTGTCGTGGGGTTCCGCGGGGGGTGTCGGAATGGGTGCCATACGGCCACGCTATGCCCTGGTCCGTGAGCGGGGAAGCCCGAACCGGGAACAGCCGACACGGTCCCCCGACGGTCACACTTCTGTCACAGGACCACGACAGACGTACACGAGGGTGACCGTCACCCGGATGGACGATTCGATCCCTCTTCCGCAGGTATTCGAACGTAATAACCGCGTGTCACACCATCGTCGCCATAAACCCCGGCGGAAAGTGCCGGAGGAAGTACTCCCGGGACCCCAGTCCCTTTCTCCGCAGTACGCCCCACGGAAGTCTGCGCCCACAGAAAATACCCGCCTTCCTCACAAGACCCGCCACACCCCGCGTCAGAGGGCGCGGGGCGTGCGGGGAGGGCATCATGACGTGGGCCCGGGGTACATGTGGCGCGGGCTTCGGCGGGCCCGGCGCGCGATGAGCGAAGGGGCGAGCGATGGGGACGCAGACCGTTCAGGCGACGGAGCGGCCGACACGCCGGCAGCGGCGTGGGCGGGTGGTGATCGACTGGCTGACCACCACCGACCACAAGAAGATCGGGCACCTCTATCTGATCACGTCGTTCGTGTTCTTCCTGATCGCCGGGGTGATGGCGCTGCTGATGCGTGCCGAGCTGGCCCGCCCCGGACTGCAGATCGTCGACAGCCAGCAGTTCAACCAGTTGTTCACGATGCACGGCACGATCATGCTGCTCCTGTTCGCGACGCCCAGCTTCGCGGGGTTCGCCAACGAGCTGATGCCGCTGCAGATCGGCGCGCCCGACGTGGCCTTCCCCCGGCTCAACATGTTCTCGTACTGGCTGTTCCTCTTGGGCGGTCTGATCGTGCTCGGGTCGCTGGTGGTGACCGGAGGGCCTGCCGCCTACGGCTGGTTCGCCTACGCTCCGCTGAACAGCATGGAGTACTCCCCCGGCCTCGGCCCCGATCTGTGGATCATGGGACTGGTCCTGTCCGGGTTCGGCACGATCCTCGGCGCGGTGAACTTCATCGCGACCATCATCGGGATGCGCGCCCCCGGTATGACGATGTTCCGGATGCCGCTGTTCACCTGGAACACGCTGTTCACGTCGATCCTCATCCTGCTGGCGTTCCCGGTGCTCGCAGCGGCGCTGCTGGTGCTGGAGGCGGACCGGAGGTTCGGTTCACAGGTCTTCGAGGCCGCGCACGGCGGGGCGATCCTGTGGCAGCACCTGTTCTGGTTCTTCGGTCATCCCGAGGTCTACATCATCGCGCTGCCGTTCTTCGGCATCGTCACGGAGATCATCCCGGTCTTCAGCCGCAAGCCGCTGTTCGGCTATCTGACGCTGGTCGGCGCCACCATGGCCATCACCGGTCTGTCGGCCGTGGTGTGGGCGCACCACATGTTCGCCACCGGCGCGGTACTGCTGCCGTTCTTCTCGTTCATGAGTTTCCTGATCGCGGTGCCGACGGGGGTGAAGTTCTTCAACTGGACCGGCACCATGATCAAGGGCTCGCTGTCCTTCGAGACGCCGATGCTGTGGGCGACCGGGTTCCTTGTGTCGTTCCTGTTCGGTGGACTGACCGGGGTACTGCTGGCGTCACCGCCGCTGGACTTCCACGTCACGGATTCGTACTTCGTCGTCGCGCACTTCCACTACGTGGTCTTCGGCACCGTCGTCTTCGCCACCTTCGCCGGTTTCTACTTCTGGTGGCCCAAGTTCACCGGGAAGATGCTCGACGAACGGCTCGGCAAGATCCATTTCTGGACGCTGTTCATCGGCTTCCACACCACGTTCCTGGTGCAGCACTGGCTGGGCGCCGAGGGCATGCCGCGCCGCTACTCCGACTACCTGGCGGCGGACGGCTTCACCGCGCTCAACACCGTCTCGACCATCGGCTCCTTCCTGCTCGGACTGTCCACGCTGCCGTTCCTCCACAACGTCTGGAAGACGGCCCAGTACGGTGAGAAGGTCGAGGTGGACGACCCCTGGGGTTACGGGCGCTCCCTGGAGTGGGCGACGTCGTGTCCGCCGCCGCGGCACAACTTCAACACGCTGCCCCGGATCCGTTCGGAGTCGCCGGCGTTCGATCTGCACCATCCCGAGTACGCGGCCGTGACGTCCCAGCCCGAGCCAACGAGCGAGCAAGCCGGTCATGAGCCGCCCTGACCTCGTCGATCAGTTCGACCGGTTCCAGCACCTCGAACTCGAAGCCCAGCAGCATCACATGCACCACCATGACCTCCAGGCTCGCGGCTCCGGTCCGCAGCAGACAGCTCTCCGGGCCCTCCGCCTCGAGCGTCCCCGTGGTGGGCGAGATCCGTTCGGCGGCCTCCTCCAGGGGCACGAGCAGCCGGATCACGGCGTGCGCGGCGTACACGCGGGTGGAGACGCCCCGGGAGACATAGGCGGCGAGGTCGTCGGCGGGCGGCTCCCGCGGGACGAACCGCGGCCCGTGCGGGGGCCGGGGAGTGATGCGGTCCGCGCGGAAGGTGCGCCAGTCCTCGCGGTCGAGATCCCAGGCGACCAGGTACCAGCGGCGTTCGGAGCACACCAGGCGGTGCGGTTCGACGGTCCGCCGGCTCGGTGTGCCGTCATGGCCCCGGTACTCGAAGCGCAGCCGCTCGGCGTCCCGGCAGAGGTTGGCCAGTCCGGTCAGCACGGCGGGGTCCACGGCGTCGGCGCGGGGTGCGCGCAGCATCGGCACGGTGAAGGCGTTCAGGGCCCCCACCCGGCGGCGCAGCCGGCTCGGCAGCACCTGCTCCAGCTTGGCGAGGGCCCGTACGGAGGTCTCACCGATGCCCTCGACCCCCTGCCCGGCCGCGGTGCGCAGCCCGACGGCGACGGCGACGGCCTCCTCGTCGTCCAGCAGCAACGGCGGCAGTTCGGCGCCTGCGCCCAGCCGATAGCCGCCGCCGGTACCGGGGCTGGCGTTGACGGGGTAGCCGAGCTCACGCAGCCGGTCCACGTCCCGGCGCAGCGTACGGGCACTGACCCCCAGCCGTCCGGCCAGATCGGCGCCGGACCACTCGCGATGGGCCTGGAGCAGCGACAGCAGACGCAGCAGACGTGCCGAGGTCTCCACCATGGGGGTGAGTCTGCCAGCCCTTGCGGCCAGCCTCCGTCCGCGAGGACCTGTGGAGCGGTCGGCCAGGGCCGTGAGCGGACGGCACCGGGCGGTGCGCGGCGGGCGTGTGGTGGGCGGCGCACGCCGGCCCCTTCCCGGCCCCCGGTCGTCGGCGCGCCGCCGTCGCGACGCGCAGGTACGCACGGCCGGCACCGGATCCACGCCACGCAGTCGACACCGGACAGCGACTGCCGCAGCCCCGCACGGTCGCCCCGGCCTCGTGGGAGGGGCACCGGTGGCGTTCGCCGGAGAGGCGGGTCGTGGCAGGCCGGTTGCCGCCCACCGTGAGTACCGTCGGCTTTCGGCCACCCGCTTCATTCCCTGTTCTCCGGATTTGTCGACCAGGGCGCCGGGCGCCCTGTGACACACCTCGCCCTCTCAACGCCCCGGCACTGCGGGGCACTTGATGGCGAGTGGCGGATTGCACAGCTGGCGCGTCCATGTGCGCTGGATGGTTCGATTCCGTTCGCCCTGGAGCGTGACTCCCGCCACAGATCACCCGTTGTCTTCTTCATGAGCCGGGGACCCACCCGGACCACGGGCCGGGAGCCACCCGGTCTCGCCACGCACCGCATCCCGAGGGAGCCACCCGTGCCGCGCATGCTCGACGTCAGCGACGAGGTACGCGCCGAGATCGGCGACGAAGAAGCAGCCCGCCTGCTCGCCGGAGAGTCCGCCCCGGGCAGTTACGACTGCACCTCCTGCCGTACCCCGGGCGACCCCGAGCAGGAGCGCACCAGCACCGTACTGTTCATCGGGGACGAGACCGCCGTGCTCGCCTTCGCCCACGCCACCTGCTTGCCCTCACAGGTCGTCCAGGTCACCGAGGAACAGCTCCAGGGCGCCGTGCGGGCCATCGGCGAGCCCGCCCCGGAGCCGGAGGCCGCGAAGGCCACTCCCGAACAGGCCGTGCTGGGAGTGACCAGCGGACTGGCCCTGATCTCAGGGGAGCTGCACCCGGCCCTGGTCGTCGAGCCCACCGCGCCGGTCGCCCGGCCCGGTGCGCTCGGTACCGGCGACGACTTCCTGCCGCTGCTCATCGAGCAGGGCTTCATGCCGCTGACCGAGCTGTCGGCCGTACCCCCGGTGCTGCACGGCTGGTCGGTACTGCTCGCCGCGGGCCAGTTGCACGCCGTGCTCCAGCCGAACCCGAACGGCGGCCGCCCGGTGGCCTGGTGGCAGGCGCATCAGCCGCTCCAGGTCACCGACGGCTGGCGGGCGGCCGCCAACAAGCACCAGCAGGTACTGCTGTTCGCGGCCCCGGTCGGCTCGATCGGCCGTCAGCCGCGGGAGGACCTGCTGCGCGACGCGCTGGACAAGGCGGCGGCGAACGGCAAGCTGGTCGCCGCCGCGCTGCCGCTCGCCGGCATCTGACCGCCCACCGGAGCACCGCCGGAGCACCGCCACACCCGGCGAAAGCCCCAAAAGGGCCGCATCCCTTGTGAGGCAGGGTCGTTTGGACATACGTGCACGCATATGACGTTCCCCGCCGCCAGTCCCTCGCCTCGGTCCCCGTGCCCGTGCGCCCGGCGCAGGACTCCCGGAGCGGCCAATCGGCCACCCCGATCTACGACGCCCTCTACACCGAGTACGTCAAGTCCTTCCGTTCACTGCCGGGCGACCGCAGCGGCGAGGAGGAGCTGGGCTTCACCGCCTTCGGGAACATCCCGCACAGGAGTACGGGTGCGTACGGCGGCCACAGCTCCGGCTCGTTCGGCGCCTCCCTGGTGAGCGGTGCCTACGGCGCCGGATCGGGCGGCGCTCCTCCGGACGACGGCGAGCAGCCGCAGTGGCAGCGGGTCGGCACGGTCGGCCGTAACGCCTCAGGGATGCACCATGTGCCGGCCGGGCTGCCGTCGGCCCCGCGCAGAGGCGCCTGACCGGAGAGGCGCCTGACCGGAGAGCGGTGAAGGGGCGGTCCCGGTGGGACCGCCCCTTCACCGTGCCGCTCGCCCGCTACTTCTTCCTGCCGCGCTTCTCGCGCACCCGCACGGAGATGTGGATCGGGGTTCCCTCGAAGCCGAACTCCTCGCGCAGCCGGCGCTCGATGAAGCGCCGGTATCCGGCCTCGATGAAGCCGGAGGCGAACAGCACGAACCGCGGCGGCTTGGTGCCCGCCTGGGTGCCGAACAGGATCCGCGGCTGCTTGCCGCCCCGGACCGGGTGCGGGTGGGCGGCGACCAGTTCGCCCAGGAAGGCGTTCAGCCTGCCCGTCGGGACCCGGGTCTCCCAGCCCTCCAGGGCCGCCTCGATGGCCGGGACCAGCTTTTCCATGTGCCGTCCGGTGCGCGCCGAGACGTTCACCCGCGGCGCCCACGCGACCTGGCCGAGCTCGGTCTCGATCTCCCGCTCCAGGTAGTAGCGGCGCTCCTCGTCGAGGGTGTCCCACTTGTTGTACGCGAGGACGAGCGCCCGGCCCGCTTCCACGGCCATGGTGACGATGCGCTGGTCCTGCACCGAGATGGACTCGGAACCGTCGATCAGGACGACGGCCACCTCGGCCTTCTCGACGGCGGCCGCGGTGCGCAGCGAGGCGTAGTAGTCGGCACCCTGCTGGAGGTGGACGCGCTTGCGGATGCCCGCCGTGTCGACGAACTTCCAGGTCTTGCCGCCCAGTTCGATCATCTCGTCGACCGGGTCACGGGTGGTGCCGGCAACCTCGTTGACGACGACCCGCTCCTCGCCCGCGACCTTGTTCAGCAGCGAGGACTTGCCGACGTTCGGCCGGCCGATCAGGGCGACGCGGCGAGGGCCGCCGACCGCGGTGCCGAAGGTCTGCGCCGGAGCCTCGGGCAGGGCCTCCAGGACCTGGTCCAGCATGTCGCCGGTGCCGCGGCCGTGCAGGGCGGAGACCGGGTGCGGCTCACCGAGGCCCAGGGCCCACAGATAGGACGCGTCGGCCTCGCCGCTCGGTCCGTCCACCTTGTTGGCGCAGAGCACGACCGGCTTGCCGGCCTTGCGCAGCAGCCGGACGACGGCCTCGTCGGTGTCGGTGGCGCCGACCTTGGCGTCCACCACGAAGACGACCGCGTCGGCCGCCTCGATGGCGTACTCCGCCTGGGCGGCCACGGAGGCGTCGATACCGAGGACGTCCTGCTCCCAGCCGCCGGTGTCGACGACCTTGAAACGGCGGCCCGCCCACTCGGCCTCGTAGGTGACACGGTCTCGGGTGACGCCCGGCTTGTCCTCGACGACCGCCTCACGGCGGCCGATGATGCGGTTCACCAGGGTCGACTTGCCGACGTTGGGCCGGCCGACGACGGCGAGCACGGGCAGCGGACCGTGGCCCGCGGCCTCGATGGCACCCTCGACGTCCTCGGGGTCGAAGCCCTCCTCCGCGGCGAGCTCCATGAACTCCGCGAACTCGGCATCGCCCAGCGACCCGTGGTCGTGCTCGTGCGCACCCCCGTACGCGTCCGAGCCGTCGGGCTGGATGTGGTCGTTCATGAAGTCGGTACCTCGTCGTTCATCGTGGTGATCGGTGGAACCCGTACACAACGGTGATCCACTACTCGAGTGTGGCAGGGCCTGCCCCGGGTTTCCGGGTGGAAGAGGCAGACCCTAGCGCCCGGTGAGGCGCCTGGCGTTTTCCAGATGGGTGGTGAGCTGCTTCTGGATGCGCCCGGTCGCCTCGTCCAGCGCCTTGCGCGTACGTCGCCCGCTGCCGTCGCCCGCCTCGAAGGGGTCGCCGAAGACGACGTCGACGCGGGAGCGCAGCGGGGGCAACGCCTTTATCAACCGTCCGGGACGGTCGGAACTTCCCAGGACGGCGACGGGCACGATCGGCGCGCCGCCGCGTACGGCGAAGTACGCGAGCCCCGCGCGGATCGCGGCGAAGTCGCCCTCGCCGCGGGTGCCCTCGGGAAAGATGCCGAGGACGCCGCCCTGCTCCAGCACGCCGAGCGCCCGGGAGATCGCGGTGCGGTCGGTGCTGTGCCGGTCGACCTTGAGCTGGCCGATGCCGGTCAGGAACGGGTCGAGCGGGCCGACGAACGCCTCCTTCTTGATCAGGAAGTGCGTCGGCCGGGGCGCCACGCCCATGACCATGGGGCCGTCGACGTTGTGCGAGTGGTTCACGGCGAAGATCAGCGGACCGGTCGCGGGCACCCGCCAGGCGCCCAGCACACGGGGCTTGAACAGCCCGTACATCAGGCCGACGCCGATGCGCCGCCCGACCTCGGCGCCCCGCGCCGATGGGACGTCGGTCACTTCCCCGCCCGCTTCTCCTCGACGAGGGTGACGACACACTCGATGACCTGCTGGAGGGTCAGCTCGGTGGTGTCCACCTCGACCGCGTCACCGGCCTTGGCCAGCGGGGAGGTCTTGCGGCCGCTGTCGGCCGCGTCACGCTTGATCAGGGCCTCGCGGGTGGTGTGCAGGTCGGCGCCCTTGAGCTCACCGCTGCGGCGGGCGGCACGCGCCTCCGCGGAGGCGGTGAGGAAGATCTTCAGGTCGGCGTCGGGCAGCACGGTGGTGCCGATGTCGCGGCCCTCGACGACGATGCCGGTGACGGCCGCGGAGGCGATCGTGCGCTGCAGCTCGGTGATCCGGGCGCGCACCTCGGGGACCGCGCTGACCGCGCTGACCTTGGAGGTGACGTCCTGCTCACGGATCGGGCCGGCCACGTCGACGCCGTCGACGGTGATGGTCGGGCTCTTGGCGTCGGTACCGGAGACGATCTCCGGCTTGCCGGCGACGGCCGCGATCGCGGACGGGTCATGTATGTCGACACCCTTGTCCACCATCCACCAGGTGATCGCCCGGTACTGGGCGCCGGTGTCCAGGTAGCTCAGGCCGAGCTGCGCCGCCACGGCCTTCGACGTGCTCGACTTGCCCGTGCCGGAGGGACCGTCGATGGCGACAATCACGGGCTTGGCGGCGCCGTTTTCCACGGAGGAACACCTTCCTGGTGCGGTGGAGTGGGGTGTGCGGGGCGCGGACACGCCCCGCACCAGATTACCGGCCCCCCGGCACCCTTCCGACAAGCGGACGATCCGGCCCTTCGGGGGAGGGGCCCGGGTCGTCACCGCAGGGCCCCGGGTGCTCACTGACGGATCGCCCAGCCCCGTTCGCGCAGCCCCGCGGTGAGGACGGGCGCCGCCTTGGGCTCCACCATGAGCTGCACCAGACCGGCCTGCTGCCCGGTGGCGTGCTCGATGCGGACGTCCTCGATGTTGACCCCCGCGCGGCCGGCGTCGGCGAAGATGCTGGCCAGCTGGCCGGGCTGGTCGTCGATGAGCACCGCCACGGTCTCGTAGACGCGCGGCGCGGAACCGTGCTTGCCGGGGACGCGGACCCGCCCGGCGTTGCCGCGGCGCAGCACGTCCTCGATGCCGGTGCCGCCCTCGCGGCGCTTGTCCTCGTCGGAGGACTGCAGCGCGCGCAGGGCCCGCACGGTCTCCTCCAGGTCACCGGCGACGTCCCTGAGCAGGTCGGCGACCGGCCCCGGGTTGGCCGACAGGATGTCGATCCACATCCGGGGGTCGGAGGCGGCGATCCGGGTCACGTCCCGGATTCCCTGCCCGCACAGCCGCACGGCGGCCTCCTCGGCGTGCTCCAGGCGCGCGGCGACCATGCTGGAGACCAGGTGCGGCATGTGGGAGACGAGGGCCACGGCCCGGTCGTGGGCGTCGGCGTCCATGACGACGGGTACGGCGCCGCAGTGCGAGACCAGTTCCAGGGCGAGGTTCAGCACCTCGGTGTCGGTGTCCCGGGTCGGGGTGAGCACCCAGGGACGGCCCTCGAAGAGGTCACCGGTGGCGGCCAGCGGGCCGGACTTCTCCCGCCCGGACATGGGATGGGTGCCGATGTAGGACGCCAGGTCCAGCCCGCGCGCCTCGAGCTCTCGGCGCGGTCCGCCCTTGACGCTGGCCACGTCGATGTAGCCGTGTGCCGCGCCGCGCCGCATGGCGCCGGCGAGCACGTCGGCCACATGGGCGGGCGGGGCGGCGATGATCGCCAGGTCCACCGGTCCGTCGGGTGCCTCGTCCGTGCCGGCGCCGAGCGCGGCTGCGGTACGGGCCTGCTCCGGGTCGTGGTCGGCGAGGTGGACGACGACGCCCCGCCGGGTCAGGGCGAGCGCGGCGGACGTGCCGATGAGTCCGGTGCCGATGACGAGTGCTGTTCTCACTGGGCGATGTCCTTGCGCAAGGCGGCCGCGGCACCGAGGTACACGTGCACGATGTCGGCGCGGGGCCTGTCGGACTCGATGTGTGCGAGGACCCGGACCACGCGGGGCATGGCGCCCTCGATGTCGAGCTCCTGGGCGCAGATCAGGGGGACGTCGACGATGCCGAGGCTGCGGGCGGCGGCGGCCGGGAAGTCGCAGTGCAGGTCGGGCGTGGCCGTGAACCAGATGCTGATCAGGTCGTCGGTGTGCAGGCCGTTGCGCTCCAGGACGGCGGTGAGAAGCCCACCGACCTGCTCCTCCATGTGACCGGACTCGTCCCGCACCAACTGGACGGCCCCCCGGACCGCGCGTACCGCCACGACGATGCTCCTTGCTGACGTGCCTGTCTGCTGTTCGGTCATCCAGCGTAGTCAGGCCCGCACGGGAGCGGTGCCGGGCGCTCGCGAGCTGAGACGGGACGACATGCGCGATGGGCGGCATTCGCCATGGATCGCGGCACCTGTGGTGATGTGATTGCCAGGACGCCGGACACCGCCGGCCTTCCCCTTCTTCTCTTCGGAGTGACGACATGACCCCTCACGCGACGCGCCGCACGGTCCTGCTGGCGACAGGCACGGCGGCCCTCACCGTTGGCTGTGGCGACGGCGACAACCCCTCGCCGGACACGGCCGGACAGGAACTGACCTCGGCCTCCGACGTCCCGGTGGGCGGGGGGACGGTCTTCAAGGTCGAGAAGATCGTGGTCACCCAGCCCGAGGAAGGTGACTTCAAGGCCTTCTCGGCGATCTGCACCCACCAGAACTGCCTGGTGGCCGATGTCGCGGACGGCACCATCAACTGCTCCTGTCACGGCAGCCGGTTCAGGATCACCGACGGCTCGGTGGAGCGGGGCCCGGCGACCAGGCCGCTGCCCGGGGAGCGGATCGCGGTCGAGGGTCATTCGATCCGCCTGGCGTGAACCGCCGCGTACGCTCCCCTGGCATGCGCCCCGAGACCCTGGTCAGCGACCACACGATCTACGCCTGTGTCATGGGCTCCCGTGCCTTCGGTCTGGCCACGGAGGACAGCGACACCGACCGCCGGGGGGTCTTCCTCGCCCCGACCCCCCTGTTCTGGCGCTTCGAGAAGCCGCCGACACATGTCGAGGGGCCGGCCGAGGAACAGTTCAGCTGGGAGCTGGAACGCTTCTGCCAGCTGGCCCTGCGCGCCAATCCCAACATCCTGGAGTGCCTGCACTCCCCGCTGGTGGAGTACACCGACGGCACCGGCCGCGAACTGCTCTCCCTGCGCGGGGCGTTCCTCTCCCGCAGGGTCCACGAGACGTTCACCCGATACGCCCACGGCCAGCACCACAAGCTGGACGCCGACGTCCGCACCCACGGTGCGCCCCGCTGGAAGCACGCCATGCACCTGCTCCGCCTCCTGACCAGCGCCCGCGACCTGCTGCGCACGGGCGCGCTCACGATCGACGTGGGCGAGGAGCGCGAGCCGCTGCTCGCCGTGAAACGTGGCGAGGTGCCCTGGCCGGAGGTGGAGTCCTGGATGACCCGGCTGGCGGAGGAGGGCGCGGAGGCCGCCCGGCGCAGCCCGCTGCCCGAGGAACCGGACCGGCGCCGGGTCGAGGACTTCCTCGTCCGCACCCGCCGCGCCTCAGCCCTCCAGGCGGGTCCGCACGACGAGGTCGTGCAGGGCGTCGCGGGCCGTGGGGGCGTCGGGGAGAGCTGACACCGCCCGCGCCTCGTCCAGGACCCCGTGCAGCCGCTCCACGTCGGCCCGCACGCGTGCGCGGTCCACGGGGGCGTCCCCGTGCTCGCGCTCGGCCTTGGCGGCGATCAGGTCCGGCAGATACTCCGGGGCGGCGTCGATCTCCCCGGTGAGCGTGGGCAGATGGGGCTGGATCCCCCCGGAGCGCATCAGATGGATTCCGGTGAGCAGCACCCGGAAGGTGTAGAGCAGCGGCTTGAGTTCGCCGGTCTCCTCGAACAGCCGCCACTGGGTCCGCGCGAAACCCCGGTAGTGGTGGGCGTGGTGGCCGGTGAGGACACCCGGGGCGAGGGCCGCCAGTTCCCGGTGGGTGTCGGTGGTGTGCACGACCAGCGGGGACAGCAGTTGCTCCAGCACGTAGCCGTTGCGCCGCAGCATCAGGCGTACGAACTTGCGCAGGTCGTGTGTGACGAGGTCCATCTCGACGCCGTCCCTGACCCACATCCGGGACCGGGTCTCGTCCGGCTCGCGCAGCCCGACGAGATCGGCGGCCGGCAGCAGGTGCACGCCCCGCAGGTCCACGTCGGAGTCGCGGGACGGGAAGCCGTAGAGGTGCGCGCCGGAGACGGTGGCGAACAGCACGGGGTCGGGCTGTTCGGCGATCACCGGGCGCAGGTCGAGGTCCAGGGCGTCGATCATCGGTCAAGCGTCCCAGAGCGTCCCCAGCGCCAGCAGGTCGTCCCGGTACTCGATACGGTCCGCCCACTCGGCCGGCCAGGCGTCCGCGCCCAGGTGGGCGCCGGCGAAGGCGCCCGTGAGGCAGGCGATGGAATCGGAGTCGCCCGCGGTGCAGGCGGCACGGCGCAGGGCGGTGAGGGGTTCGTCGACGAAGAGGAGGAAGCAGAGCAGGCCGGTCGCCAGGGCCTCCTCCGCGATCCATCCCTGCCCCGTGGCCAGGCAGGGGTCGGTCTCCGGGGAGACGGTGCGTACGGCTTCCTGGAGGCGCCCGAGGATCTCCAGGCACTCGTCCCAGCCGCGGGCGATGAAGTGCTCCGGACCGGGGTCCTGGGCGCGGGTCCACAGGTCGCCGAGCCAGAACTCGTGGTAGCGGGTGCGGTTGTCGTAGGCGTAGGAGCGCAGCAGTCCGATCAGGCCGGTCGGCTCGGCGCCCTCGGCGAGCAGCCGTACGGCGTGCGCGGTGAGGTCGGAGGCGGCCAGGGCGGTGGGGTGCCCGTGAGTGAGGGCCGACTGCAACTGGGCGGCGCCGGCGCGCTGTTCCTCGGTCAGACCGGGGGCCAGACCTATGGGGGCGACGCGCATGTTGGCGCCGCATCCCTTGGAGCCGATCTGGCTGGCGTCCTGCCAGCGTCGTTCCTCCCTGGACAGCAAGTGGCAGGCCTTGAGGCAGGTGTTGCCCGGGGCGCGGTTGTTCTCGGGCGACCGCCACCACTCCACGAACTCCTCGCGCACCGGCCGCTCCAGCCGCTTGGGGGTGAGCAGTCCCCGGTCCATGGCCGTGCGCAGCCCGCGCCCGAGCGCGAGGGTCATCTGCGTGTCGTCGGTGACGATCGCCGGCCTGGGCAGGTCCATCCCCCGCCAGGGGCCGAACTTGGCGAGGATCGACGGGACGTCGTTGAACTCGGTGGGGAAGCCCAGCGCGTCCCCGAGGGCGAGTCCGGTGAGCGCGCCCGTGGCGGCGCGCTTGGTGACGGTGGTCGTGGTCATGCGGGGCGTCCTTCCGGAGTCGGCCGGAGCAGCGGCGGGTGGAGGGTGTCGGCGGTGCCCGCGCGGTACAGCGCGGCGGGTTTGCCCCGGCCGCCGGTGAGACGCGCGGCGCCCGGGACGGCTTCGACGAAACCGGGGGTGGCGAGCACCTTGCGCCGGAAGTTGGGCCGGTCCAGGGTGCTGCCCCACACGGCCTCGTAGACCTGCCGCAGCTCCCCGAGGGTGAATTCCGGCGGGCAGAAGGCGGTGGCGAGGCAGGTGTACTCGAGCTTGGCGCCGACGCGTTCCCGCGCGTCGGCCAGGATCCGGTCGTGGTCGAAGGCGAGCCCTCGCGCGCGGTCGTACGGCGTCCACCGGGCCTGTGCCGCGTCGCTGCCGCCACGTGCCTCGGGGGCGTCCGGCAGGAGCGCGGTGAAGGCGACGGACACGACCCGCATCCGGGGGTCGCGATCGGGTTCGCTGTAGGTCCGCAACTGCTCCAGACGCAGCCCGGAGACGTCCGTCAGCCCGGTCTCCTCGCCCAGTTCGCGCCGCGCGGCGCTCTCCGCGGACTCGTCCGGCCGGACGAAGCCTCCCGGCAGCGCCCACCGCCCCGTGTACGGCTCCTGGCCACGCTCGACGAGCAGAACGTGCAGCGCGCCCGCACGGAGGGTGAACACGGCGAGGTCGGTGGTGACGGCGAAGGGCTCGAAGGCGTACTTGTCGTACCCGTCCATGACCCGCACCCCCTTAATAGTCATGACGACTATAAAGGGGGTGCGAGGGACGCACAAGCCTTTAGAGCTCGACCTCCTGCATCAGCATCCCGACCTCGGTGTTCGACAACCGCCGCAGCCAGCCCGACTTCTGGTCGCCCAGGGTGATCGGGCCGAAGCCGGTGCGCACCAGCTTGTCGACCGGGAACCCGGCCTCCGCGAGCATGCGCCGCACGATGTGCTTGCGGCCCTCGTGCAGCGTGACCTCGACGAGGTAGTTCTTGCCGGTCTGTTCCACCACCCGGAAGTGGTCCGCGCGCGCGTAGCCGTCCTCGAGCTGGATGCCGTCCTTCAGGCGCTTGCCCAGGTCGCGCGGGATCGGGCCGACGATGTGCGCGAGGTAGGTCTTCTTCACGCCGTACCGGGGGTGGGTCAGCCGGTGCGCCAGCTCACCGTGGTTGGTGAGCAGGATGACGCCCTCGGTCTCCGTGTCCAGCCGACCGACGTGGAAGAGACGGGTCTCGCGGTTGGTGACGTAGTCACCGAGACACTGCCGGCCCTCCGGGTCCTCCATGGTGGACACGACACCGGCGGGCTTGTTCAGCGAGAAGAACTGGTACGACTGCGTGGCGACGGTCAGGCCGTCGACCTTGACCTCGTCCTTCTCCGGGTCGACCCGGCGGCCCTGCTCGAGCACGATCTCGCCGTTGATCTCGACCCGCGCCTGCTCGATCAGCTCCTCGCAGGCACGCCGTGAGCCGTAGCCGGCGCGCGCGAGCACCTTCTGCAGCCGCTCGCCCTCCTGCTCGGCACCGGGGAAGGTCTTCGGGAGCTTCACGTCCTTCTTTCCCGCGTACCGCTCCCGGTTGCGCTCCTCGGCCCGTGCCTCGTACTCGCGCGACGTGGCCGGGACCGAGCGCCCCCGCTGCAGGGGCCTCTTCGGCCCGCCCTTGGCGCCTCCGCGGGCCGCGGGCCCGCGGCCCGACTTGGGGCCCTCCTGGGTGGCGCCGGGGCCCACGTCGTAGCGCCGCTCCTCCGGGCGCGGCTTCTTCGGACGACCGCCCTGCCGGTCGTCGCGGTCGTTGCCGGCACCGCGGTGACTGCCGCGGCCACCGCCGCTCCCGCCGCGGCCGCCGCTGTTGCCACCACGGCTCCCGCCGTTGTTTCCGCTGCTGTTCCTGCCGCTGCTGCTTCGCATCAAAGTTCCGTCTTGTCGTCTGCGTCCTCGGAATCCGGGGCGTCCGGATCGAACGACGGGACCCCTTCCAGTGTCTCGGCCTCGATCGCCTCCGCCTCGGGGAGGAAGGGCGCGAGTTCCGGGAGCTCGTCCAGACCGCGCAGGCCCATCCGCTCCAGGAAGTAGTTCGTCGTCGTGTACAGGATCGCACCTGTTTCGGGTTCCGTGCCCGCCTCCTCGATCAGACCGCGCTGGAGGAGGGTGCGCATCACGCCGTCACAGTTGACTCCGCGTACGGCGGAGACGCGGCCGCGGCTGACCGGCTGCCGGTAGGCGACGACCGCGAGGGTCTCCAGGGCGGCCTGGGTGAGCCGCGCGTGCTGGCCGTCCAGGACGAAGCGCTCGACGGCGGCGGCGTACTCGGGGCGGGTGTAGAAGCGCCAGCCGCCCGCGACGAGCCGCAGTTCGAAGCCGCGGCCCTGGACGGTGTACTCGTCGGCGAGCTCCCGCAGCGCGTCCGCGACCTGCCGCCTGGGCCGCTCCAGGATCTTCGCCAGGTGCTCCTCGGTCGCGGGCTCGTCCACGACCATCAGAACCGCCTCCAGAGCGGGCCTGAGATCGAGGTCCGCGACGGTGCGCAGCCCCGCGGAGGTCCCGGTCGTCTCCTCGCTCACGGCTTCCTCTCCTCCTGCGGCGGCTCGGGGGGCCGGTCGAACTCGTCGGTGACCGCCGGCTCCGCGTCCCCGTCCCCGCCGGTCCAGCGCACGGTCAGCTCACCGAGCGCGGTCTCCTGGTCGAGGGCGACGGCCTTCTCGCGGTACAGCTCCAGGAGGGCGAGGAAGCGTGCCACGACGGTCAGGGTGTCGTCCGTGTCCTCGATGAGCGCCCGGAAGCTCGCCTCGCCGAGGTCCCTGAGGCGTGCGACGACGATCCCGGCCTGTTCCTGCACGCTGACCAGGGGGGCGTGGATGTGGTCGACGTACACCTGCGGCCTGGGCCGGGGCTGCATCGCCTTGACGGCGAGCCGGGCGAAGCCCTCGAGGCCGATGCTGATGACGACCTCGGGCAGCAGCTCGGCGTGCTGGGGTTCCAGTCCGACGGTACGGGGATAGCGCCGGGCCTCCTCGTCGAGCCGCCGGTCGAAGATGTCGGCGATCTGTTTGTACGCGCGGTACTGCAGCAGCCGCGCGAACAGCAGGTCGCGAGCCTCCAGCAGGGCGAGGTCGGCCTCGTCCTCCACCTCGGCGGCGGGCAGCAGCCGGGCGGCCTTGAGGTCGAGGAGGGTGGCCGCGACGACCAGGAACTCGGTCGTCTCGTCCAGGTCCCAGTCCGACCCCATGGCCCGGATGTACGCCATGAACTCGTCGGTCACCCTGGACAGGGCGACCTCGGTGACATCCAGTTTGTGCTTCGCGATCAGTTGGAGCAGCAGATCGAACGGCCCTTCGAAGTTCGCCAGCCGAACCTTGAACCGCCCGTCGGGTGCCCCGTCCGCCGGGTCGGCCGTGGTGCTCGGCTCTCCGGGCGTCACGGGCCGGTCCTGCGGCTCAGCCACCGACGCGACCGGCGAGGAGGCCCCGGCGGCCGCCGCGTCGGCCGTGCCCCGATCACCGGGCCCGGCGGCCCTGTCCGGCGACGGGTCCTCCGACGGATCGGCGCCCGTCTCCCGCGCGGGCGGGGTCGTCGGCCCGGACGGCGAGGGGGCCGTTGCCGCGCCCCTGCCCAGGGCGCGGCGGCGGGGCGGCCGGTCGCCGGAGGCGGGTGCGTCGTTCGAGGTCATGGCCTCCGCAGGCTACCGCTACCGTCCCCGCAGACGTCGTACGAGGATGCTGGCGTCCCCGCGGCTCTCCAGATCGGCGAGGACCACGGCGACCGCCTCGCGGACGATCCGGCCGCGGTCGACGGCGAGTCCGTGCTCACCACGCAGGACGAGGCGCGCGTGCTCGAGGTCCATCAGTTCCTCGGCGGACACATACACGGTGATCTTCTCGTCGTGCCGCTCACGGCCGCTGGGCCGCCGCGCCGCCGCCCTCCCCCGCTTGCGCGGGGCCGCGTCCTCCTGCGCCGGCTGACGCCGTCCGGAGCCTGCCGCGTTACGGCTGCGGGACTCCCCGGCCTCGGCCGGATCCGCGTCCGCCGCGGCATGCTCCGCACCCTCGCCGCCCTGTGCGGGCACCGACTGCGGCGCGTCCTCCTGCGCGGCCGCCGCGTCGCCCTCCCCCGCGGGAGCGGGAACGCGTGCGTCGCCGGTGGGGCGCCGGGGGGTGGACGCCTGGAGCGCCATCCCCCCTGTCGTACGGAAGAGTTCGTCGGCCCCCGGCAGACTCACTCGGCGTGACACCGGGCGAGCACCTCCCTGGCGAGCTGGCGGTAGGCGGCGGCACCGACGGAGTTGGACGCGTACGTGGTGATCGGCTCACCGGCGACCGTGGTCTCCGGGAAGCGGACCGTGCGCCCGATGACCGTGTGGTAGACGTGATCGTCGAAGGCCTCGACCACCCGCGCGAGCACCTCACGGCTGTGCACCGTGCGCGAGTCGTACATGGTGGCGAGGATCCCGTCGAGCTCCAGGTCGGGGTTGAGCCGCTCCTGGACCTTCTCGATGGTCTCGGTGAGCAGCGCCACACCACGCAGCGCGAAGAACTCGCACTCCAGCGGCACGATCACCTTGTGCGCGGCGGTCAGCGCGTTGACCGTGAGCAGGCCGAGCGAGGGCTGGCAGTCGATCACGATGTAGTCGTAGTCGTCCATCAGCGGCTTCAGTGCCCGCTGCAGCGTGGACTCGCGCGCGACCTCGCTCACCAGCTGCACCTCGGCCGCCGACAGGTCGATGTTGCTGGGGAGCAGGTCCATGTTGGGGACCGCGGTCTTCAGCAGCACCTCGTCGGCCGCCATGCCCCGCTCCATGAGCAGGTTGTAGACGGTGAGGTCGAGTTCCATCGGGTTGACGCCGAGTCCGACCGACAGCGCGCCCTGCGGGTCGAAGTCGACGAGCAGCACCCGGCGTCCGTACTCCGCCAGCGCGGCACCCAGGTTGATGGTCGACGTGGTCTTGCCGACGCCGCCCTTCTGGTTGCACATCGCGATGATCTTCGCGGGTCCGTGATCGGTCAGCGGACCCGGGATCGGGAAGTACGGCAGCGGGCGCCCGGTCGGACCGACGCGCTCACGGCGCTGACGCGCCGCGTCGGGCGCGAGCGTGGCCGCGTACTCGGGATCGGGCTCGTACTCGGCGTCGGGGTCGTAGAAGTGCCCCTCGGGCAGTTCGTCGTAGTCGGCGAAATGGTTGTGGGGCGCGCCACTTCCGTCGCCGGCCATGGCGTTCACGTGATGGCCATCCATGCTCTGGGGTGCTGGTTGAGTCACCACCGAAGTCCGGCGACTCCGGTGGGCTGCGAAGGTGCGCACAGCTACGGAGCCGACAGCAGCGGATCCCGCGGGCCCCTGGTCCGGCGCAGGCATTCCTGGGTGACCACCCCCGGGAGTAAATGTCGACTCATTCACAAGTCGTCTTACCTCCTTGGTGACCAGGAAACTTCTAGACAGGTCAGCGTGGCACCATGCCGACGTTTGGCGACTCTATGGCGTGTCGGCCGTCCGCAGCAACACAATCCGCCGGACCCGACCCGATGTGTCGGCAATGAAACATCCCTCTGTCAAGGGCGTACGGCCGTCGCACCGCAGGTTTCACGGGTGTGCGAATCGGTAGAAGGGGTACGTTCGAGGCGAGTTGTGCAGGAATCAGGAAGTGACCATACACACATCCGGCGGGACCTCGCGGGCAAGGTCCGGCCGGGTGGGCGGCGTTGACGACCCAAGTTGACGTGTCGCCTTTGCGGGTCGGTGACTTGGTCGACTTACCGCCCTGGCGGCTCAGCCGAGCAGCGAGGCGAGTTCGACGGGCTCGAGGCCGTGCGCCTCGGCGACCTCCTTGTAAACGACCTTGCCGTCATGCGTGTTGAGCCCCTTGGCGAGCGCGGGGTCGTGGCGCAGCGCCTCCACCCAGCCGCGGTCGGCGAGTTCGACGATGTACGGCAGCGTGGCGTTGGTCAGCGCGTAGGTCGACGTGTTGGGCACCGCGCCGGGCATGTTGGCGACGCAGTAGAAGACCGACTCGTGGACCTTGAAGGTCGGCTCGGCGTGCGTGGTCGGGTGGGAGTCCTCGAAGCAGCCGCCCTGGTCGATCGCGATGTCGACAAGGACACTTCCTGCCTTCATCCGCGAGACCAGCTCGTTGGTGACGAGCTTGGGGGCCTTGGCGCCGGGGACCAGCACCGCGCCGATCACCAGGTCGGCCTCCAGGCAGGCCTTCTCCAGTTCGAAGGCGTTGGAGACGACGGTCTGGATCTTCGTGCCGAAGACCTTGTCGGCCTCCTTGAGCTTGTTGATGTCCTTGTCGAGCAGGGTCACGTGGAAACCCATGCCGATGGCGATCTGCGCGGCGTTCCAGCCGGAGACACCGCCGCCGACGACGACGGCCCGGCCGGCCAGCACGCCGGGGACGCCACCGGGGAGCACACCTCGGCCGCCGTGGGCGCGCATCAGGTGGTAGGCGCCGACCTGGGTGGACAGCCGGCCCGCGACCTCGGACATCGGAGCGAGCAGCGGCAGCGCGCGGCCGGGCAGCTCGACGGTCTCGTAGGCGATCGCGGTGGTGCCGGACTCCAGGAGGGCGTCCGTGCACTCCTTCGACGCGGCCAGGTGCAGGTAGGTGAAGAGGGTCTGGTCCTTGCGCAGGCGGTGGTACTCCTCCGCGACGGGCTCCTTGACCTTCAGCAGCAGATCGGCGGCGGCCCAGACCTCGTCGGCCGTGTCCAGGATCTGCCCGCCCGCGGAGATGTACTCGCCGTCCGGGATCGACGAGCCGACGCCGGCGCCGCGCTCGATGACGACCTGGTGACCATGGCGCACGAGCTCGTGCACGCCGGCGGGGGTGATGGCCACCCGGAACTCGTTGTTCTTGACTTCGCGGGGGATGCCGACCTTCACGTCGATCACGGTCCTTGACTCAGAGGATATGGGTGTATCACTACACATACCCGGGCACACACGGGCACACCGGGAGGGACCGCAGAAGACGGCGCGGCAGAGCCAGTTTAATGAAGGTGTTCCCGCTGTCCAGCCTTCCTTTGCATCAATCTTCAGCGGATGCGCTACGGATTTCGTAGGCGTTAGCTCCGTGTTCCGCCTCCGAGTCGTCCTCCGGGGTCTCCTCGGCCAGCGTCCGCTCGGCCGTGCCCCGGTGCAGCGCGGCGGCCGCGGTGTCGCCGAGGTGCTCGAAGGAGTCGGCGAGCCGCAGGTGCAGCGCGGCCTGCAGACGGGTGTCCTCGGCCCGGCGCGCCCACTCCACGGCCTCCTGACAGGTGCGCAGCGACTCGTCGAGCCGGCCCGCGTACTCCTGCACGCGGGCCACTTCGCTCAGGGCCCGGGCCTGAGCGGCCACGTCCCCGTTCTTCCGGTGCCCGGCGACCGCCGCACGCCAGTTGCGCAGGGCCTCGCCGTAGCGGCCCGCGTAGGTGTGGGCGGCGCCGATCCGGCCGTAGAGCCGGGCAGCCTCCGGGCGCTCGCCACGGGCCAGCCGTTCGGCCAGGGCCCGGCCGAACCAGTCCGCGGCCCGGTCGAAGTCCCCGAGCTCCAGATGCGCGCCGCCTACGGATTCCATCGCGCGGCCGGTCGCGTACGGGTCGTTCGCCTCGCGGCCGGCGTCCAGCGCGGCCCGGTAGCGCGCCAGGGCATCCGCCGTACGGCCGGTGTGGGCGTCCAGGTCGCCGAGGTTCAGCAGGGCCGCCGCCCGCTCCCGGGGCAGGCCGCGGCGCTCGGCGACATCGAGGACCAGAGCGTGGATGTCGTACAGGTCGCTCGCGGCGGCCCGGGTGCCGAAGTGGGCGGCCATGGCGCGCACCAGCTGGGACATCAGCCGCCTGGCGAGGGTGTCCAGCTCCCCGTCGGCGACCGCGAGCCGGGCGGCGGCCAGCAGGGCGGGCCGGCGCAGCCGCAGCCAGTCGGCGGCTGCCCGGGGGCTGGGAAAGCGCAGGGCGCGCGGCATGCCGAGGAGCTTCTCGCGTGCCTGCGGGCTGTCGGTCTCGGTGATCGCCCTGCACGACTGGAGCAGCCGAACGGTCCGCTCCAGCATGCGGGCGCGGGACAGCTGGAGCTCGCCGGGCTTCTCGTGCTCCGCCGCGAGGTCGTGCAGCACGGGGTGCAGGCAGCGGGGCACCCGGTACTGCGGCTGTACGGAGCCCACCGAGTGCAGCAGGCCGTGGGCGGCGAAGTCGTCCAGGGTGGTGCGCACGGCCTCCACCGAGCAGCCGGCGAGCGCGGCGGCGGTGTGCGGGTCGACCAGGCCCGACGGGGCGAGGCTGAGCAGGCGCAGTGTCCGGGCGGCGGTCGCCGGCAGCGAGTCGTGCACCAGCCGGACCACCCGGCCGACGGCGGTGCCCCCATCGGTGTCCGTGTGCAGTTGCCTGGCGAGGTCGGCGACGGCGGCCTTGGGCCGGGCGGCCAGCCAGCCGCCGGCCAGTACCAGGGCGGCCGGCTGGCCCTGGCACTGCTCGGCGAGCCGCTCGGCGGCCCGGGGATCGACCGTGATGCGGACCGATCCGGTCAGCCGGGACAGCAGTTCCACCCCGGACTTGGTGTCGAGGCCGCCGAGGGTGCAGGGGCGGACGTCGGCGATGCCGGTCAGCGGGCCGGAGGAGACGGTGACGGCCAGGCAGTCCGGGTTGTCCGGGAGCAGCGCGTCGACCTGCTCGGCATCGGCCGCGTCGTCCAGCAGCAGCAGCGCCCTGCGGTCGGACAGGGCGGTGCGCAGCGCCTCGGTGAGATCGTCCTCGGGGGCTCCGGCCGGGGCGGGCGCCTCCAGCGAGTCGAGCAGCTCACGCGCTGCGCGCCCGACCGGCACGCGTGTGCCGTCGGGTTCGCCCAGGCGGGTGCGCAGCACCCCGTCGGGGTAGCGGTCGGCGACCTGGCGTACCAGTTCCTCGGCGAGGGCCGTCCGGCCGGAGCCGGGCCGGCCCGCGATGAGCAACACGCGGGCGCGGGGCGCCTTGCGGCCGGAGAGCGTGTCCAGTCCCGCGCGCTCGATGTCAGCACGCAGCTCCTTCAACTCCCTGGTGCGGCCCAGGAATCGACCTTCCGGGGCAGCGTCCCGAGGGAGCCGTACACCGTCCGGGTCCACCGCCTGATCCGTCACGGGCCACACTCCCGTCCCACCGCACGCGCAAGCCCGCCGGGTCTTCCGGATCGGGCGTTTTTCAGAGCCTAGTTCACGCTCTGCGACGTTCCGTGAGGAGCGCGGCGCCGGGGCAGGACTCCCCCCGATCGGATCAACAGATCGTCAGACCGAGGGCTCGGCCGCGTCGGCGAAAAGGGGCGCGGGGCCATACCGATATGCGGCTCCGCCGCGTGGGCGCGACCGGCCGCGACGGAGCCGCGGACGCCCAGGCCGCCCATCATGGGCCCTGCGCCGGCGTCACCTCTCGAACGGCCGCGCCGGCCAGGGTGCCTGCGCCGGGCGCAGCGCGTCCAGACCGTCACCGGTCCGTGCGGCGACGAGCGAAAGGACACCCACCACCAGGCAGTTGTTGTGCAGTTCCCCGGCCAGCACCCCGCGCACCAGTTCCTCGACGGGTACCCGGGCCAGCTCCATGTCGGCCTCCTCGTCCTCGACCTCGAAGCGGTCGCCCCCGGCCTCGGACAGCCCTCGCGCGAGGAAGATCCGTACGGCCTCGTCACAGCCGCCGGGCGTGGTGTAGACGTCGGTCAGCAGCCGCCAGTCCTCCGCCTTGACGTGCGCCTCCTCGTACAGCTCGCGCTGGGCGGCGTGCAGCGGATTCTCGCCGGCGACGTCGAGCAGACCGGCCGGAATCTCCCACAGCTTCTGGCGCACCGGGTGCCGGTACTGGCGCAGCACCAGGACCCGGTCCGCGTCGTCGAGGGCGAGGACGGCCACAGACCCGGGGTGGACCTGGTAGTCGCGGCGGACCACGGTGCCCCCGGGCATGACCACGTCGTCCGTGCGGACGGAGGTCTTGGCGCCCACGAACGGGGACCGGGTCCCGCGGATCTCCCACTCCTCCGGGGTGTCCTTGATCGTCATGCCTGTCCTTCCCGACGTACGGCTCTGGTGCGCGTGCCCCGCGTGAAAAAAGCGGCCGGGGGGGGGGGGGGGGGGGGGGGGGGGGGGGGGGGGGGGGGGGGGAAAGGGGGGGGGGGGGGGGGGGGGGGGGGGGGGGGGGGGGGGGGGGGGGGGGGGGGA
>NZ_JBVIIM010000046.1:0-19534 GCF_055569765.1 Streptomyces sp. NPDC031365 | reverse complement strand
CCCTCCTCTTGTTGTTCCTTGGTCGTCGTCCTTTTCCCTCCAGACGGCCTCTTTTGTTGCGTTTCCCCCTGGGAAAAAAGTCTTCTGGGTTCCCCCCTTTTGGAGGGTCCCCCCCCCGGCAACCGTACAACCGGGTGTGTTACTTGGAGATCTTGCGCTCGACGGAGGCCTTCACCAGGCCCGCGAAGAGCGGGTGCGGACGGGTCGGACGCGAGCGCAGCTCCGGGTGCGCCTGGGTCGCGACCAGATAGGGATGGACCTCGCGCGGGTACTCGACGTACTCGACGAGCTTGCCGTCCGGAGAGGTGCCGGAGAACACGATGCCCGCCTTCTTCTCCAGCTCCGCGCGGTAGGTGTTGTTCACCTCGTAGCGGTGCCGGTGGCGCTCCTCGACGTACTCCTTGCCGTCGTACACCTCACGCACGATCGAGCCCTCGGCCAGTTTGGCCGGGTACATGCCGAGCCGCATGGTGCCGCCCATGTCACCCTCACCGGCGACGATGTCCAGCTGCTCGGCCATGGTGGAGATGACCGGGTGGGAGGTGGCCGGGTCGAACTCGGTGGAGTTGGCGTCGGAGATGTCCGCGAGGCTGCGCGCGGCCTCGATCACGATGCACTGCAGACCGAGGCAGAGGCCCAGCAGCGGGATCCGGTTCTCGCGGGCGTACTTGATCGCGCCGACCTTGCCGAGCACACCGCGGTCGCCGAAGCCGCCCGGGATGCAGATGCCGTCGACGTCACCGAGCTGCGCCTGGGCGCCGGCCGGGGTCTTGCAGTCGTCCGAGGTGACCCACTTGATCTTCACCCGGGCCTTGTTGGCGAAGCCGCCCGCGCGCAGCGCCTCGGTGACCGACAGATAGGCGTCGGGCAGGTCGATGTACTTGCCGACCAGGGCGAGGGTGATCTCGTGGTCGGGGTTGTGGACCCGGTCGAGCAGGTCGTCCCAGGTCGTCCAGTCCACGTCCCGGAAGGGCAGGTCCAGCTTGCGGACCACGTAGGCGTCCAGACCCTCGCCGTGCACGGTCTTCGGGATGTCGTAGATCGAGCGGGCGTCGGGGCACGCGACCACGGCGGCCTCGTCCACGTCGCACATCAGCGAGATCTTCCGCTTGATCGCGGTGGGCACCTCACGGTCGCAGCGCAGCACGATCGCGTCCGGCTGGATACCGATGTTGCGCAGCGCCGCAACTGAGTGCTGGGTCGGCTTCGTCTTCAGCTCACCCGAGGGGCCGATGTAGGGCAGGAGAGAGATATGGACCACGAACACGTTGTCGCGCCCGACCTCGTGCCGCACCTGGCGGACGGTCTCCAGGAACGGCAGGGACTCGATGTCGCCGACCGTGCCGCCGACCTCGGTGATCACCACGTCGACCTCGTCGGTCGCCATCCGGCGGATCCGGTGCTTGATCTCGTTGGTGATGTGCGGGATGACCTGCACGGTGTCGCCCAGGTACTCGCCGCGCCGCTCCTTGGCGATCACCGTCGAGTAGATCTGGCCCGTGGTGACGTTGGCGGAACCGTCCAGGTCGCGGTCCAGGAAGCGCTCGTAGTGGCCGATGTCCAGGTCGGTCTCGGCGCCGTCGTTGGTGACGAACACCTCACCGTGCTGGAAGGGGTTCATCGTGCCCGGGTCGACGTTGAGATACGGGTCCAGTTTCTGCATCACGACGCGTAGACCCCGGGCCTTGAGGAGCATGCCAAGGCTGGAGGCGGTCAGACCCTTGCCGAGAGAGGAGGCGACACCCCCGGTGACGAAGATGTGCTTGGTCGTCGTGGCTGTGCTGTTTCGGAAAGCAGCGGGCGGCATGGCCAAGAGGGGGCTCCCGTGGTCGCGGTCTGTGGGTGCGGTTCCGGGGTTTCTCGCCCACCGGTCCACGGGCTACCAGCGTATCAGCGCCGCGCGGCGATGGCTCACGGCCACGCTCCGCGCACACACCGGCACAGGGTACGCACCGCACACCGGACCCTCACCACTCGGTCACTCATTCGACGGAGTCGCGTTGTCCCGAGCGGCACACAGATCATCTACGTGCGTCGTATCCTGCTCGGACACTCACTGCCGAGCCAGGCCGGCCGAACGGCACCACCCCCGCCCGTAAGTTCCGGAACAACGTGAGCTCGTCAGTTCGTTGAGCAACAGTTGACGCTTTGCCCCCGCGGCTGAGTGACTGCTTGCCTCACAGCTCAATGACGTATTGCAGAAACCCCCTGACCGCATTAGCGACAGCCCCCTTGCGGGGTGACGTGGCCGTTCGACTGGAGATGCACGTGGCCGGGCGCATCGAGGACTACGCACTCATCGGAGACATGCAGACCGCAGCACTGGTCTGCCGGGACGGCACAGTGGACTGGCTGTGCCTGCCCCGCTTCGACTCGCACGCCATCTTCGCCGGCCTGCTGGGCACCGAGGATCACGGCTTCTGGCGGCTGGGTCCCGCCCACGCCGACGACGCCGAACCGCCGAGCGCGACCCGGCGCGGCTACCGCGGCGACTCGTTGATCCTGGAATCCGAGTGGGAGACGCCGCGCGGCACGGTCCGGGTGACGGACTTCATGCCTCCGCGCGACGGTGCCCCGCAGCTGATCCGCATCGTGGAGGGCCTCTCGGGCCGCGTGCCCATGCGCTCGACGCTCCGGATGCGTTTCTCCTACGGCAGGATCGTCCCGTGGGTGCACCGGCACGAAGGGCGCACGGTCGCTGTCGCCGGCCCGGACTCCGTGTGGTTCGACACCTCCGTCAAGACCTACGGCGAGTCGCTGACGACGTACTCGGACTTCACCGTCGCGCCGGGCGAGCGGATCGCGTTCACCATCTCGTGGGAGCCGTCGCACAAGCAGCCGCCGGCCCTGCCGGAGCCGGAGCAGTCACTGGAGGCGACGGAGGACTTCTGGCGCGCGTGGGTCGAGCACTGTACGTACCACGGTCCCTACCGCGAGGCCGTGGTCCGCTCCCTGATCACGCTGAAGGCGCTGACGTACGCCCCGACCGGGGGCATCGTCGCCGCGCCCACCACCTCGCTGCCGGAGGACATCGGGGGCGTCCGCAACTGGGACTACCGGTACACCTGGCTGCGGGACGCGGCGATCACCCTGTCCTCGCTGCTGCGCACCGGCTACCGCGAGGAGGCCCGCGCCTGGCGCGAGTGGCTGCTGCGCGCGGTGGCGGGCGACCCGGAGAACCTCCAGATCATGTACGGCATCGCCGGTGAGCGCGAGCTCGGCGAGGCGGAGCTGGACTGGCTGCCCGGCTACGAGGACTCCGCCCCGGTGCGCGTGGGCAACGGCGCGGCACACCAGCTCCAACTGGATGTGTACGGAGAGGTCACCGAGGCGCTGCACCTGGCCCACATGACCGGTCTGGCCCGAAACGACTACGCCTCGCTGCTCCAGCTGAAGCTGATCCGGTACCTGGAGAAGCACTGGCAGGAGCCGGACGAGGGCATCTGGGAGGTGCGCGGCCCACGCCGCCACTTCGTGCACTCCAAGGTGATGGCCTGGGTCGCCGTCGACCGCACCATCAAGCTCATCGAGTCCGGCGACGCCGACGGCCCGCTGGAGCGGTGGAAGCAGCTGCGCGACGACATCCACCGGGACGTGTGCGAGAAGGGCTACGACAAGGAACGCAACACCTTCACGCAGTCCTACGGCTCCAAGGAGCTGGACGCCTCCCTGCTGCTGATCCCGCAGATGGGTTTCCTGCCGCCGGACGACAAGCGGGTGATCGGCACCATCGAGGCGATCCAGCGCGAGCTGTCCACCTCCGACGGCTTCATCCTGCGCTACCCGACGGAGGGCAAGGACGAGGGCGTCGACGGGCTGCCGGGCGACGAGGGCGCGTTCCTCGCCTGCTCGTTCTGGATGGCCGACGACCTGGCGATGATCGGCCGCGTGGACGAGGCGAGGAAGCTCTTCGAGAAGCTGCTGTCCCTGCGCAACGACCTCGGCCTGCTGGCGGAGGAATGGGACCCGCGTCTGCAGCGCCAGGTCGGCAACTTCCCCCAGGCCTTCAGCCACGTCCCGCTCATCGACACGGCCCTGCGCCTGACGGCGTCGGGAGCGTACGGGGGCTGACCGCCGACCTGCCCGCGGCTACGTCGTGGCTGCGGGCAGTCGCCGTTACTGCGGGCAGTCGTGCCGCAGGGCGGCACGGGTGGGCGCAGCGGCACCCGTCCAGCGCCGGCCCCGACACCCACCCCCGCCTCGCCCCCGCGCCGGGCACCCAGTAACGATCGCCACCGCAGCACCGGCGGCCGGCACACGGCACCGGACGCCCAGATGTTCCCCGCCCCCACCCCCAGGTACCGTCCGCTGCATGAACACCAGCGCACCCGCACCCACGGGCATCACCGTGCAGCGCGCCCTGGACCTCCCCGGCCTCCGCAGCGGCCTCCCGGAGATCCTCGCCGGCGGCGATCTGCTGGAGCGCACGGTGCGCTGGGTGCACGCGGGCGAGGTGCCCAACATCGCGTCGCTCCTCAAGGGCGGCGAGCTGCTGCTGACCACCGGGTACGGGCTCGGCACCCGCCCGGCCGACCAGCGCGCCTTCGTGCGCACGCTGGCCGAGCGGGGCATCGCGGCGCTCGTGGTGGAGCTGGGCCCGCGCTTCACCCGGCTGCCCGCCGCCCTCGTCGAGGCCGCCCGGACGGCGGGGCTCCCGCTGGTCCAGCTGCACCGCGAGGTGCCGTTCGTGGCGGTCACCGAGGAGATCCACACCGAGATCGTCAACGGGCACTACGCGCTGCTGCAACGCGCGGAGGAGGTGCACCGCCGCTGCACCGACGCCCTGCTCGGCGGCGGCGGGGTCCCGCAGGTCCTGGAGATCCTCGCCGGTTTCACCGGCAACCCGGTGTTCCTGGAAACGACCGAGGGACAGCTGCTGTACGCGGCCGGCGAGGGCCCCGAGGGCGCGGACCCGCTCCAGGTGTGGGAAGGGCTGCGCGACCGGCACCAGGACGACCCGCCGGCCGGTTCCGCCCTCGTGGACGTCCCCGGCGGCGGTCCCGGAAGCGGTGGGGTACGGGCTCGGCTGGTGCTGCTGCCGGTGCGCAGCACACCGCAGCCGGTGCACCGGATGGCGGCCGAGCGGGCCGCGGGCATCCTCGCCGTGGTGCTGATGCAGGCGCGTCAGGAGGAGGAGTTGGCGGCGCGTGGCCGCGGGGACTTCCTCACCGACCTCGCCGAGGGACGTGTCACCGCCGAGGACGCGCCCGCGCAGGCGCGCGTGCTGGGCTTCAAGCCGGGTACGGGTCCGCTGCTGCCGGTGGTGATGCGGCTCGGCGACCCCCTGTCCCCACAGGGAGGCGGCTGGGCGGTACTGGCCCGCGCGGTGGGCGAGGAACTGGCCGCGCTCGGAGTGCCCGTGCTGCTCGGTGTGCGGCCGGTGGAGGGCCGGGTGCCGCTGCTGCTCGGGCTGCGCGCGGAGACGGACCGGACGGCGGTCGCCGACCGGGTGGCGGCCGCGCTGCGGGCCGGGGTGGAGCGCGCGGGAGTGCTGCGGCCGGGTGTCGGGCCGCCCGTCGTGGTGGCCGGGCCGGCCGGCGGCTGGGCGGCGGCGTCGACCGGGCTGCGGCACGCGGCGGAGACGGCGACCGCGGCGCAGGGACTGCCCAGCCGTCCCTGGTTCGACGCCCGTCGGCTGGACATCGACCTGCTGCTGTGGCGTCTGCGGGACCACCCGGACCTGGCGGCGTTCGTGGACCGCGCGATCGGCCCGGTGCTGGACCACGACCGGCGTTCCAGACCGCCGCTGCTGCCCACCCTGGAGACCTACCTGGCCCACGCGGGACGCAAGGCGGAGACGGCCCGCGAACTGCATCTGAACCGGCAGACGCTCTACAACCGGCTCGCCCGCATCGGTGAGTTGCTGGGCACCGACCTCGACGACCCGCAGACGGTACTGGCGTTGAGCCTCGCCCTGCGGGCCCGGCGGCACGTGCCCTGAGGTCAGATCAGCGGCCGGGGCCGTGTCAACTCGTCGTACACGCTGAGCACCTGGGCGACCGTCTCGTCCTCGGTCGGCCAGGTGGCCGCCTGCCGCGCGCCGCGCTCCTTGAGTAGTTCCTGGTGCTGCGGGTCGTCCAGCAGCCGTACGACGGCGTCGGCGAGCGCCCGCGCGTTGCCGTGCGGGACGAGTTCGGCCGCGTCGCCGACGAGTTCGGGGATGCCACCCACGCGGGTCGCGACGAGCGGCACGCGTGCGTGGAGGGCCTCCTGGGCGAGCGGCGAGCGCGCCTCCCACCGGCTCGGCAGCAGCGCGATGTCGGCGGCGGCGAGCAGATCGGTGATGTCCTCGCGCCGTCCGACGAGCCGGACCGGCAGTTCCTCGTCCTCGATCCTGCGCCGGAGTTCGCCGTGGAGCGGCCCTTCCCCGGCGAGCACCACCAGCGGTACGGGGTCGAGCCGCCGCCACGCGTGGGTGGCGTCCAGCAGGACGTCGTAGCCCCGGTGCCGTTCGAGTGAGCCGACGGCGATGAGCAAGGGACGGCCGATGGCGCCGAGTTCGGCCCGGATTTTGGGCCGCAGCCGGTCGGGGTCGTACGGCGCGGGGGAGGTGCGGGGGCCGGGGAGGGAGACGGCGGCCAGCCGGGCGTCCCGCGCTCCCGCGCGGCGCGCGCGGTCGACGAGCGCGGAGGTCGTCCCGAGCACCACGGTGGCCGCCTTGACGACCCGCCGCTCCAGCACGCGCAGGAAGTGGGCGCGCGGACCGTCGGCGTGCGCCCGGTCGTGCCAGGTGACGACGAGTGGCGTGCGCCGTCCGCCGAGCGCGAGCACGGTACGGAACGATGCGTGCAGCCCGTGCGCGTGCACCAGGTCGGCGTCCGTACAGGCGGCCCGCAGCGCGGCCACCGATCCCGGGTCGCTGCTGCGCGGCACGTGCACATGCTCGGCACCCGCACCGGTGAAGTCATAGGCGTGATCCGCCTCGACGGGGGCGCACACCGTGACCCGCACGCCCCTCGCGACAAGCCCCGCGGCCAGCGAGCGCACATGGGTGCCGCTGGCGGCGTTGCCACCGCCCAGCACCTGCACGGTGCGCATCGACGACTGGCTGCTCACGGGGGTCACGTGGCCGGGCTCCTGGTTCGGGTCGGGCGGTCGCGACGAACGTACAGAAGGATCGCGCGATGGGGGTGTACCGCGCGGTTTCCTACGCGTACTCCGTCAAGCATGCCAGGGCGTACACCGGTTCCGGGAACCACCGAAGCGGGGACTCGAATCCTCCCGCGACACTGGACCACCCGTACGAGTGACGGACATCCTTCGGCTCCCGATCGGTGACCGGGCCGTCCGCTCACCTCGTCTCACCTCGTCCCGGCGTTGCCGTCGTATGGCCCGCACGGCCCGGCGACGCACACGGCCGCTCCGGCGGCGGGCGCACCCGGCTTGCGCCGACCACCGCCATGACGGGGGTGGCGTACCCCTCGGCGGTGCGACCGGCGTCGTTCGTCCGCTCCCCCACCGGCCCCGGCGCCGGGCGGCCGCGTCCGGAGCGCGGCCGTCGCGGCCGCCCGGGTGAGGACGCCGGCATATCCGGACAAGGCGGCCCTCCTGACGATCATCCGGCCGGCCTGCGGCTGTCCGCGACACCGGCCGACAGCCGTCGCGCCGTCCGGCCACGGGACCACGCGTCCCGCCCGGGCCCGGCTCGTGCGCACCGAAGACGGTTACACGTCCGCCCGCGCGGTCGCCAACAGCTCTTCCGCGTGCGCGCGGGCCGTCTCCGAGTCCTCCTGGCCGGCGAGCATGCGGGACAACTCCCGGATGCGGTCCTCGCCTTCGAGCACCTTCACACCCGACCGGGTGACCGACCCGTCGTTGGTCTTCTCCACCAGCAGCTGCCGGTCGGCGAAGGCGGCCACCTGCGGCAGGTGCGTGACGACCACGACCTGTGCCGTCTTGGCCAGCCGGGCGAGCCGCCGCCCGATCTCCACCGCCGCCTTGCCGCCCACACCGGCGTCGACCTCGTCGAAGAGGTATGTCGGCACCGGGTCCGTGCCCGCGAACACGACCTCCACGGCCAGCATCACGCGCGACAGCTCACCACCGGACGCCCCCTTGGCGATGGGCCGGGGCGGTGCACCCGGGTGCGGGGCCAGCAGCAGCTCGACCTCGTCCACGCCCGACGGCCCGTAGGCGACCGTGCGCCCGCCGACCTCGACACCTTCCGGGTCCTCGGTCTGCCGGATGTCGAACGACACGCGCGCGTGCGGCATCGCGAGGGAGGCCAGCTCCGCGGTCACGGCCGCCGCGAACCGCTCGGCCGCCTCCGTCCGCGCGTCCGTCAGGGCCTGGGCGAGCACACCCAGTTCTCCCCGGAGCGCGTCACGTTCGGCGGTGAGTTCCCCGATCCGCTCGTCGTCGCCGTCGAGTTCGGTCAGCCGCGCGGCACTCTGCTCGGCCCACGCCAGTACGGCGGAGACGTCCTCCCCGTACTTCCGGATCAGCCCGGTGAGCGCCGCCCGCCGCTCCTCGACCGCCGCCAGCCGCAACGGATCGGCGTCCAGGTCGTCGGCGTACCCCGCCAGCTCCCCGGCGACATCACGCAGCAGGATGCCGATCTCGCCGATCCGGTCGGTCAGCGCGGCCAGCACCGGATCGTGCGCCCTTACGGCCTCCAGGGACCGCTGGGCGCCCGCGACGAGCGTCCCGGCGTCCACGGTCTCGGGATCCTCCGGATTGCCCGCCAGCGCGGAGTGCGCGACCGCCGCGGCGGACGCCAGCGCCTCGGCGTGCCCGAGCCGCTCCGCCTCCTCCGCCAGCTCCACGTCCTCGCCCGCGCGGGGCTCCACGGCGGCGATCTCCTCGAGCCCGAAGCGCAGCAGGTCCGCCTCCTGGGCCCGCTCACGCGCGCGGGTGGCGATCTGCTCCAGCTCCGTGGTGACCGTCCGCAGCCGCTTGTAGGCCTCGCCGTACTTGCCGAGCGGCACGGCGACCGCGTACCCGGCGTACCGGTCGAGCGCCTGCCGCTGCCGGGACAGCTTGAGCAGCCCCTGCTGGTCGGTCTGCCCGTGCACGGCCACGAGGTCGTCCGCGAGCTCCGCGAGCAGTCCCACCGGCACGCTCCGCCCGCCCAGGTGCGCCCGTGAGCGCCCCTCGGCGGAGACCGTGCGGCTGACCAGCAGGGTCCCGTCCTCCAGCTCTGCCCCGGCCTCCTCGGCGCGTACGACGGCCGCGGCGCCCTCGGGCACGGCGATCCGTCCCTCGACCACCGCGTTGCGCGCGCCGATCCGCACCAGGGCCGCATCCGCGCGTCCGCCCAGCAGCAGGCCCAGGCTGGTGACCACCATGGTCTTGCCCGCGCCCGTCTCACCGGTCACGGCGGTGAAGCCGGGCGACAGCTCGACCACAGCGTCGTCGATGACTCCGAGCGACCGTATCCGCATCTCCTCAAGCACGAACCCGACCTTACGAGGTCCGGGCCGGGGAGTGCGACCGCCCCGCCCCTGTCACCCAGGGAAGTGGGGCATCCTCCGCGGGCCGTGCGGGTATGCGGCTCCGCCGCGCGGGCGCGAACAGCCGCAAACGGCCCGCGGCCGCCGACGCTCCGCAACGAACCCACCGGGATGGCTAGTGGGGCGCACCCCGCCACCCGGACACGGGCAGCGCGAACTTCGCGACCAGCCGGTCGGTGAACGACGCGTGGTGCAGCCGGGCCAGCCGCACCGGCACCGCCCCCCGCCGCACCTCCACCCGCGCGCCCACCGGCAACTCGACGGTCCGCCGCCCGTCACACCACAGCACGCCCGGAGGGACGTGCGGCAGCATTTCCACCGCCAGCACCGAGTCCGGCGAGGTCACCAGCGGTTTGGCGAACAGCGCGTGCGCGCTGATCGGTACCATCAGCAGCGCCTCGACCTCCGGCCACACCACGGGCCCGCCGGCGGAGAAGGCGTACGCCGTGGACCCGGTCGGGGTCGCGCAGACGATCCCGTCGCAGCCGAAGCCGGTGACCGGCCGCCCGTCGATCTCCAGCACGACCTCCAGCATCCGCTCGGCGGACACCTTCTGCACGGCCGCCTCGTTCAGCGCCCAGTCCGTGTGCACGATGTCGCCGTTGCGGTGCACCACGACGTCGACGGTCATCCGCTCCTCGACCTCGTACGCCCGGTTCACCACGCGGTCGACGACCTTGTCGAGGTCGTCCCGCTCGGCCTCGGCAAGGAACCCGACCCGCCCCAGGTTGACGCCCAGCATGGGCACCCCGGAGGCACGGGCGAACTCGGCGCCGCGCAGCAGCGTGCCGTCACCGCCCAGCACGATCAGCAGCTCACAGCCGTCCAGGCACTGAGGGGTGGCCTCCTTGACGGTCTCCACGTCGTCCGGCAGAGGCAGGTCGCGGGCCTCGTCCTGGAGGACGCGCACTCCCAGACCCGAGCGCAGCAGGCCCCGGACCACGAGTTCGGCGCTGCGGATGGCCGCGGGCCGCCCGGTGTGCGCCAGCAGGAAGACAGTACGAGCTCGGTTCTGTGTCAACGCGGCCCCTCCGCCACAGCACGGTCAACATCGGCCGGGTCCAGTGCCGGAGCACCGGCCCGCAGCCACAGGAAGTATTCGACATTCCCGGAGGGTCCGGGCAGCGGACTCGCCGTCACGCCCTTCGCCCCCAGTCCCAGCTCCCAGGCCCGGCCGGCCACCCCCCGCACGGCCTCGGCACGCAGCTGCGCGCTGCGGACGACTCCCCCGCTGCCCAGCCGGTCCTTACCCACCTCGAACTGCGGTTTCACCATCATCACCAGGTCGGCGTCCGGCTTCACGCACCGTTTCAGGGCGGGCAGCACCAGCCCGAGCGGAATGAAGGACAGATCCCCCACGACAAGATCCACAGGCTCCCCATCGATGACCTCGAGCGTCAACTCCCGTACGTTCGTACGGTCTTTGACGGTGACGCGTTCATCATTTCGAAGAGACCAGGCAAGTTGTCCGTACCCGACGTCCACGGCGACCACGTGCGCGGCCCCGGCCCGCAGCAGCACGTCGGTGAAGCCACCGGTGGAGGCGCCGGCGTCCAGTGCCCGCCGTCCCCCAACGACCAGTCCGCGCGGCACGAAGGCATCGAGGGCGCCGGCCAGCTTGTGGCCGCCGCGCGAGACGTAGTCCGGGTCACCGGTGTCCTCGGCGACGAGGATCGCGGCGGCGGTCTCCACCTGTGTGGCGGGCTTGGTCGCGACCGTCTTGCCGACGCTGACCCGTCCGGCGGCGATCAGCTGGCTGGCGTGCTCGCGCGAGCGCGCCAGCTTACGGCGGACCAGCTCCGCGTCGAGACGGCGGCGTGCGACTCCTGCCACGTTCGGTTCAGCTCCTGTGTGCGTGTGCCGATGGGGACCCCGGAGGTCCCGGAGGTCCCGGGCGGCTGTCGAGCGCGGTGAGCGCGTCGCGCAGCCCTCGGTGTACATCCTCGTACACCTCGACATGGCCGTCCGTGGTGAGGTGGTCGGTGTCGGCCAGCCGCTCCACGTGGGCGTCCACCTCGGGGTGCCCGGTGGGCGTACGCGGCACGTGCAAGGGAGCGGGGGCGGCGGGGTCGTCGCCGGGCGGCTGCGGCCGGTGCCCGGTGGGCTCCGGCTCCGCGGCGCCCGGCTCCGCGTCCCCCGTCTCAGGTACTGCGTCGTTCATGCCCCGACGCTACCGCGAACGGCTGCGGTACCGTCGTGCGCGATGGCCACGATCGAGGAGTGCCGAACGGCACTGGACAAGTTTTCGGACAGCATGCGCGGCGCCGATGGGAACGTCCGCGCGGCCGCGGCGATGGACCGCTCGGTCAGCTGCCACATCACCGATCTGGACGTGACCTTCGCCGGCCGGCTCGAGGACGGCCGGATCCACGTGCACGAGACGTTTCCCGGCCCGCCGCGTGAGAAGGCGCAGATACGACTCGCGATGGCGGGCGACGACCTGGTGGCCCTGGTCGACGGTGAGCTGCACTTCGCCAGGGCCTGGGGCTCGGGCCGGGTGCGGCTGGAGGCTGGGCTGCGCGACCTGTTCCGTCTCAGGAAGCTCTTGTAGCGCCCACCGTCTCCGCCTGGTCCTTCCTGCGTGCCTTGCGGGCCGCCGGCACCACCAGCGGGGTGCCCGTCTCGGGGTCGTCGATGACCTGGCAGCGCAGCCCGAAGACCTCCTGCACCAGCCCGGCGGTGACGATGTCCTTCGGCGCGCCCTGGGCGATGATCTTCCCCTCGCGCAGGGCGATGAGGTGGGTGGCGTACCGCGCGGCGTGGTTGAGGTCGTGCAGCACGGCGACGAGGGTGCGCCCGTGCTCCTCGTGCAGGTCCGCGCAGAGGTCGAGTACGTCGATCTGGTGCTGGATGTCCAGGTAGGTGGTCGGCTCGTCGAGCAGCAGCAGAGGGGTCTGCTGGGCGAGCGCCATGGCGATCCACACGCGCTGCCGCTGACCACCGGAGAGCTCGTCGACATGGCGTTCCGCCAGATCGGCGACGCCGGTGCGGGCCATGGACTCCTGGACGACGCGCTCGTCCTCGGCGGACCACTGGCGCAGCAGGCCCTGGTGGGGGTAGCGGCCGCGGCCCACCAGGTCGCCGACCGTGATGCCGTCGGGGGCGATCGACGACTGGGGCAGCAGTCCCAGGGTCCGGGCGACCTTCTTGGCGGGCAGCGACTGGATGACCTGCCCGTCGAGCAGGACCCGCCCCTCGTTCGGCTTGAGCATCCGGGACAGCGCCCGCAACAGGGTCGACTTGCCGCAGGCGTTGGGGCCGACGATCACGGTGAAGGAGTTGTCCGGTATCTCCACCGACAGCTGTTCGGCGATGACCCGCTGGTCGTAGGCCAGGGTGACGTTCTCGGCGGACAGTCGGTTCACGGTGCTCCTTCGGTGGTTCGGCCCGCTGCGGTGGGTGCTGCCGTCGCTCATATCCGGCCCGCTCTGCGCTCGGTGACCAGCAGCCACAGCAGATAGACGCCGCCGAGCACGCCGGTGACCACGCCCACGGGCAACCGGTCGGCGCCGAACGCCCGCTGCGAGACCCAGTCGGCGGTGACGAGGAGGGCGGCGCCCATGCACAGCGCCGCCACCAGGTTCGGTCCGGGCGAGCGGGTCAGTCGCCGGGCGAGCTGCGGCGCGGTCAGCGCGACGAAGCTGACCGGTCCGGCGGCGGCGGTGGCGGACGCGGTGAGCAGTACGGCCGACAGCATCAGCAGCAGCCGTACGCGCTCCACGCGCACGCCGAGGGCGTACGAGACGTCGTCGCCCATCTCCATCAGCTTCAGCCCGCGGGCGTTGACGAGAACCAGCGGTACGAGGACGGTACTCAGGGCGAGCAGCGGCCAGACCTGGTCCCAGTCGCGGCCGTCGAGGGATCCGGTCATCCAGACGACCGCGCGGGCCGCGTCGACGATGTCGGACTTGGTGAGCAGATAGCCGTTGACCGCCGTGACGATCGCGGAGACACCGATCCCTACCAGGACCAGGCGGTAGCCGTGCACGCCCCGCTTCCAGGCGAGCACGTAGATGGCGAACCCCGTCACCAGTCCGCCGGCGAGCGCGCCGAGGGCGACCTGGTTGGCGCTGCCGGAGAACAGCACGATCACCGTGAGGGCACCGGCCGTCGCCCCCTGGCCCAGGCCGAGGATGTCGGGACTGCCCAGCGGATTGCGGGAGATGGTTTGGAACAGCGCGCCGCCGAGCCCGAGCGAGGCGCCGACCAGCAGCCCGACCAGGACCCGGGGCAGCCGCAGTTCGTTGACGATGAACTCCTGGCCGGCGTCGCCCTCGCCGACGAGGGTCCTGATCACATCGCCGGCGGGGATCGGAAAGTCGCCGGTACCGATCAGCACGACGCCCGCGGTGAGTGCCACGGCCAGCAGCAGGACGACGACGGTGAAGGCACGCACGTCCAGCCGGACCGAGAGGCCGCCGGGGGTCCGCACCGCGCGGTGGGTCTTCACAGCTGGGCCGTCCTCCGCCGTCGTACGAGAAAGATGAAGACCGGGCCGCCGAGGACCGCGGTGACGATGCCGACCTGGAGTTCGGCGGGCCGGGCCACGATCCGGCCGAGGATGTCGGCGCCGAGCAGCAGCACGGGCGACAGGACCGCCGCGTAGGGCAGGATCCAGCGCAGGTCCGGCCCGGTGAAGGAACGCACGACGTGCGGCACCATCAGACCGACGAACATGATCGGCCCGCAGGCGGCGGTCGCGGCCCCGCACAGTATGGTCGCGGTCAGCATGGACAGCGCCCGGGTGCGGTTGAGGTCGGCGCCGAGCGCCTTGGCGGTGTCGTCGCCCATGGCCAGGGCGTTCAGCGGCCGGGCGAGCCCCAGTGCCATCCACGAACCGGCCAGCACGAATGGCACCACCTGCTCGATAGCCGCGTCGCTTCCGGAGGCCAGCGAACCCACCGTCCAGAACCGCATCCGGCCGAGCGCCGCCTGGTCCAGGATCATGATGGCCTGCAGATAGCCGTACAGGGCCGCACTGATGGCCGTACCGGCGAGCACCAGCCGCACCGGGGTCGCGCCCCGGCTGCCGCCGAGGAACCACACCAGTGCGCCGACCGCCGCCGCACCGAAGAACGCGAACCACACATATCCGGCAAGGGAGGTGACACCGAAGAAGGTGATGGCCGTGACCACGGCCGCAGACGCGCCCGCGTTGATACCGAGCAGTCCGGGATCGGCCAGCGGATTGCGGGTCAGCGCCTGGAGAACCGCCCCGGCCAGGCCGAGCGCGACACCGGCGAGCAGCCCCAGGAAGGTTCGTGACAGCCTGTCCGCCACGACGACGTCGCCGTAGGTGCCCGACGCGTGGAACAGGCCGTGCCACACCTGTTCCAGGGACAGCTCCTTCGCCCCGACCGCGATACTCGCCAGGGCGACGAGCACCAGGATCACGACGGAGGCGAGCAGCCCGAGGACGCGTATCACCCGTCGGTTCGGGGGCGCGGGGGTACTCTCCGCGCACTGTTCGGGGGGACTCTCGACCAACACGCAGTTAGGTTAGCCTACCCTGCTATTGGATCACGATCCGCGGGCACGCTTCCCAGGTGGCGCAAGGTGTCACCACCCCAGCCGGGCCAGCGCCTTATCACCGTCCAGCTCGCACACACCCGCGCCGGCGGCCGTCCACGCCGCAGCGCACAAGGCCCGCAGTCCGTCCAGCGCACCACCGTCCCCGTCGAGCTCCAGCTCCGCGGCACCGGCCGTCGCCGTCCAGCCACCGCACCGGAACACGTCACCCGCACCGGTGACCTCCGGCTGACCGCTGAGCATCCCGCGCAGGTCGGCGTCGACATAGGTCGGCCGGTGCTGCGGCGGCGCGGCGAGCAGCAGCGCGCCGTCCGTCACCCCGGTCAGCACCAGCAGCGAGTCCACCTCGCCGTTGAACGCGCCCTCGATGTCCGTGTCCAGCCGGTCCCCCACCACCAGCGGCCGCTCGGCACCCGTCCGCAGAATCGTCTCCCGGTGCATCGGCGGCAACGGCTTGCCCGCCACCTGCGGTTCACCACCGGTGGCGATGCGTACGACCTCCACCGCCGCGCCGTTGCCCGGGGCGATGCCCCGCCCGCTGGGAATGGTCAGGTCGGTGTTGGACGCGAACCACGGCACTCCGCGTGCGACGGCGTACGACGCCTCCGCGAACCTGCCCCACGGCAGCTCGGGCCCACCGTACCCCTGCACGACGGCCACCGGATCGTCGTCCGCCGACTCCACCGGCACCAGCCCGCGTTCCCGCAGCGCCACCCGCAGCCCTTCGCCGCCGACCACCAGCACCCGGGACCCCTGCGGCACCTGCTCACCGATCAGCCGCGCCACCGCCTGCGCGGAGGTGATGACGTCACCGGCCTCCGCCGGTATCCCCAGCTCGGTCAGATGCGCCGCCACGACGTCCGGCGTGCGCAGGGCGTTGTTGGTCACGTAGGCAAGCCGCATACCGTCGCCGCGGGCCGTGGCGAGCGATTCCACCGCGTGGGCGATCGCACTCCCGCCCGCGTACACCACACCGTCGAGGTCGAGCAGCGCCGTGTCGTACGCCTCGTTCAAGGCCCGCCCACTGCCCTCGGGCCTCGTCCTGACGCTCCGGCTCATTCCGCATCGCTCCTCGTTCGACGGCTTTCCCCCGATCATCCCCCATGCCACCACCACCCGTACGATGCCGGGATGAACACTGCAGGTCACTCGAAGGCAATGGCGCCCCGGGGCCTGGAACTCAACCCGTTCCGAGGCCTTCGTTACGACCCCGACCGGGTCGGCAGCCTGGCCGCCGTGACATCCCCGCCGTACGACGTGGTCGTACGCCCCGACGGCCTGCACCACCTCCAGTCCGCCGACCCCTACAACATCGTCCGACTGATTCTGCCCGAGGCCGACACGCCCGAGGCCCGCAACGCCCAGGCCGCCGAGACGCTCCGCCGCTGGCGCTCCGAGGGCGTCCTGACCGCCGATCCCGAACCGGGCCTGTACGTCTACGAGCAGCGTGACGGCGCCGGCATGGTGCAGCGCGGCGTCATCGGTGTCCTGCGCGTCTCCGACCCCGACGAGCAACTGGTCCTGCCGCACGAGGATGTCATGGCGCACATCGTCGCCGACCGCGCGGACCTCATGCGGGCCACCTCCGCGAACCTCGAGCCGCTGCTGCTCACCTACCGCGGCGACGGCTCGGCAACCGCCACGTCCGACGTGATCGAGCGTGCGGCCGGGCAGCCGCCCCTGCTGGCGACGACCACGGAGGACGGTTTCCACCACCGTCTCTGGTCCGTCACCGACCCCGCCACCGTGGCCGCGGTCCAGGAGGAACTCGCCGGTCACCAGGCGCTCATCGCCGACGGCCACCACCGCTGGGCGACCTACCGGCGCCTCCGGGCGGAGCACTCCTCCCCCGGACCCTGGGACCACGGCATGGTCCTCCTTGTCGACACGGCCCGCTATCCCCTGCGCGTCCGCGCGATTCACCGCCTGCTGCACCAGCTGCCCGTCGCGGACGCCGTGGCCGCGCTCGACGGCCACTTCCGCGTCCGCCGCCTCGCCGTACCGCTGTCCGGGGCGATGGACGCCCTGGCCCGGGCGGCCTCGGCGGGCAACGCCTTCCTCCTCGCCGGGGACGGCGCCTTCCATCTCGTCGACCGGCCGGATCCCGAGCTGCCGGCCCGTACGATCCCGGTCGACCGCCCGGTGGCCTGGCGCACCCTGGACGCGACGGTCCTGCACGCCACGCTCCTCGACCATGTCTGGCGCATCCCCGACTCCCCCGCCCACATCGCGTACATCCACGACACGGCGGCCACCGTCGAGAAGGCGGAACGCGACGGCGGAACGGCCGTGCTGATGCACCCGGTGCACGAGGATGTCGTCCGCGACCTGGCCCGTCAGGGCGTCACCATGCCGCGCAAGTCGACGTCGTTCGGCCCGAAGCCGGCTTCGGGTCTGGTGCTGCGGGCGCTCGATCTTTGACCGGGCTCCGACGACGAAGGGCGGGCCTCCCGACGAGGCCCGCCCTTCCTGTGTGCTCTGTGCCGCGGACGTCAGTCCTTGTCGTCGTCCCGCGGGTCCTGCTCGGCCGGGGCATTAGGCGCAGCCTCGTCCTCGTCGAGGGCGTCCACGAACTCCACGCCGTCCAACTCGGCCAGCCGGTCGGACGCGTCGGTGCTGCCGTCCCGGTCCGCCTCCACGGCCTTGGCGAACCACTCCCGCGCCTCGCCACTCCGGTCGGCCGCGAGCAGCGCGTCCGCGTAGGCGTACCGCAGCCGCGCGGTCCACGGCTGGACGGAGTGGGACGCCAGCTCGGAACTCTGCAGCGTCACGATCGCCGCGTCCAGCTGCCCCAGGTCACGCCGGGCGCCGGCCGCGACGAGCCGCATCTCGACCTGCCCGGTCTTGTCCAGCTTCTTCACCTCGGGTGCCCCGGCCATGTCGAGCGCCTTCTCCGGCCGCCCGAGCCCGCGCTCGCAGTCGGCCATGAGCGGCCACAGCTCCACGGTTCCGGTCATCCGCCGCGCGGCCCGGAACTCGGCGAGCGCCTCGGAGTACTTCTGGCTGGCGTACGCGGCGAATCCGGCTGCCTCCCGTACGGCGGCGACACGCGACGCCAGCCGCAGGGCCACCCTGGAGTAGCCGTACGCGCCCTCGGGGTCCTCGTCGATCAGCCGGGCGACCATCACCAGGTTCTTGGCGACGTCTTCCGCGAGCGTCTTGGGCAGGCTCTGCAGCTCCTGCCGTACGTCCTTGTCGATCTCATCGCCGGTGACGTCCTCGGGGATCGGCAGCCGCTTGATCGGCTCGCGGTCGCGGTCCCGGTCGTCACGGAACCGTCCGCCACCCTGCCGGTCGTCCCGCCCGCGGTAGCCGCCGGGCCGTCCGCCCCGGTCGTCCCGGTCGTCCCGGCGGGGACCGCGACCCCGGTCCTCGCGGCCACGGAATCCACCGCGCTCGCCGCCGCGACTGTCATCCCGACGGAAGCCACCCCGCTCACCTCGGTCGTCACGCCGGAACCCACCACGCTCACCACGGCTGTCGGAACGCTCACCACCACGGCTGTCATCCCGACGGAAGCCGCCCCGGTCCCGGTCTCCACCGCGACTGTCATCCCGACGGAACCCGCCCCGGTCCCGCTCGCCACCACGACTGTCATCACGACGGTCGTCGCGCCGGCCATAGCCTCGGTCGTCGTCCCGGCGACCGTGCCCCCGGTCGTCGTCCCGGCGGAAGGCACCGCGGTCGCCGCGATCGTCACGGCCCCGGAAGCCGCCCCGGTCGCCGCGGTTGTCGTCGCGACGGAAGCCGCCCCGGTCCCGGTCTCCACCACGGCTGTCATCCCGACGGAACCCGCCCCGGTCCCGCTCGCCACCACGACTGTCATCACGACGGTCGTCGCGCCGGCCATAGCCTCGGTCGTCCTCGCGGCGACCGTGCCCCCGGTCGTCGTCCCGGCGGAAGGCACCGCGGTCGCCGCGATCGTCACGGCCCCGGAAACCGCCCCGGTCACCGCGGTTGTCGTCGCGACGGAAGCCGCCCCGGTCCCGGTCTCCACCACGACTGTCGTCACGGCGGAAGCCACCGCGATCGCCGTCGCGGCGGTCGTCCCTACGGTCGTCACGGCCGCGATAACCGCCGCGCTCGCCACCGCGGTTGTCGTCACGCCCTCGCAAGCCACCGCGCTCCGGCCGGCCACCGTCGCGGTCGTCACGGCGGAACCCGCGGTCCCGGTCCCCGCTCCGGTCACGGTCCCGGTCGTCACGGCGGAAGGGAGGACGGTCGCTGTCCCTCCGGAAGCCGCGGTCGCGGTCGCTTCCTTTGCGCGGGCCACCGCGCTGGCCTCCTCGGTCAGCGCGGTCGGAGCGGACACCACTCTCCCGTCGCCGCTGGTCGCGCTCCGGTCGGTCGTCGGGAGAGTTGGTGGACATCGGTGACTCCTGTCTTCGGTACTGCAAGCGTAAATAAAAAAGGACCCCTGGTCCCAGCTGCACGCTGGGACCAGGGGTCCTTTCCAAAGATTGTTCGGCGGCGTCCTACTCTCCCACAGGGTCCCCCCTGCAGTACCATCGGCGCTGTAAGGCTTAGCTTCCGGGTTCGGAATGTAACCGGGC
>NZ_JBVIIM010000045.1:0-45976 GCF_055569765.1 Streptomyces sp. NPDC031365 | reverse complement strand
CCCCCCCCCCCCCCCCCCCCCCCCCCCCCCCCCCCCCCCCCCCCCCCCCCCCCCCCCCCCCCCCCCCCCCCCCCCCCCCCCCCCCCCCCCCCCCGACGCACCACCGACGTACCGACTGTGACACCAACGAGGGGAAACAGCATGCGCAAGTTCATCGTCAGCGCGGCGGTCCTCGGGCTCGCCGCCCTGGGCCTCGCCGTACCCGCCACCGCCGCGCAGGCGTCGGAGAGTACCGTCGCCGGCCCCGGCTGCGACAGTAAGTGGGGCCCGCGCAACGGCAACATGTACGCCTGGGACGGCTTCGACTGCCAGGGCACCCAGCTGATCGCCACGCCGGGCGACAGCAGCAACTGGGGCTCCGCCAACGACAGGGCCTCGTCGGTCATGAACCGCGGGTTCACCGGCAACCTGTCGATCGTCGCGTTCTACTTCCTGGAGAACTACGCGGGAGGCCACGCCTGCCTCCAGCCGGGCGAGCTGTACGCCGACAACCTCTCCGACAACTTCTTCAACACCGGTCCGACGGTGAACAACAACATCAGGTCGCACCGGTGGGTGAACGGCGGCTGCGCGGTCAACCTGACCTGACCCGCCCGACCCCCGCAGCAGACGTCCGGAACCGCGCCACGGTTCCGGACGTCCGTGTTTTCGCCACATCGGGTGAAAGGTGGGGATGCCCCGACCGCCCCGGCAGTAGCCTGGATTTCCACCGTCTCACGGCCGCACCGCATGGGGGACTCCGTGGGAGATCCGCAGTACGGGCATGAAACTGACCACGGGAACGAGCGGGACCGGAACGCGCTGACCACCCACTCCTTCCCCGCGGAACTCAGACGACTCAGACAGGCGCGTGGCCTGTCGCTGACCGACCTGGCACGTCAGACGCATTACAGCAAGGGCTACCTCAGCAAGATCGAGACCGGCACGAAACGGGCGACCGCCGACATCGCCCGTATCTGCGACCGAGTCCTCGGCGCCGAGGGGGAGTTGCTGAGGCTCGTACGGGAGGGACCGTCCGCCGACAGCGGGAGCGGTACCGAGGCCGCCGCTTCCGGGCGGCAGTCCGACGGGGCGTGTCCGTACCGCGGCCTGTCGGCGTTCACCCCGCAGGACGCGGACTGGTTCTTCGGCCGGGAGCGCGCGACGGCCGCCCTGGTGGAACGCGTCTTCGAACGGGTGGGAAGCGGCCCGCTGATGCTCGTCGCCCCCTCGGGCGCGGGCAAGTCGTCCCTGCTCAACGCCGGACTGGTGCCCGCCCTGCGGCGTGGCGACCTCCCCATGCCGGGCGCCGACCGGTGGCCGGTGGTGACGTTCACCCCCACCTCACGGCCCCTGGACGAACTGCTGGAGCGCACCGCGAAAGCGGTGGGCGGGGACCTCGCCGTCACCGTCGAGGAGGTGCGCGGGAATCCCGACGCGGTGCTCGACGGCGTACGCGCGATGGTGGACGCCCCGCCGCCACCGCCCGGAGGGCGCCGGCCCCCGCCCTGCCGGCTGGTGCTGATCGTCGACCAGTTCGAGGAACTCTTCACCCTCTGCGCGGACGAGGACGAGCGGCGCTCCTTCGTCCGGGTGCTCTGCGCGCTGTCGGCCCCCCGGCCGGAGGAGAGCGCACACGGCCGCGCCGTCGTGGTGCTCGGCGTCCGGGCCGACTTCACCGGTGACTGCCTCGACCTTCCCGAACTGACCCCGGTCCTCACCGACGGACTGTTCGTCCTGCCGCCCATGTCCGTGGGGGAGTTGCGGGAGTCCATAGTCCGTCCGGCGCGGCTCGCCGGACTGACGCTCCAACCGGGCCTGGTGCCCCTGCTCCTGCGCGACGCGGGGCTGCGCGAAGAGCAGGCCGGCACGCTGCCGGACGGCCCACCGCCGGCCGGCGGGAACGGTGCCGGTTCCGGAGCCGACGTAACACCCTCCGGCGTGCTCCCCCTCGTCTCCCACGCCCTGCTGGCCACCTGGCAGCGGCGCGAAGGGCTCGCGCTGACCGTCGCCGGGTACGAGCGGGCCGGCGGCATCCGGGGCGCGATCGCGCGGACCGCCGAGAACGTCTTCGCCCGGCTGTACCCGGCCGAGCAGAGGACGATCCGCCGCGTCCTGTCCCGGCTGGTGTACGTCGCGGACGGCGGCGGGGCCACCCGCCGCCGGATGAACACGGCCGCCCTGCGGGAGCAGTTCGCCGACGCGGACGGCGCCTCCGCCGCGCTCGACGCCTTCGTACGCGCCCGGCTCGTCACCACGGACAGCGACACGGTCGAGATCACCCACGAGGCCCTGCTGCACGCCTGGCCACGGCTGCGGGACTGGATCCACGCCGACCGCGCCGGGCTGCTCCTGCACCAGCAACTCGCGCACGCCGCCGCCGAATGGGAGCGCGAGAGCCACGACCCGTCCGCGCTGTACCGCGGCACCCGGCTGAGCACCGTGCTCTCCTGGGCCGACGAACTGGACGGCTGGAGTCGGCTCGGCCCCGGCGAGGAGGTGTTCCTCCGGGCGAGCCTGGCCGAGCAGGAAGGCCACGAGCGGCAGGCCAGACGCCAGGTCCGGCTCCGGCAGTCGATGCTCGCCACGCTGGCCGTCCTGCTGGGGCTCGCCCTGACCGCGGGAGGCCTCGCCTACCAGCAGCGCGAGAACGCCCTCGGTCAGGAACGCGTGGCGCGTTCCCAGGCACTCGCCGTGCGGTCCGCGTCGCTCGCCGGGGGGCAGCCGGAGGCGTCGATGCTGCTGGCCGGGGAGGCCTACCGGGCCCACGTCACCGTCGAGGCGCGCGGCGCGCTGCTGAGCACCCAGTCCCAGCCCTTCTCCGGCCGGCTGGGCGGTCACCGGGGGCCGGTCAACGCGGTGGCCTTCGCCCCGGACGACCGGTCCCTGGCGACGGCCAGTTCCGACGGGACGGTGACCCTGCGACGGGTGTCCGACCGCCGCACGACCGCCACGTTCACCCTGTCCGGGCCCGTCCGCTCGATCGCCTTCAGCCCCGACGGCCGCACCCTCGCGGCGACGTCGACACGCGGGCCCGTGAGCCTCTGGGACATCGACGGGCGCCGCAGGAAGGCCGTGCTCGCCGACAGCACGGAAGGCGCCCGGGCGCTGTCCTTCGACCCCCGTGGAGACCGGCTCGCCGTCGCGACCGCCAAGGGGCCGATCCAGGTGTGGGACACCGCGCGCACACCCCGCCTCACCGCGTCCCTCCGCGGGCACGAGGGAACGGTCAACGCCCTGGACCACGCCCCCGACGGCCGGACCCTGGTCTCCGCCGGAGCCGACCGGACCGTGCGCCTGTGGGCCACCGACCGGGCCCGGCCCCTCACCGTGCTCGAGGGGCACACCGACGAGGTGCTGGGTGCGGCGTTCTCCCCGGACGGCCGGGAGGTGGCCTCCGGGGGCGTCGACCGGACCGTACGACTGTGGGACGTGCGCGGCGGCCGGCTCGACGCGACGCTGTCCGGAAGCAACGACGACATCAACGCCGTCGCGTACACGCACGACGGCGCCACGGTCGTCGGCGCGGCCGGCGACGGGACGACCAGGCTGTGGGACGTGCGCGGCGGCCGGCAGACCGCCGTGCTCGCCGGCCACACCGACTACGTGATGGGGGCGGCCGCGACCTCCGACGGCACCCTGCTCGCCACGGCCGGTTTCGACCGGTCCGTGGTCCTGTGGAGCCTCGGCGGCCCGGTGCTGACGACCCGTCCGTTCACACAGGTCTGGCAGGCCCGGTACAGCCCCGACGGGCGACTGCTGGCCACCGCCGACGCCGACCACACGGTACGCCTGTGGGAGGTGGGCGGGCGCCGGCTCCTGGCGACGCTCCGGGGGCACACCGAGGCGGTCGTCTCGGTGTCCTTCGCCCCCGACGGGCGGACCCTGGCGTCGGCGGGCTCCGACGGCACGATCCGGCTGTGGGACGTCGCCGCACGTGCGCCGCTGGCGACCCTGCCCGGCCACACCGGGCAGGTCTACTCCCTCGCCTTCGCGCCCGACGGCCGGAGTCTCGCCTCGGCCGGCGCCGACCGCACGGTACGCCTGTGGGACGTGGCGGAGCGCGCGCCGCTGGCGACGCTGACCGGCCACCGGGACTACGCCAACGGCGTCGCCTTCAGTCCCGACGGCAGGATCCTGGCGAGTGCCGCCGACGACCTGACCGTACGGCTCTGGGACGCCCTCTCGCACCGTCCGCTCGGCACACTGAGAGGCCACACCGGCGCGGTGCGCAGCGTGACCTTCACCCCGGACGGGCGCACCCTGGCCAGCAGCGGCAACGACGGCACCGTACGACTGTGGAACGTCCGCGAACGCCGTCCGGACGCCGTCCTGACCGGTCACATCGGATCCGTCCGGGGCATCGCCTTCGCACCCGACGGCCGCAGGCTCGCCAGCAGCGGCAACGACCGTACGGTGCGGCTGTGGGACGTCGCCGCTCGGCGTCCGTGGGCGACCCTGACGGGCCACACCGACGCGGTGTGGAGCGTGACCTTCGCTCCCGGCGGGGGCACGGTGGCCAGCGCCGGCACGGACGGCACCGTACGGCTGTGGGACCTCGACCCCGGCGCCCGGCTGGCGCGGATCTGCCGGCTGGGCGCGAGCGTCGACGCGGACGCGCGCGCGAAGCTCCTGCCCGGTGTCCGCCTCACCGGCGACGGGACGGCCTGCGACGGGCGGGGTTGACGGCGACTCACCTGCTCCAAGGGTGTTTCCCGGGTGTTTCCCGTTGCCCATCGGCGGGAGGCGACACCCGGTTCCTCGACAAGCGCGCGGCGCGGTCGGCAGGCTCCTGTGCGAGCACTTCTCCCACCAGCCACAGGAAACGGGGGTCCTGGCATGCTCCGCCGGACCAGTCTCATCCGCACACTGATCGCGTTACTCGCCCTCCTCTTCTGGGCACCGGTGACCGCCGCCGCGAACACCCAGGCGCCCGCGCAGCGTACGGCCGCCGACGCGTGCGGCGTCCTCGCACCCGGAGCCTCCGCGGCGGCCGAACGCGCGATCGCCGCCGCCTGCGCCGAGGTCGCGGCCGGCACCTGGTACACGTGGGGCGGCGGGCACGGACCCCAGCCGGGCCCCACGTACGGCCAGGTCGACCCGACCGACCCGGACAGCGAACACGACCCCGAACGCCTCGGCTTCGACTGCTCGGGCCTGGTCCGCCACGCGTACGCCGAGGCGGCGGGCTCCGACATCCTCAACGGCATCGCCGGCCAGCAGTACTACACGCACCGCGCCGCCGCCCGCTTCACCGCCGCCCAGGGCCTGGCCCCGCTGCTCCCGGGCGACCTGCTCGCCTGGGGCACCTCGCGGGACCTGCACCACATCGCCATCTACCTGGGCGCCGGCAAGATGGTCGAGGCGAAGGAGTCCGGCACCAGGCTCATGGTCAGCGACGTCCGCCTCAACGGCTACTTCGGCGCCGTCCGTGTCAACACCGGGCAGGTCACCGGTCACATCCACCAGACCTGGGGCGCCGACGTGTGGACCAAGGCCGAGCCCTCCCTCGCCGCCGCCCGCGTCTACGCCTTCCCGTACTCCACCACCATCCGCGTCCAGTGCCAGAAGCACGCGGAGGAGGTCACCTCCGACGGCTACACCAACGACGTGTGGTCGTACCTGCCCGACTACAAGGCGTGGGTGACCAACATCTACATCCAGGGAGCGGCATGGCTCGACGGCGTGCCCGACTGCGCGGCGGCCCCGCCGACGCGGTGAGCCTCCGGCGCCGGGGCCCGCTCTGACACGGACGGTGCCTGGAGCACGGACGGCACGAGCGCGACCGCTGCCTCGCGGGAGGCGGCGGTCTTCTCGTGCCGGGGGCGAGAAACGCGTCGGTGCGGCGCCGCGAACGGTCCGTACGGTCCGGTACTCGTACGTGGTTCCGTCGGCCATGCGGCTTCGCGCCCACTGCGCGGGCCAAGCCATTCACGAGGCGATCCCGAGGAGCACCCGGCCGGATCCACGCCGGTGCGGCACCGGCGGGGCGGGCGGGCGGTGTGCGGATCTCAGCCGTCCAGATCGGCGCAGAGGGTGCTCACCTTCTCGTGGGCCGCCTCCGCCTCGGCGCCCTTCACCTCGTAGGTCCGCAGGCGCATGGTGATCTCCTGGAAGGCCTCGCCCAGAGTCTTGTAGCGGTCGTCCAGTCGGGCCGCGCTCTGGGCCAGGGAGGCAGCACCGACGGCGCGGTCGAAGTGGGCCGAGGCGTCCTTGTCATCGCTGTACAGCGCGCTGAACGCCGGAACCCGCTTCCAGGCCTGGCAGGCACCCGCCGCATCGGCCGCCGCGTTGGCGAGACCGGTCCCGGAGGCCGCGCTGTCCGGCCCGGCCCACAGGAACCAGCCGATGCCCATGCCCGCACCGGCGGCGACGACGGCAGCCACGCACGACACGATCCACCGGGCGGGAGCACGACGACCGGTGACGGGAGCAGGCGGGGTGGAGGGAGGCGGCGGCAGGGGAGCGGACGCAGTCATCGCAACAGCTTCCTTCGGTCTACGGGCAGGCGATCCCGGCACGGGAACCGGCAGCAAGTGAACCACTCCCGTCGTCGGCCAGGAGGCCCGGGTGCGTACGGAGTTGGCGAGGAGCCAGGCCCGCTCGGGTGTCCGGCTCGCGTCCTGCACCGAGGGTGCGGAGGTGTACGTGAGAGGGCAGCCGCCGGTGACGACGACTCACGGTGAGAACGAGACGGGCGTCCTGCGTACATGCTCGCGTCGGTGGAACCGTGACCCGGACTGGGCGCGGTCCGGGCTCGGCGACGTACAGGGAGCCGGCGCCGCCCTACGCGGCGTCCGTATCCTTGCGCAGCACCCGGGTCAGGCGCTCTCCGAGCGCCCGGTCGACGGCCCCCTCGCACTCGACCCCCAGCGCCGTCGCGAGGTCGCGTACATGGAGGTCGGCCAGGGCCTCGGTCAGTTCGGCGAACGCCTCCGCGGCCGCGCGCCCGCGCCGTACGCCCGAGATGACGGCGACGCACCCGACCAGCGCCGCCGGCCACCACCAGAGCGCCAGCACCAGATAGCCGACGCCCCAGGCACACAGGCGTGCCGACGCGGTGAACCTGGTGCGGGCGGCCTGCAGTTCGGCACGCGTGCCGTCGGCGGCCAGGAGCCACAGGTGCGGCCAGGCGGCCGCCAGCTCCAACCGGTGGGCACGCCACAGCCGTTGCCCGGGGGCGGCGAGGCGGTCGCCCATCGCGAAGGGATGACGGGGCGGTGTCGCGGCGATACGGCCGCGGTCGGCGTGACGGCGCTCGGCGATGCCGGCGAGCCGGTCGGCGTCGTCGGCTCCCTCGATCCGGGCCCGGCCCGCCGCCACCAGTGCGGTGCGGAAGGTCTCGTCGGCGGCGCGCCAGCGGCGCGACCGGCGGTCGGCGAGGTAACGCAGCAGCGGCCCGTGCGGCTCCGCGCACCAGAGCAGTTCCACACCCGCGCCCAGGGACTGGGCGGTCACGCCGGCCACCGCCGCACCGGCCAGCACGCCGAACGCCACCAGGACGACGGTGCCGGCGCTGTCGGAGGCGGGGGAGGCGGCAAGCGTGTCGAGCCGGTCCCGTAGCCGCCCGAGATCGGACCAGTGCGCGTGGCCCAAGACCATGGCCGTGGTGACGGCGGCGAGGAAGAGCAGTCCCGGCAGGGCGAGAAGGGCCAGCCACCGTTCGGCTATCCGGCCGCTCAGCGCACTGAGAAAGGCGCTGGTCACCGGATGGGGACCGTGCGCAGTGGCTGCTCGAAGACCCGGCAGCCGGGGTGCGGTGCGTCGCCGTCACCGGGCGGCGCCTCCACGCGCCCGCAGTGACCCAGGGGGCAGGCCAGTACGTGCAGCGGCGCGTGGCCCCGTCCGGCGACCGGGAGTTGCTGGAAGCCGGGCGGGGGCGGCAACGGTGTGGTGCGATAGGAGCCCAGGCCGGCGCTGTGCCCGGCGGCGAGCAACTCATCCTCCAACTCGTCGAACACATCGTCGAGTTCCGCGGGTGGCCGACCGGCACGCAGTGCGGAGGTGAGGGACTCGACGAGCCTCAGCCCCCGTTCACCGAGCGCCAGCGACTCCGACTCGTCAGTCAGCCGTCTGCAGAGCTCCCCCAGCCGGACGTGTCCGCCGCGCGGTTCGCTTCGCCCACCGGTCTCGATCTCCACCGTTCCCCCTAGGACGCCGGATGACGGTCGGCCGCGATTGTACGTCGCTGCCCTGACGGTTCGTTCGCTATCGTGAGGACGGGTCGCGCGGCGGCGAGGGCCGCGGTCACGCCGACGTGACATCGGGGGGTGGGCGTGTCGAACGGCAGTCCCGCGCGAGCGGTGGACGGGGCGGACGGGGCGGACGCCGAAGCGCGCGCCGGCCGCTTGCTGGTGCACCACCTCAAGACCGGTGACCGGCAGGCCCTCGACGAGGCGATCGCCCTCTACGGGCAGCTTCTCGCCCCGACGACGGCGCCGGACACCGTACGGACCGCGGTCCGGGCCGCCAACCTGATGGCCGCCCTGCAGACCCGGTACTCACTGCTGCGGCGCCCCGACGACCTTGAGACACTGATCGACCTGGGCCGGGAACGGGCCGTGTGCGAACCGGTCCGCCCGCAGGACGTGCGGCTCCTGGGCCTCGCGTACCAGCAGCGGTTCGACCTGTACGGACGGCCGGACGACCTCGACCGGGCCGTGGAGGCGTTCGACCGGGCGGCCCGCCTCCCCCAGGAGGCCGAGACCGCGGCGCAGTCGCTCGGCGCCCTCGGGGAGGTGCTGCACTTGCGACACAGGATTGCCGTCGGCCGTGAAGGAGTACCGGCCACGGGGTCTCGGGCCACGGACACGGCCGGCTCCGCCGCGACGGATCTCCGCCGCGCGACGGACGCCCAACGACGCGCGCTCCGTACGCTGCCGGACGGATCGGACGACCGTCCCGGCTACCGGAGCAATCTGGCCGGACTCCGGTACAGCGCGTACCTGTACGACGGGGACGTCGGCGCCCTGCGCGAGGCACTGGACATGTGGCGCACCGCGCTGGAGGCCGCCCCGCCGGGCGGCCCCGCCCGCGTGATCGTCCTGCGCAACCTCACCCAGGCCCTGCGCCAGTGGTTCGAGCACCATCCCGAGGAGACCAACAGGTCCGCGATGCTGAGCGTCCACCGCACAGCCCTGGCCGAATGCCCGCACGGCCACCCGGACCGCGCCGAGCTGCTCGCCGGGCTGGGCATCGCTCTGCGCCTGGCCGCCGAGGCCACCGGGGAGCCGACGTTGCTCGAGGAGTCCGCGGCCTCGCTGCGCGAGGCCCTGACACTGTTCCGCCCCGGTGCCCCGTTACGCGCCATGAGACGGACCAGCCTCGGCAACACCTTGCACAGACTGGCGCAGTGGACCGGTGACGCGGCACTGCTGGACGAAGCCGTCGCCACCCTGCGTACCGCCCTCGCCGAGCAGCGACCGGGCACGGACGAGCACGCCGAAACCCTGGCCAACCTCGCCGTCACCCTGCGCGAGCGCGCCCTCCAGACCGACGACCTGACCTCCCTGCGGGAAGCCTCCCGCCTGGCGAGGGAAGCCCTCCACGCCTCACAGGCGCCCCCCGCCCTCCAGGCCGGACGGCTCGCCAATCTGGGAGTCGTCCTGCAGAGCTGGCACGGAGCGACCAGGGACACCGCGGCCGCCGACGAGGCGATCGACGTGGCCCGTCGGGCGCTCGCCCTGGCGCCCGCGGCCGGCCAGTCGCGCGCCGACCGGCTGAACCACCTGGCCAACGCCCTGCGAGCACGGTTCCAGTCCACCGCCGACGTGGCAGACCTCGACGAGGCCATCGCCCTGCTGGAGCAGGCCGCCCAGCAGGTCCCCTACGGCGATCCGGCGCTCGCCGTGGTCCTCTCCAACCTCGGCTCCGCCCGCCTCACCAAGCACCACGCCACCGGCGGACCCGGTGAGTTGGAGCAGGCGGTCAGCGAACTGGGCCGCGCCGTATGGGCCGTCACCGAGCACACCTCGACCCACGGAAACTACCTGAAGGCGTACGGCGACGCGCTGCGCGCCGTGCACCACCGAGACGGCGACCCGGGAGTGCTCCGAGCGGCGGAGGACGCCTACCGGCAGGCCGCCGGAACCAGGTCCCTGCCCGCCTACGAGCGGGTGCTCGCGGCCTGGGAATGGGGCGCCGCCGCCGCGGACGGCAACCGATGGGACGACGCCCTGCCGGGTTACGAACTGGCCCTCGAACTGCTGCCGTTCGCCGCGTCGGGCCGACTGGTCCGCAGCGACCAGGAACGCGCTCTGTCCCGGGTGCGGGGGCTGGCCGCCGAAGCAGCCGCGTGTGCCGTCCACGCCGGGCAGCCGGAGCGCGCGGTGCAACTGCTGGAACAGGGCCGCGGCGTCCTGCTGGGCCGTGCCATGGCCACCCGCGACGGACTCGGACGGCTGCGCGACGCCCACCCCGCCCTCGCCGAACGCTTCACCGACCTACGGGAACGGCTCGACGCACTCGATGCCACCGCCGCCGCCGCGGACACCGCCCCGGGACGGCTGCCCGCCGGCACCACCGACCTGCGGCACACCCTCGCGGCCGAGCTGGAACACCTGGTCGCCGAGATCCGCGCGCGGCCCGGCTTCTCCGACTTCCTCCGCGCGCAGGCCGTCGAAACGCTGCTGGCCTGCGCCGACAAGGGCCCGGTCGTGCTCGCCTACTGCAGCGCGTACCGCAGTGACGCCCTGGTGCTGCGGGACGGCAAGGTGCTCCTCGTTCCCCTGCCGCGGGCCACCCCGCGTGCTGTCGCCGAACAGACGGACCGCCTCGAGCGGGCGCTCGCCGACGCGACCGACCCCGCCCGCGACCGAGCGGCCCAGCAGACCGTCAGCGAGGTACTGGCCTGGACCTGGGACCACGTCACCGGTCCGGTGCTCGGCCGGCTCGGAGCGCGCGGGCCCACGCCCGACGGCGAGTGGCAGCGCGTGTGGTGGTCACCGGGGGGCGCGCTGGCCTCACTGCCGCTGCACGCCGCCGGTCACCACGGCGAGGCGCCGGAGGCGGTACCGGACGCCGGAACCGTGTCCGCCCCGGCGGCGAACGCGCAAGGACCGCGAACGGTACTGGACCGGGTGGTCTCCTCCTACACGCCGACCGTCGGAGCTCTCCGGTACGCCCGGGCCCGGGCCGCCGCGCCCCACCCGCAGGGCCCGCTGCTCGCCGTGGCACTCCCCGACACCCCCGGTGCCCGACCGCTCGGCGGCGCGCGGCGCGAGGTGGAGGTACTGCGCGGCCTCCTGCCGACCGAGGTGCTGTACGAGGAGCAGGCCACCTTCGAACGGGTGATGGACGCCCTGCCCCGTCACCCCTGCGTGCACTTCGCCTGCCACGGGGTCAGCGAGCCCGCCGACCCCTCCAACGGGCGACTCCTGGTGCACGACCATACGACCCGTCCCCTGACGGTTCGTGAGGTGTCCCGCCTGGAACTGCCGGCGGCGCGACTCGCGGTGATGTCCGCCTGCGAGACGGCACGCGGCGGGGGCGAACTGGCCGACGAGGCCATCCACATCACCTCCGCCTTCCAGCTCGCGGGATATGCCCACGCCGTCGGGACGCTCTGGCCGGTGCACGACGCGGTGGCCGTCCGCGTCATGCGCCTCCTCTACCGGGAGCTGTGCACCCAAGGGCCCGATGGCGGGACGGAGCTGGACGACGCGAGGACGGCCGACGCCCTGCACCAAGCGGTCCTGCGGTGCCGCGCCGCCTTCGCGGCCAGTCCCAGCCTGTGGGCGGCACACGTGCACGCGGGCGCCTGACGACACCGGCAGCAACGAGGAGGCGGTCACGATGACCCGATGGCGGCGGCGACGAGACGCGGTGGACGGCCAGGACGCCGGTGCACCGCCGCCACAACCGACACCGCCTCGACAGGAACAGGAGAGTGGGCAGGAACACCGCCAACCCACGGACGGGCCGTCCCGGCCGGACCCGCACGCGCCGCAGCCCGCGGGAGAATCCGGGAACACCTGGCGGCCGGCCGGAGGACACATCACCATCACGGAGGTGACGGAGGGCCGGCCGGAGCAGGAGATCGCCCGCGTCGAGATCTCCCCCGAAAAATTCCACGCCATGCGTGCCCGGTCCGCCATCGACAGGCTGGGCCCCGAGCACCCGGACGCCCTCACAGCCATGCGCGAACTCGCCCGGGTCCTGGGATCGACCCCGGGACGGGGCGAGGAAGCCGTCGAGCTCTACCAGTACGTGGTGCGCACCCAGTGGGCCGTGCTCGGCGACCGCCACGAGGAAACCCTGTGCACCTCCGTCGAGCTGGCCGACGTCCTCCACGCCACCGGTCAGTTGCGCCTCTCCGAGACGGCGTGGCGCGACACCTTCCGCGCCCAGTCGGACACGCTGGGCCGCGACCACCCCGACGCGCTGCGCAGTGCCACCCGACTCGCCGCCGTCCTGGAGGACCTCGGCCGCGCCTCCGAAGCCGAACCGCTGATGCGGGACGTCCTGGAGCGCCGTGTCCGGCTGCTCGGGGACAACCACCCCGATGTCCTGTCCTCCGCCAACGCCCACGCCGCCTCGCTGATCAAGTGCGGTCGCCACGGTGAGGCCGAGCGCGCCTTACGCGCCCTCGTGCCCCGGCTGGAGGACCAGTACGGGCGCGACCACACGACCACGGTCGCAGCCCGGGGCAACCTCGGCGCCGTCCTGGTCCGACTGGACCGGTACGCCGAGGCGGAACAGCACATCCGCGCCGTCGTGCGGTCGCTGGAGGCGACGGTGGGGCCGCATCACGAGTCCACCTTCACCGCGCGCAACAACCTCGCCGCCGTCCTGCACGCCATGCAGCGCTACGAGGACGCCGTGCCCATCCTGCGCGCGGTCCTTGACGGGCGCGTCGCGCTGCACGGCGACGCCCACCCCACGACGGTCGCCACCCGGGACAACCTCGCCAACGTACTGATCGATGTGGGCCGGCATGCCGAGGCCGCCGAGCTGCTCGACCGCTGCGTCCGCGACTACCAGCGCATTTACGGCCCCGGACACCCCAGTCTGCGGGCGGCCGACGAAAGGCTGACCTGGCTGCGCGAAGGCCCGGCCCCTCGCTGATCACCGTCGGGGGACGATCACCTCATGAGCGGGCGGGCCGGCCACTGAGAGAGCCAGGGGCGCCCCGACGGGGCGTGGAGGGAGGGCGGGCGGCCACGGTCCGGACAACGGTTCCTGGCCGTGCACGGCTGCGCCCGCGCAGCGTCGGCCGCTGGTCCTGGCGCGGTCGGCGCCTCCGACGCGGTACCACCCGTGTCACCGACCTGACCGGACCGTCCTTGCCGGCCGGTCCGCCCGGTCGGCTAACCACCGGCCGGTCCGCCCGGACGGGCTAACCACCGGCCGGTCCGCCCGGTCGGCTAACCACCGGCCGGTCCGCCCGGACGGGCTAACCACCGGCCGGTCCGCCCGGTCGTTAGCCCGTCCGGGGCCACCGGGGCCACCGGGGCCACCGGGGCCACCCGGTTGCGATGCCCGCCATGCGCCCCGCGGCAGCCGAGCTCACGATGGGCCGTGCTGCCGACCGGCGAACCGATCGGTACCGGTCGGACGCGAAGGAGGCCCCGCGGTGGGCGAGCTGTACATCGACGGTGAGTGGACGAACGCGACGGCCGGCGGGCGGCGGGACGTGGTGAACCCGTTCGACGCCTCCGTCGTCACCACCGTCGACGAGGCGGACGCCACCGACGTGGACCGCGCGGTGCGCGCCGCCCGGCGCGCCTTCGACGAGGAGGACTGGGCGGGCGCCCCCACCCGCCGCCGCGCCGACGTCCTGCTGCGCGTCCATGACCTGCTGCTGCGCGACATCGACGAGATCGCCCGCACCGAGACCCTCGATACCGGCAAGACCCTGGCCGAGGGCCGCTTCGACGTGGAGGACGTGGCGAACTGCTTCCGGTACTTCGGGGAACTCGCCGGCAAGGACGGCGGCCGGGTCGTGGACGTCGCCCCGGACGTCCTCAGCCGCGTCGTGTACCAGCCGGTCGGGGTGTGCGCGCTCATCGCCCCCTGGAACTACCCACTGCTCCAGGCCTCGTGGAAGGTCGCGCCGGCGCTGGCCGCGGGCAACACCTTCGTCCTCAAGCCCAGCGAGACCACCCCGCTCACCACCATCGCCATGATGCGGCTGATCGAGGAGGCCGGCGCCCCGCCCGGCGTCGCCAACCTGGTCCTCGGCCCGGGAGCGACCGTCGGCGCGGCCATGACCGCCCACCCCGAGGTCGACCTGGTGTCCTTCACCGGAGGTCTGGCCACCGGACGCGCCATCATGGCCGCCGCCGCCGAGGGGCCGAAGAACATCGCCCTCGAACTGGGCGGCAAGAACCCCAACATCGTCTTCGAGGACGCCGACTTCGACGCCGCCGTGGACCACGCGCTCGACGCCGCCTTCCTGCACGCCGGACAGGTCTGCTCCGCCGGTTCGCGGCTGCTGGTCCAGGACTCCCTGCACGATCGGTTCGTCGACGCCCTCGCCGGACGCGCCCGGGCGATCCGCCTCGGCAACGGCATGGAGGAGGGCACCGAGAGCGGGCCGCTCAGCTCCGCCGAGCACCGTGACAAGGTCGAACGGCACATCGCCGCCGCCAGGGAGGAGGGCGCCCGGCTCGTCACCGGCGGCACCCGTCCCGACGACCCCGAGCTGAGCCGCGGCTTCTTCCTGCTGCCGACGATCTTCGCCGACTGCGACCGGTCCATGAACATCGTGCAGGACGAGGTCTTCGGACCGGTCGTCACCGTCGAGCGGTTCCGCACCGAGGACGAGGCGGTGGAGCTGGCCAACGACACCCACTACGGCCTGGCCGGCGGCGTGTGGACCTCCGACGCGAGCCGCGCCCAGCGCGTCGCCCAGCGGTTGCGGCACGGCACCGTGTGGATCAACGACTTCCACCCCTACGTACCGCAGGCCGAGTGGGGCGGCTTCGGCCGTTCCGGCGTCGGGCGCGAGCTGGGCCCCACGGGCCTGCGCGAGTACCAGGAAGCCAAGCACATCTACCAGAACCTCGCCCCGGGGCCCTCCGGCTGGTTCAAGGGCTGACCCGGCACAGCGTGACGCGGCACCCCCTCCGCCACCGCCCGACGGCACCGCGAAGAAAGGCACTCCATGGCCGCCACCACCCCGCACGGCGCCGAGTCCGCCTACGACTACGTCATCGTCGGCGGCGGCACCGCCGGCTGCGTCCTCGCCGCCCGCCTGAGCGAGGACCCCGACTGCCGTGTCTGTGTCGTCGAAGGCGGCCCCAGCGATGTCGGTGACGAGCGCATCCTGCGCCTGCGCAACTGGATCAACCTGCTCGGCACGGAGTTCGACTACGGCTACACCACCGTCGAACAGCCACGCGGCAACTCCCACATCCTGCACTCACGGGCCCGCGTGCTGGGCGGCTGCTCCTCCCACAACACGCTGATCAGCTTCCTGCCGCTGCCCCAGGACCTCGACGACTGGGTGGCCGCCGGCTGCACGGGCTGGGACCCGGCAACGATCCTCCCGTACCGCGACCGCCTGCTCACCAGGATCGTTCCGGTGGCCGAGGCCGACCGCAATCCCATTGCCAAGGACTTCGTCACCGCCGCCGCCCGCGCCACCGGGGTCCCCGTCGTCGACGACTTCAACGCCGAGCCGTTCGCCGACGGCACCGGCTTCTTCTCCCTGGCCTACGAACCGGAGGGCAATCTGCGTTCTTCCGCGTCCGTCGCCTACCTCCACCCCGTCCTGAACCGCCCCAACCTCACCCTGATGCTGGAGACCTGGGCCCACCGGCTGCTCACCGACGAGTCGGGGAGGCTGACCCGCGTCGCCGTGCGCGGCGCCGACGGCGAACCCGCCGCCGTGCGCGCGACACGCGAACTCCTGCTCTGCGCCGGGGCCATCGACACCCCGCGCCTGCTGATGCTGTCCGGCATCGGCCCGGCCGACGACCTGCGCCGCCTGGGCATCGACGTCCACGTCGACCTGCCCGGCGTGGGGGAGAACCTGCTGGACCACCCCGAGTCCGTGATGGTCTGGGAGACCAGGGGCCCACTGCCGCCCAACTCCGCGATGGACTCGGACGCCGGCCTGTTCCTGCGCCTGGAGAAGGGGCAGCCGCGCCCGGACCTGATGTTCCACTTCTACCAGGTGCCGTTCACCGTCAACACCGAACGCCTGGGCTACCCCGTACCGGAGCACGGGGTGTGCATGACGCCGAACGTGCCGCGGGCCCGCTCCACCGGCCGTATGTGGCTGCGCAGTTCCAACCCGGCCGAGCACCCGGCCCTGGACTTCCGGTACTTCACCGACCCCGAGGGGCACGACGAGCGCACCGTCGTCGAAGGGCTCAAGGTCGCCCGGGAGATCGCCGCGACCGATCCGCTGAAGGACTGGCTCGAGCGCGAGGTCGCGCCCGGCCCGGGCGTCACCTCCGACGCCGACCTGTCGGAGTACGGGCGCCGCGCGGCCCACACCGTCTACCATCCGGCCGGCACCTGCCGGATGGGCGCGGCCGACGACCCGATGGCCGTCTGCGACCCGGAGTTGAGACTGCGCGGGGCCGAGGGCGTGCGCGTCGTCGACGCTTCGGTGTTCCCGACGATGCCCACCATCAACCCCATGGTGACCGTCCTGCTCGCCGCCGAACGCGCCGCCGACCTGCTCACGGGCCGCCCCGGGCCCGCCGGCCGGGCAGCCGCACCGTGACCGGCCCCCGGCAGCCCGCGCAGCCGGCCGCCGCGCGCGTGCTCGGTGGCGGCCGCCCGGAGGGCGACACGTCCGGCCGGTCCGTGCCGGGGACACCTGGTCGCCGGGACCTGCCCGCCCACTGTCCTCTCTCCCGCGCACACCGGCAGCCCGCGCGGGTCGCGCCCCGTGCGCCCGCGCAACGTCAAGAGGCCTCCGGGCTCCGCGGGCCGCGGCACATGCCGCAGGCCGCCGGGAACGGACGTACAGGCGGCCCTCAGTGAAGGAGAAACACCACCGTGTCGACCGCTGGAGAGAAGGGCCCCGGAACGGCGCCGGAGGGCATGCCGACGGAGGACGAGCCGACCGGCCCGGCACGGCTCAAACCCGTCGTGTTCTTCGGGGCGGCCCTCCTCGTCCTCGCCATCTCGCTCTGGGCGATCATCACGCCCTCCGGGGCAGAGGACGCCATCGGCGTGGCGGTCGGCAAGACCTCCCACTGGTTCGGCTGGTACTACTTCGTCGCCGCCACCCTGTACCTGCTGTTCGTCGTCTTCATCGCCGTGTCCAAGTACGGCACGGTCAAGCTGGGCCCCAAGCACTCCAAGCCCGACTACGGCCTCTTCACCTGGGGGGCGATGCTGTTCGCGGCGGGCATCGGCATCGACCTGATGTTCTTCTCGGTCTCCGGACCCGTCAGCCACTACCTCGCCCCGCCGCAGGGTGACCCGGAGACGCTCGAGGCCGCCCGGGAGGCCGTGGTGTGGACGCTGTTCCACTACGGCATCACCGGCTGGGGCATGTACGCGCTGATGGGCATGGCACTCGGCTACTTCTCCTTCCGGTACCGGCTGCCACTCGCGATCCGCTCCGCGCTCTACCCGATCATCGGCCGCCGGATCCACGGGCGGATCGGTGACGCCGTCGACCTGGCGGCCATCATCGGCACCGTGTTCGGCATCGGCGTGACGCTCGGCATCGGCGTGGTGCAGTTGAACTACGGACTGAAAGTCCTCTTCGACGTGGAGGAGGGGCTCGCCGCGCAGATCGCCCTGATCGTCGTCGCGGTGGCGATGGCCACCGTGTCGGCTGCGTCCGGCGTGGACAAGGGCATCCGCAGGCTGTCCCAGCTCAACATCCTCCTCGCCGCCCTGCTGATGTTCTACATCCTGGTCGTCGGCGAGCCGTTCCGGGTGCTCAACGCCGTGGTCCAGAACGTCGGGGACTACGTCAGCGGCTTCCCGTCGATGACCCTGAACACCTTCGCCTACGACCAGCCCACCGAGTGGCTGGACGCGTGGACCCTCTTCTTCTGGGCCTGGTGGGTCGCCTGGGCGCCGTTCGTCGGGCTCTTCCTGGCCCGCATCTCCCGCGGCCGCACCCTGCGCGAGTTCATCGCGGCGACGCTGGTCATCCCGTTCCTCTTCACCGGACTCTTCCTGGCGATCTTCGGCAACAGCGCCCTGTTCGTGGTGCGCGGCGGGAACGCCCAGTTCGGCGAAACGGCCATGAACGTTCCCGAGCAAGGCTTCTACAGCCTGCTGGAGCAGTATCCGGGATACCTGTTCAGCGCCGGCCTCGCCACGTTCGTCGGGCTGCTGCTGTACGTCACCTCCGCGGACTCCGGGGCCCTGGTCATGGGTAACCTCAGCGCCGACCTCCCCACCCCGGTGACCGACGCGCCCACGTGGCTGCGCATCTTCTGGGCCGTGGCGACCGGGCTGCTCACCCTCGCCATGCTCATCGTGGGCGGGGTGCAGGCGCTCACCAACGCCACCATCATCATGGGGCTCCCCTTCTCCTTCGTCATGTTCCTGGTCATGGCCGGGCTCTATCTGGCGTTGCGTACCGAGCGGATGAAGGTGGAGGCGAGGGCCACCACGCTGCCCGGGTCGCTCTCCGGACGCATGACGCAGCACGGACTGCCGGGGGCGCCGAACTGGCGGCACCGGCTGGCGCGGGCGATGGCGTACCCCGGAAGGCGGGCGGCCGCGCGATTCGTCGACAACGTGTGCCGCCCCGCCTTCAGGGAAGTCGCCGAGGAGCTGAGGCAGCAAGGAGCGCAGGCGGAAGTCCTGGAAGGCACCGTCGAGGAGACCGGCCTCACCCATGTCGGCCTGCGGGTGCCGATCGGTGCCGACGACGAGTTCCGCTACGATGTCTGGCCCGTCGAACTGCCGACCCCCGCCTTCGCCACCCGGTCGGTCAGCGAACACGACACCTACATCCGCTTCGAGGTCCGGCTCGCCGAGGGCAACCAGGACTACGACGTGATGGGCTACACCAGGGAACAGCTCATCGCCGACAGCCTCGACCAGTACGAGCGGCACCTGGAGTACCTGCGGGTGCGCCACGACGCGGCCACCCGCTCCAGCTTCCCCGACCACCGCCCGGACGCCCCGGACGCACACCTGCCGGAGGAGTAGGCCCCGTGAAGAACACCGGTACGGGGCTCGTAGCCTTCAGGCCATGGCCGACGTCTACGAACTCCAACTCGCCCTCGACCTCCCGGGGTCCCTCCCGCCCGAGGAGCTCGCCCTGCTCCGATGGCACCTGGGGCAGGAAGGCGGACGGCAGGGCGGCGGTGACGAGTACCCCCTGTGGGAGGCCCGGGGGGCCGCGCGGCGGATCGGGGGCGCACTGGTCGGGGACCTGCACTCCGGTGGTTCCGGATGGGCGCTGACCGTGCGGCAGGAGGTGCATCCCGACGAATTCGACGAGGTACGCAGGATCGTTCTGTGGCTGGGCGCCCGTACGACGACCGTGGGCACGGTGGGGTACCTCCGCTTCCACGAGACGCACCTCCCCGACGTGCTGATCGCTCAGGCCGGAGGCGTACGCAGAGAGATCCTGGGTGTCGAGGAGGTCGTCGAGACGGCGGACCAGGTGATTCCCGACCCCTACGCCTGAACGGCGCCCTGGAAGGCGGTCACCCTGTCCTCGCCGAAACGGCGGACGTGGACGGCTCGTCGGGGGAGAGGAACACCGGGGCCGGGACTTGGTGGGGAACGTGTCCGCGTACCTCACCAGCCTCCCACGTCACCGACAGGTAGTCGGCGGGCGGGAGAGGCAGGCCCTGCCTGAGGACGTCGTGCCGTGTGAGGGAGACGAGGGCGGCGACCACCGTCGTCGGCACTCGAACGGCTCCCGCTCACTTGATCGAGCACTCCTTCACGCCGAGCGGTTCGGTGTCGCCGGCCGGTCTGCCGCACAGGACCTCCGCCTTCGAGACGCCTTCCAGGGTTCTCCGGACCCGCTTGAGGACGATGCTGTGGCCGCGGCGTTCGCCGTACAGGGGCGCGTCGGTGAGGTCGATCGTTCCGGTGGCCATCCCGTCGAGCTTGACACCTCTGAGGTTGACCCAGGTCGCCGCGCGGCTCTGGCGTACGTCTCCGAGGCTGGCCGCCCAGTACAGCGCACGCGTGGCGTCGTGCGCGAGGGCCGTCTGCCCGCTGGCGAAGTCGGGGGCGTCGTACGTGGCCTCGCCGTCCTTTAGCCAGGGAAGGTGGTCGACGGCGTCCTGGTAGAAGGCGGTCCCGGACGCCGCTTCCCGCAGCTCGGCCAGGGCCGCGTGGTACAGGGTGATCCGCGGGGCCACGCCGTCCCGGCCGCCCGTGCCGGAGAACCTGGCCTTGCTCAAGTCGTCGCCCGTGAGAATCGACATCTCCCTGTTCGCGCAGCCCGGTTCGACGCCCAGCTGGGTCATCAGCGGTCCGACGTCCTCGACCCGTCCGGCGAAATAGATCACCGAGGGGACGTCCTTCCCGCGGCAGATGCTCTCCGCGTGCAGCCGCAGTTCCGGCTTGCCGTTGGCGACCCGGTAGCTCCTCGGGGGCAGCATCCGGAAGCCTTCCCGTCTCAGCATCTCCCCGCCGTAGAGCGCCTGTTCGCTGGTGTAACGGTCCTGCGACTCCTTGACGTCACGGGTCAGCACCAGGGCGTGCGAGGTCCCGTTCCGGGTGCGCAGCTGCCGGGCGACGAGACCGAGTGCGTCCGCCTGGTGTTCGTCGGGGGCCGCGAGGCTGAACCAGTTGGCGAAGTCCTTCGGCAGGTAGGTCGCCGAATTGGTGCCGGAGATTACGGGGAGACCCGCCGCGTGGAGCCGGCGCGTGGCGTCCGGGCTGCTCTGCAGGTCGCGGCCGAAGCCGACGACACCGACGACGGTGGGATCGCGGTCGGCATATTCGGCGATCGCGTCGGCCGTGACGCGCTGGTGCCCCATGTCCGCGCCCCCGTTGGCGAGCAGCACCCGCAGCTTCACCGTGTAGTTCTCATTGACGACGCGCTGGGCGAGGTACACGCCGGCCAGCTCCTCGGCGCCCTTGACCAGTGACGGGTCCACCGGGGAGGAGCTCAGCGGTCCCGCGTACACCACGGTGACGTACGCGTCGGGGTGGTCGTGCAGCACCTCGGCGTTCTCGGCGTGCACCAGTGTCTCGACCTCGTGCAGTCTCCTGCCTTCCTCGTTCTTTCCGCCGGTGAGGTGCGCGCTGAACCGGACGTCTCCGGGCGCTATGCCGACGCACTCCGTGCCGCCGCCGCCGGGCGCGGGACGCCGTTCGGTGTCGCGGTCGGCGGCCAGCAGGCCCGCCGAGCAGTACGTCCGGTGCAGTTCGCGGGCGTGGACGACGCCCGCGGTGGCGGCGAGGGCGAGGACCAGGAGCAGGCTGTGCACCGACCACACCACACGGGCCAGGGGCGGCCGGTGCCCCGCCCTGACACACCGCCAGTCCGTGTGCCGCAGCTGCACCAGCTCGTCACGGGGGAGAGGGATCCTGAGCACCCAGGGCAGGGCGTTGGTCCGGCTCGGCGACTGATCGGCCCGGAGGTTCCCGGCCCACTCGTCGTACCAGTGCCGCAACCGCTGCTGGAGGCGGGGGGCCTGGGGCTGGGGCTGCGGTCGGTTGAACGGCGGGTCCCCGTCCGTGCCCCGGTCGAGCAGTGCCGCGTCGTCCGCCGCCACGCCCGCGACGATCAGCAGCGGATCGAGTTCGCTGCGCCGGCTGCGGACGTCGCTGACCGCCCGGATCAGTTCGATGCCGCCGTTCTCCCGGCCCACCCGGCGCAGGAACAGCACCGGCGGACGGGTCCGTTTGAACCCCCGCAGGTCCCAGCTACCGCGCCGGTGATTGTCCCGCAGGTCCTCGAAGAGTGCCAGCACGTACAACTGGAGGGGGAACGGACCGGTCTCGCGCATGGCCTCGGCGACGTCGTAGGCGCGGGCCGCTATGGCCCTCCAGGAACGGACGGGCCGCAGCAGCCGCACGCTGGTCGACTGACGGCGGGCGGCGGACTGGAGGAACGTCGTGGTCAGGAACCACCGGCTCTCCCTGCGCAGCCACAGGAAGAGGGGCGCGCGTCCGGGGACGTGGTTCAGGGCGGCGAGCAGGATCATCAGCCCGATGCCCGCCAGGACGGCGACGTACCACTCGGGGCGGGTGAGCAGCGCGGTGAACGCTCCCAGGACGCCCATGGGGAGGAACTGCTGCACGTCGTTGAGCAGCACCTGCCGGGGCCGGCGCGAGGGCCTGAGGGGGCGCCAGCGCTGCCGGGCCAGGATGCGCAGCAGATGCGTCTGGGCCTGCTCCCGCTGGGCGTTCCCGTCCGGAGTGCCGGTCGGGGCGGTCGGCCAGTGCTGGCGCATCTCCTCGTCCTCGGTGGCCTCCTGGAGCGTGCGGACGAGGCCCAGGCGGGGGAAGGAGTAGGGCCGGTAGGCGGCGGAGCGGTCGCCCCACTTCCGGGAGTCGCCGAGGTCACGCAGGAGCCGCACGGCCTGGGCGGTGGGGTCGAGGTTCTCCGGCTGCGGCCCGGTCGGGGCGACGGCCAGGCGCGTACCGTGGCGCAGTTGTCCTTCGCGCAGTTCGTCGACGAGTTCGGTGACGCGGTCGTCGTCGGCGGGGTCCTCGGCGTGCAGCACGATCACCGGCATCGGGGGATCGCTGCTCCGGAAGTCCTGGATCAGCGACTCCAGTTGTCGCTGGACGTCGATCCCGGCCTCGGTCGACATACCCGGATGACCCCCCGGGCAGTCCTGAGGGAAGTTCTGGTCGCTGCCGTGCATGGACACCCCCCGTGGTCGTAAGACACATGTGTCGCAAGCGCCTTGAGAGGATATCGCCCGGTGCTGACACCTGCTCCCGGGAAACGGCCGTCCGTCACGCTGGTGATGTCGTCGGCGCGGGATGTCACACGATCGGGTGATGCTGTGCGACAAGGGCTCGTGCGGGGGCGGCGGTCCGTTCGAACCGGTGACGGGGACCTCCCGCTCTTTCCCGGCGCGACGACCGGAGTGCACGATGAGTCTGCTTTCGCCCTGGAGTGCGAGCGGCCGGGGAGGACGCTGATGGATGCGGTCGCCGGCATGGTGGCGGAGATCCGGCGCGAGCACGGGCTGGTGATGAACGGCCTGGGTGTCGAGAAGCCCCAGGAGTGGTTCGACGCCGAAACCGGGAACGGGTACGCGGCCGAGATCGTCGCGCACCTGGTGCTGATGGCCGCTCATCGGGCGCGACTGCTGGGCTGTGGGCGCAAGGACGTGGTCCGGCTACTCGATGCCGCGGGGATCGAGTAGCCGGCGGGTGAGGCGGGTGGGTCAGCAGTCCCTGAACTCCGGGGACTGGTTCAGGATCTGGGACCGGACCGACGTGAAGCGGCCGTGTGTGTCACCGTCCCTCGCCTCGGGGCGGAACGCCGCCACCCGGTGGCAGTTCTGGAAGGCCAGGGCCACGCCGAAGTGGCGCTCCAGGCTGCCGCGGATCGCGTCGCTGGCGAGGGCGCGGAGGAGCTGGCCGCGTTCCTTCTCGGAAGGGGGAGGGGTCTGGTTGTCCGTGAAGTCGGCTGTCCCGGCCTTGAGTTCGGTAGCGAGGGAGGCGATCAGATCGTAGGCATAGGGCAGGGATGTGCGGACGGTGTCCACGAAGTCCTGCTCGCGGATGTTCCCTTGCTCGGCTTCGGCGAGAAGCCTGGGGGAGACGTCGAGGGACATGAAGGAGAGTCCGTTCTCGCTGAGGGGGTGAAGGGTGGTGGTGTGCGTCAGGCGAGGGCGGCCGGACCCGGTACGAAGCCGGGGTCCACCTGGGCGGCCAGGTCCTCGCCCGTGCGCGCGTCCGCCCACGTGCGTGCGTTGCGGAGGTGGAACTCGACGGCGTGGCGGTGCAGGCGGGCCCAGTCACGGGTCTGTGCGTCCACCGTCTCGCGGAGGACCGTCAGGGCATGGCGGTTCTGTGGCTCCAGCGCGTCGAGCGCCTCCGACTCGGCCCGGCCCTGTTCCGCCGCGCGTACCCAGTCCGACTGCACCAGGTGGGTCAGCAGGTCGTCGCCGACCTGTTCCTTGAGGAAGAGGAGGTCGTCCTCGCCGGTCACCTTGTTGCCGATGACCGCGATGCGGATGCCGAATTCGCGGGCGTGGTCGCGGTACTGGCGGTAGACCGAGACGCCCTTGCGGGTCGGTTCGGCAACCAGGAAGGTCATGTCGAAGCGGGTGAACAGTCCGGAGGCGAAGGCGTCGGCGCCGGCGGTCATGTCGACCACGACGTACTCGCCGGGGCCGTCGACGAGGTGGCCGAGGTAAAGCTCCACCGCGCCCAGTTTGGAGTGGTAGCAGGCGACCCCCAGGTCGCTCTCGTCGAACTCGCCCGTGACCATCAGCGGGATCCCGCCGGCTGCCCGGGAGACGTGCCGCGCGTGCAGTGCGTCGTCGCCGAGGAGGCGCAGGAGACGTGAGCCCCGGCCGGGCGGGGTCGTCTTGATCATGGACTCGGGGGAGGTGATACGGGGGTTGGTGCCTCGCAGGAAGGCCTTGATGTCGGGGATGCCCGGGCCCAGAGGAGGGGGTGTCGGCGGGCTGTCCTCGCTGGGGGCGAGTGCTTGCGCCAGGTGCTGGTTGATGTCGCCGTCGATGGCGAGGACCGGGGCGCCGGAGTGGGACAGGTGGCGGGTGAAGAGGGCGGACAGGGTGGTCTTGCCGCTGCCGCCCTTGCCGACGAACGCGATCCTCACCAGCGCCTCGCACTGTTGAAAATGAATGTCATGTGTGTAGTTTTAGGGGTGTGATCGGGACCGCGTCAAATTCCCCGGTGCCGTGTCCGGCGTTCCTCACCCCGTTGAACAGCAGGAAAGGCTCGATGAGCGTGGTGCTCCAGTGGAGTGACTGCGTACTGCCTGCTCGCTGCCCCGGCGTCAGCTCGCGACCAGTTCCCGCCGTACCTCGTGAGCGGACGGAGCCGCCACCACCCGCGCCGTGCGCCACAGCCACCGCACATCGCGACCGAACGACCACACCAGGAGCCCCAGGGCCAGGGCCACCACGCCCACGTTCACCGCGTGCGGCAGCAGTGCCGCGCCCGCCACCAGCAGCAGCACACCCTGGAGTGCGGCCACCGTCTTGCGGGCCGTGCTCGGCGGGAGGGGGGCGGTCAGCCAGGGCCAGACACGTGCGGCGGCCACGAAGACGTACCGCATGCCCCCGATCAGCAGCACCCACGGGCCCATCGCCATCGACACGTACACACTCAGCACCAGGATCAGGAACGCGTCCACCTCCATGTCGAAGCGGGCGCCCAGCGGAGTCGACGTACCGGTCCGGCGTGCCACCTTGCCGTCGACGCCGTCGAGGATCAGGGCCACGGCGGTCAGACCGACGAAGAGGGAGACGGGCGGTGAGTCCTGGAACGAGTCGGCGACCAGCGCGGTCACCCCGCCGACGAGGGTGGCCCGGCCGAGGGTGACCCGGTTCGCCGCGCCGAAGGAGCGCAGCCGGGACCGGTACAGGGCCCGGGACAGTACTGCCCAGGTGGCGATCGCGAACGCGAGGCCGGTCAGCCAGCCCGCCGGGCCCATGCCGATCGCCGTACCGATCAGGGCCAGCAACAGGATCTGTAGGCCCGCCCCCAGGGCGGTCTCCTGCTGTACGAGCCTCGCGTCGTAACTGTTGTTCAGGGCCACCGAGCATCCTCCGGCCGTATGACAGAGTCGATCAACGCCGCTACCTTGTGCGCGGCCTGTGCACCACTCGGTACGCGTGCAGGATCCCGATCGTTCAGGAGGACTTCGATGAACCGCGCCGCTCGTGCGTACTGGCTCGACTCACCTGGCCGAGGAGAGATCCGCGAGGTCGCCCTGCCGGCGCCCGGCCCGGACGAGGTGCTGGTGCGCTCGCTCTACTCCGGGGTGAGCCGCGGCACCGAGATGCTCGTCTTCCGCGGTGGCGTGCCCGAGAGCCAGCACACCGCGATGCGCGCGCCGTTCCAGGAAGGTGACTTCCCGGGGCCGGTGAAGTACGGCTACCTCAATGTGGGCGTGGTGGAGGAGGGACCCGCGGAGCTCACCGGGCGCACGGTGTTCTGCCTCTACCCGCATCAGACGCGGTACGTCGTTCCCGCGCACGCCGTCACCCCAGTGCCCGACGGCGTACCCGCCGGGCGGGCCGTGCTCGCCGGCACCGTGGAGACCGCCGTCAACGCCCTGTGGGACGCGGCGCCGCTGCTCGGTGACCGTATCGCCGTGGTCGGCGGCGGGATGGTCGGCTGCTCGGTGGCGGCGCTGCTGGCACGCTTCCCGGGCGCACGCGTCCAGCTCGTCGACGCGGACCCCGCACGCGCGAAGACCGCCGAGGCCCTCGGTGTCGGATTCGCGCTGCCCGGTGACGCCCTCGGCGAGTGCGACCTGGTCGTCCACGCCAGCGCCACCGAACAGGGTCTGAACCGGGCACTCGAACTGCTCCGCCCCGAGGGCACCGTCGTCGAACTCAGCTGGTACGGCGACCGGAGGGTGAGCCTGCCGCTGGGCGAGGCATTCCACTCCAGACGGCTGGTCATCCGCGGCAGCCAGGTCGGCACCGTCTCCCCGGCCCGCGCCCACCGCGGCTACGCCGACCGGCTCGCGCTCGCCCTCGACCTGCTCGCCGACCCCGCGCTCGACGCCCTCGTCACCGGCGAATCCGCCTTCGAGGAGCTGCCCGGCGTCATGCCCCGGCTCGCCTCCGGTGAGATCCCCGCGCTGTGCCACCGCGTGCGCTACACCGACCCGGACCACAGCACACACGCCTGACCTGAGAAAAGACGTAGCGGACGCTGAACAGGGGAAGACAGTCAGCCGTACTACACGGCAATCCCCGCCGGAGACCGGACGGGGAACAGACGCGCCGCACCTGGAGGGTCGTCCGTTGTTCAGCATCACCGTCCGCGATCACATCATGATCGCCCACAGCTTCCACGGCGAGGTCTTCGGACCGGCCCAGCGTCTGCACGGGGCCACGTTCCTCGTGGACGCGACGTTCCGGCGCGAGCAGCTGGACGAGGACAACATCGTCGTCGACATCGGCCTCGCCACACAGGAACTCGGAGCCGTCGTCGGCGAGCTGAACTACCGCAATCTCGACAGCGAACCCGACTTCGCGGGGATCAACACCTCCACGGAGTATCTGGCCAAGGTCATCGCCGACCGGCTCGCCGAACGCATCCACAAGGGTGCCCTCGGCGAAGGCGCCAAGGGCATCGCGAAGATCGCCGTCGCGCTGCACGAGTCGCACATCGCCTGGGCGAGTTACGAGCGTGCGCTGTGAGCCACACGACTGTCCGCCGGGCGGACACGACTGCCGGCAGGGCGGACACGGCCATCGACCGGGCCGACACGGCCATCGACCGGGCCGGGACCGCCCGCCTGGGCTATGTTCCCCGGCAGACGTCCTTTCCGCGGAACGACGGGATCATCCCCATGTCCCTGCGCACGGTGCACTTCGTGATGCCGGCCGGCGTCGACGACCCGGCCGCGCCGAGCGGCGGCAACGCCTACGACCGCCGTGCCTGTCTGGACCTGCCCGGGTTCGGCTGGCAGGTGCGGCGGCACGCCGTGTCCGGTGACTGGCCCCTGCCCGACGCCACCGCCCGGGCGGAACTCGCCCGCACCCTGAGGGAACTGCCGGACGGCAGCGTCGTCCTGCTTGACGGGCTGGTCGCCTGCGGGGTGCCCGGGATCGTCGTCCCGGAGGCGGAGGAGGGACGGCTGCGCATGGCCGTAATCGTCCATCTCCCCCTCGGCGACGAGACCGGGCTCGACGCGGCCCTCGCCGCCGAACTGGACGCCCGTGAACGAGCGGTGCTGCGGGCGGTCCCGGCCGTCATCGCCACCAGCGACTGGGCCGTACGCCGTCTCGTCTCCCACCACGGACTGGCACCCGACCGTGTCCATGTCGCCGCGCCCGGCGCCGACATCGCCCCCCTCGCGCCCGGCACCGACGGTGTCTCGCGACTGGTGTGCGTGGCCGCCGTGACACCGCGCAAGGGGCAGCACCGGCTCGTGGAGGCCCTGGCCTCGGTGGCCGACCTCCCGTGGAACTGCTCGCTCGTCGGCGGTCTCGGCCACGACCCCGCCTACGTCACCCATCTGCGAGAACTCATCCGCCTGCACGGACTTCAGGACCGGCTGGAGCTGACGGGCCCGCGGACCGGAGCCGCACTCGACGCGAGCTACGCCGCCGCCGACCTGATGGTGCTCACCTCGTACGCGGAGACGTACGGCATGGCGGTCACCGAGGCGCTGGCGCGCGGCATCCCGGTACTGGCGACCGACGTCGGTGGACTGCCCGAGGCAGTCGGCCGCGCACCCGACGGGGGAGTGCCCGGCATCCTCGTCCCGCCGGAGAACCCCGCCGCCATCGCCGCCGAACTGCGCGGATGGTTCGGCGAGGCGGACGTGCGCCGCCGGCTGAAGGCGGCGGCACGCAGCCGGCGGGCCGCGCTGGCAGGCTGGGCGAGCACCGCACAGAGCCTGGCGGCGGTACTGCGCCGGCTCCCGACCGAACCCCGGAGGGCCGCATGACCGAACCGGCGACCACCACCCAGCACGGCGGTACGGTCCCGGCCCAGCCCGGCCCCCGGGACGTCACGGACACGGCCCCCGGCCGGTCAGGGAGCACCGTGGAACCCGAGAGCACCGGTACCGCCGGACCGCCCGTCATCCCCGGCGCCGGTCCCGCCGCGCCCCGCCCCGGGGAGCGGGCCACCCTGAGGCTGCGGGACACCGGCGACGACGAACCGGCCCGCTACGCGCCCGAGTGGCTCCAACTGCGCGAACCGGCCGACGCCGCCGCCCGCTCGTACGACCTGCTCGACCCGTTGCGCAGCCGGCTCGTCAACCTGCCGCGCCGGGCGGACGGTCTCGTCATCCACGACATCGGCTGCGGCACCGGTTCGATGGGCCGCTGGCTCGCGCCCCACCTCGACGGCGCCCAGCACTGGGTCCTGCACGACCGGGACCCCTATCTGCTGCACTTCGCCGCCGCCGCCTCCCCTCGCTCCGCCGCCGACGGCAGCCATGTCACCGTCGAGACCCGACGCGGGGACGTCGCCCGGCTCACGGCGGACGTGCTGTCCGGCGCCTCACTGGTGACCGCGTCCGCGCTGCTCGACGTCCTCACCCGCGAGGAGATCGGTGCCCTCGCCGCCGCCTGCGCGGGGGCCGGCTGTCCCGCCCTGCTGACGCTGTCGGTGGCGGGGCGTGTGGAGCTGACCGCGCCGCATGCGATGGACGAGGAGATCACCGAGGCGTTCAACGCCCACCAGCGGCGGGGCGGTCTGCTCGGGCCCGACGCGGTCACGGCCGCGGCCGAGGCGTTCGCCGGACACGGGGCGACCGTGCGGCTGAACCCGAGCCCCTGGCGTCTCGGGCCGGAGCAGGCGGCGCTGACCGAACAGTGGCTCCGGGGGTGGGTCGGTGCGGCGGTGGAGGAGCGGCCGGAGCTGGCGTCGCGCGCCGACGGCTATCTGGCCGAGCGGCTGGAGGCCTGTGCGGCGGAGGAGTTGCGGGTGGTCGTCCATCACACCGATCTGCTCGCTCTGTGCCGCCCGGTGGGCGGGGCCGGATGAGTTCGGAGACGGTGGAAGTCACCGCGGTGAGGGCGTCCGGGGAGGGTGGGGGTGCGTTCCGGGTTCGGTTCGCGCGGCTCAACACCCGTACCGTACGTACGCGTCTGGGCACCCTCGCCGGTGTCGTGATCCTCGCGGTGCTGTTCTGGCGGCTCGGTACCGGGGCGTTCCTGGACGGGCTGCGGCGCATCGACGGGCCCACGGTGCTCGCGGCGCTGGGGATCGGGCTGGTGACCACCGCGTTCAGCGCGTGGCGCTGGGCGGTGGTGGCGCGGGGGATCGGCATCGGGCTGCCGCTGGGGGCGGCCGTCGCGGACTACTACCGTGCCCTGTTCCTCAACGCGGCCCTGCCCGGGGGTGTCCTGGGGGATGTGCACCGGGCCGTGCGGCACGGGAAAGAGGCCGGGGACATGGGGCGGGGGGTGCGGGCGGTGGTGCTGGAGCGTACGGCGGGGCAGCTCGCGCTGTTCGTCGCCGGGGGAGTGGTGCTGGTGAGCATGCCGTCACCGGTGCTCGGGCCGGTGCGGCAGGTGGCGCCGGTGGTGGGGCTCGGGGTGGTGGGGGCCTGTGCGGTGGGGCTTGCTCTGCGGATGAATCGGGCACCGGCGCGGGGGCGAGGGCCGGGGCGGGGGGTGCGCGGGATCTTCGGGGAGGCGCGGGAAGGGCTGTGCTCCCGGCGCAGCGCGCCTGGTGTTCTCGTGTCTTCCGCGGTGGTGCTGGCTGGGTACGTTGCCATGTTCGTGCTCGCTGCGCGGGTTGCCGGGGCGGGGGCGCCGGTGACGGAGTTGCTGCCGCTTGCGGTGCTGGCGCTGCTGGCCATGGGGCTGCCACTGAATGTGGGGGGCTGGGGGCCGCGGGAGGGGGTTACCGCGTGGGCGTTCGGGGCGGCGGGGCTGGGGGCGGGGGTGGGCCTGACGGTTGCCGTGGTGTACGGGGTGCTCAGTCTGGTGGCGAGTCTGCCGGGGGCTGTGGTGCTGGTAGTGCGGTGGTACGGCGGGGTGCGGCGTGGCGATGGCCGTGGTTCTTCCGCCCCGGCCGCCCCTTCCCCTCCCATCGCCGGGGGCGTCGCCCCCGGACCTCCTGTCGGCCTTCGGCCTCGTCCTCACACGCCGGACGGGCTGGGGGGCGGCGCTCGGCCTCGTCCTCAAGCGCCGGAGGGCGGCGGGGTGTTCGGGTCCGTCAGGAGTGAAATGTACGCGTCGAAGGAATCCGTCAGACTCGCCAGGAGTTCCCTGCCCTTTTCCGCTGAGGCGAGGGAAGGGCGGCCTATGACGCCGGAATCCGTATAGGCCGTCATGCCGAGGGTCAGGAGATGGCGTCGGTCGTCCGCGACGTGGTCGGAGGTCTCATAACCGGGTCGGAGCAATGCGGGATGAGTGTGCAGAAGGATGGAAGTCTCGATTTCGCCGGCGTGCATGTCGGTGAGGAGAGAGGTGACGATGCCGGCCCGCTCGAGCGCCGTCTCCCAGTCCTCCGGGGCCGGGAACAGGGCCATCTTTTCGCCGCGGGCCGAGGATTCCTGAACGGCGTTGCCCAGGACGTAGTTTCCGCCGTGCCCGTTGACCAGTACCAGGGTGTCCACGCCCGACCGGCGGAGCGAGTCGGCGATGTCCCGGATCACCGCGTGCAGGGTCACGGAGGAGACGGAGACGGTCCCCGGCCAGGCCGCGTGCTCGTGCGAGCACGACATCGTCACCGGAGGGAGGAGGTGTACCGGGTAGGCGTCGGCGATCTCCCGCGCGATCGCACAGGCGACCAGTGTGTCGGTCGCCAGCGGCAGGAAGGGACCGTGCTGCTCGTAACTCCCTACCGGAAGAACCGCGATCTGCTGTGAGACGTCGGCTCCCCGCGTCCGTACATCCTCAGTAGTATCCGCCGGCAACAGACCGTGCACCGGGCCGTATGCCGCCGACCGCATGTGTGAACCACCCATATCGTCACGGCCTTTCGTCTCTGCTTAGGAACTCGAGAATCATGACAGAAAAAGTAGGCGTACTCGGCAAGAAGCCTCCGCGGCAGACCGGTGTGGAACGCGTCGTGAATGCGCCGCTGCCCACCGTGTACGGGAAGTTCCAGGCGGTCGGTTATCTGGACCACGACCGCGGTGACGAACAAGTCGCCCTGGTCCACGGCGATCTCGGCAGGGACCGGGTCCTCACCCGGCTGCACTCGGAGTGCCTGACCGGCGACGCCTTCGGTTCCCAGCACTGCGAGTGCGGAGACCAGCTGGCGGCGGCACTGCGCGCGGTCGTGGCCGAAGGGGCCGGCGTGGTCGTCTACTTGAGGGGCCACGAGGGCCGTGGCATCGGGCTGCTCGCCAAGCTGCGGGCGATGGCCCTCCAGGCGGACGGGCTGGACACCGTCGAGGCGAATCTCGCACTCGGTCTGCCGGTGGACGCCCGTGACTACGCCGTCGCCGCCGGGATGCTCCAGGACCTGGGTGTGCGGTCGGTGCGGCTGATGTCCAACAACCCGCGCAAGCGCGAGGCGTTGGTGCGGCACGGCGTCCAGGTCACCGAGCAGGTGCCGCTGCTGATCCCGCCGTGCGAGAGCAACATCACCTATCTGCGCACCAAGCGGGAGCGCCTCGACCACCATCTGCCCCATCTGGACGCGGTGGCGCACCTGTCCTGACGGCGGCCCGGTCAGCGGGCCACCGCCTCGTGCACCAGCCGCTTGAGGTCCCGGAAGACGGTGTGGGACGACCTGGGCCGCACCTGAGTGCAGAACTGCACGGTCAGGTCGCGGTCCGGGTCGACCCAGAAGGTGGTGGTGGCCACCCCGCTCCAGCCGTAGCTGCCGGGACTCGACGGTGCCTGGGTGCGCGACGGGTCGATGACCACGGAGACGCCGAGGCCGAAACCGACGCCCTCGTTGCCGGGTTCGTCGTGCGCGGGGCGGCTGCCGAAGGCCCGCAGATCGGCGTCGCCGGGCAGGTGGTTGCGGGTCATCAGGTCCACCGTCTCCGGGGCGAGCAGCCGCGTGCCGTCGAGTTCGCCGCGCCGGCGCAGGAGTTCCATGAACCGGTGCAGGTCGTGGGCGGAGGCCACCATGCCGCCGCTGCCGGACAGGAAACGGGGGCGTCCCCGCAGCGGAAGCCCCGCGATCGGTTCGATGCCGCCGTCGTCCGCCTCCCCGTACATCTCCGCGAGGCGCTCCGCCTGGGCGTCGGTGACCTGGAATCCGGCGTCCGTCATACCGAGCGGCCGGAAGACCCGCTCGGTGAGGTACTCGTCGAGCGGACGGCCCGACACCACCTCGATGATCCGCCCCAGGACGTTCGAGGCGACCGAGTAGTTCCACTGCGTCCCCGGATCGAACTGCAGCGGCAGACTCGCGTACACATCGGTCGTCCCCGCCAGGTCCTTCCCCGGTGCCACCGACGACTCCAGCCCGGCCGCGCGGTACAGCGCGTCGACGGGATGGGTGTGATAGAAGGCGAACGTCAGCCCGGCGGTGTGCGTCATCAGATGCCGTATCAGGAGAGGGCCGGCGGCCGGGCGGGTGCGTACCCGGTCACCGGAGCCGCTCTCGTACACGCGGGGTTCGGCGAACGCCGGCAGGTGGCGGCCCACCGGGTCGTCCAGCGACAGCCGCCCCTCCTCCATCAGCATCAGCGCGCCCACGGCGGTCACCGGCTTGGTCATGGAGTAGATCCGCCACAGCGTGTCGCTCCGCACGGGCAGCCCGGCCGCGACGTCCCGCGCCCCGTACGCCGTGAGGTGCGCGACGCGTCCGCCCCGGGCGACGGCGACGAGGAATCCGGGCAGCTTCCCCTCGTCGACCAGGCGGGCGAAATGCCCGTCCAGGCGCTCCAGTGCCGTCGCGTCCAGCCCGGCCTCCTCGGGCTCGGCCTCCTGCCGCAGTACTCCCATCGCTCTCCTTGGGAACGCCGGCCCGGTGCGGACCGTTGATCGAGTCATGACTCAGGACGCCGAACAGAACGCACTGCTCGCCCTGCTCTCCGAGGAGCACGGCGGAGTGCTCGTCACACTGAAACGCGATGGACGGCCCCAGCTGTCGAACGTCATGCACGCCTACTACCCAGGTGAGCGCGTCATCCGCGTCTCGCTCACGGACGACCGGGCCAAGACCCGCAACCTGCGGCGCGACCCCCGGGCGTCCTACCACGTCACCACTCCCGACCGGTGGGCCTACACGGTGGCGGAAGGCACGGCAGGACTGTCACCCGTCGCCGGGGATCCCTACGACGAGACGGTGGAGGAGCTCATCCGGCTCTACCGCGACCTCAACGGCGAGCACTCCGACTGGGACGACTACCGCGCGGCGATGGTCCGCGACCGGCGGCTGGTGCTGCGGCTGCGGGTGGACCGGGCGTACGGCATCCCGCGCGGCGCCGGAGCATAGCGCCCCGGGGCCGCGCGGGACCCGCCTCAGGCGCCGACGTACTCCGCGAGGTGCTCACCCGTGAGGGTGGAGCGGGCGGCGACCAGGTCGGCGGGGGTGCCCTCGAAGACGACCCGGCCGCCGTCGTGGCCGGCGCCGGGACCGAGGTCGATGATCCAGTCGGCGTGCGCCATGACCGCCTGGTGGTGCTCGATCACGATGACCGACTTGCCGGAGTCGACCAGTCGGTCCAGCAGGCCGAGCAGCTGCTCGACGTCGGCGAGGTGGAGCCCGGTGGTCGGCTCGTCGAGGACGTAGACACCGCCCTTGTCGCCCATGTGCGTGGCCAGCTTGAGCCGCTGCCGCTCACCGCCGGACAGGGTGGTGAGCGGCTGGCCCAGGGTCAGGTATCCGAGCCCGACGTCGGCGAGCCGCTCGAGGATCCTGTGCGCGGCGGGCGTACGGGCGTCGCCGGTGCGGAAGAACTCCTCGGCCTCCGCCACCGGCATCGCGAGCACCTCGCTGATGTCACGCCCGCCGAAGCGGTACTCCAGCACGGATGCCTGGAACCGCTTGCCCCCGCAGTCCTCGCAGGTGGTGGAGACTCCCGCCATCATCCCGAGGTCGGTGTAGATCACGCCGGCGCCGTTGCAGGTGGGGCAAGCGCCCTCGGAGTTGGCGCTGAACAGCGCCGGCTTCACCCCGTTGGCCTTGGCGAACGCCTTGCGGATCGGGTCGAGCAGCCCGGTGTAGGTGGCCGGGTTGCTGCGCCGGGAGCCGCGGATCGGGGTCTGGTCGACCGCGATCACGCCCTCGTCGGCGGGGATCGACCCGTGCACCAGCGAGCTCTTGCCGGAGCCCGCCACGCCGGTGACGACGGTGAGCACGCCGAGCGGGAGGTCGACGTCGACCTCCCGCAGGTTGTTCGCCTTCGCGCCGCGGATCGAGAGTGTGCCGGTGGCCTTGCGGACCGTCTCCTTCACCGAGGCCCGGTCGTCGAGATGACGGCCGGTGACCGTGTCGCTGGCCCGCAGTCCCTCGACGGTGCCCTCGAAGCAGACCGTGCCGCCCGCCGTACCGGCGCCGGGGCCGAGGTCGACGACGTGGTCGGCGATGGCGATCGCCTCCGGCTTGTGCTCGACCACCAGCACCGTGTTGCCCTTGTCCCGCAGCCGCAGCAGCAGGTTGTTCATCCGCTGGATGTCGTGCGGGTGCAGGCCGATGGTGGGCTCGTCGAAGACGTAGGTGACATCGGTGAGCGAGGAGCCGAGATGGCGGATCATCTTCACGCGCTGCGCCTCACCGCCCGACAGGGTGCCGGACGCACGGTCGAGCGACAGATAGCCGAGTCCGATCTCGACGAACGAGTCGAGGGTGTGCTGGAGCGCGGTGAGCAGCGGCTTCACCGACGGCTCGTCGAGGCCGCGGACCCACTCGGCCAGGTCCCTGATCTCCATCGAGCAGGCGTCGGCGATGCTGATCTTCTTGATCTTCGACGACCGTGCCCCCTCGGTGAGACGGGTGCCGTCGCACTCGGGGCAGGTGGCGAAGGTGACCGCCCGGTCGACGAACGCCCGGATGTGCGGCTGCATCGCCTCCCGGTCCTTGTTGAGCATCGACTTCTGGAGCTTGGGGATCAGCCCCTCGTAGGTGAGGTTGATGCCGTTGATCTTCACCTTGGTCGGCTCGCGGTACAGGAAGTCGTGCCGCTCCTTCTTGGTGTACTCGCGGATGGGCTTGTCCGGGTCGAAGAAGCCCGACTCGGCGATGACCCGCACCACCCAGCCGCCGCCGGTGTAGGTGGGGATGGTGAAGGGGTCCTCCGAGAGCGACTTGGAGTCGTCGTAGAGCTGGGCGAGGTCGATGTCGGAGACCGTGCCCCTTCCCTCGCAGTGCGTGCACATGCCGCCGGTGCGGTTGAAGGAGACCTTCTCGGTCTTGGTCTTGTCGGCACCGCGGTCGACCGTGAATCCTCCGCTCGCCTGGACCGAGGCGACGTTGAAGGAGAACGCGCCGGGCGGGCCGAAGTACGGTTTGCCGAGCCGGCTGAAGAGGATGCGCAGCATCGCGTTGGCGTCGGTGGCGGTGCCGACCGTGGAGCGCGGGTCGGACCCCATCCGCTGCTGGTCGACGGTGATCGCCGTGGTCAGCCCGTCGAGCACGTCGACCTCGGGCCGTGCCAGCGTCGGCATGAAGCCCTGCAGGAAGGCGCTGTACGTCTCGTTGATCATCCGCTGCGACTCGGCGGCGATCGTGTCGAACACCAGTGAGCTCTTGCCCGAGCCGGACACGCCGGTGAACACGGTCAGACGGCGCTTGGGGAGTTCGACGCTGACGTCCTTGAGGTTGTTCTCGCGCGCGCCGTGCACACGGATCAGATCGTGGCTGTCGGCGGCGTGCGGCGCGGCCGGCTGCTGGTCTGTCCTCGTGGCCATGCTCATGCTTCTCCATCCGTCGGGCGGGGCCGCACTCGCGGTCTCCGCCGGCGTTCCTGGCCCGGCCCGGTCCGCCGGCTTCGGCAGACGCACCCGGTCGTCCTTCGGCGGCTGCGGTCCGCCCCCTTGCTCGAACGGGTGTTCCCGTTCGGTTGCCGTGCCAAGGCTAGGCTAGGCGGGAGCCGGCCACCGGCGCTTCTCGATTCCTGACCGGTCGCGGATGCGCCGCTCGACCGGAGGGGTCCGCTCCACTCGCGCTCGGACGGACCACGCCGGTCGGTGGGCGGGGTTTCCTCGCCCCTGCCGCCCCGCCCTGTCCGTCCCGTCCCGTCCTCGGGGGCTTTGGCCCCGGACCCCCTCGCGCGGTTCCCCGAGCCCCTTCGGGTGGGGCTTGCCCGGGCTCGTGGTCACGTCACGGCCGGGTGTTCCACTCCGCGACGACCGGGCTGCCGTGTTCCAGGGAGAGCCGGTTCAGGGTGCCCGTCTCCAGACGGAACAGACGGCCGTCGGCCGGGGGAAGGCCCAGACGGCGGGCCGTCAGGACGCGCAGCAGATGGCCGTGGGCCACCAGCATCACGTCCCCCTCGTCCAGCACGCCGGCCACCTGGGACAGCACCCGGTCCGCGCGTTCGCCGACCTGCTCCGTCGACTCCCCGGGGAACTCCCGGCCGGGCGGCACCCCGTCGGTCCACAGGTCCCAGCCGGGCCGGGCGCGGCGGATGTCCGCCGTGGTGATCCCCTCGTAGCCGCCGTAGTCCCACTCCCGCAGGTCGGGTTCCGGCTCGGCGTCCGCAAGGCCCGCCAGCCCGGCGGTGTGCCGGGCGCGGACCAGCGGGCTGGTGAGGACCAGTACGAAGGTCCGGCCCGCCAGCAGCGGGGCGAGGGACCTGGCCTGGTCCTCACCGCGCGGAGTCAGCGGCAGATCGGTGCGGCCGGTGTGCCGGCCGTCTCTGCTCCACTCCGTCTCACCGTGCCGCGCCAGCAGCAGATCACCCACGCCCTCAGGCCTTCTTCGCCGACTCGACGGCGTGGCCACCGAACTGGTTCCGCAGTGCCGCGACCATCTTCATCTGCGGGGAGTCCTCCTGGCGGGAGGCGAACCGGGAGAACAGGGAGGCGGTGATCGCGGGCAGTGGCACGGCGTTGTCGATGGCCGCCTCCACGGTCCAGCGGCCCTCGCCGGAGTCGTCGGCGTAGCCCCGCACCCCCTCCAGGTGCTCGTCCTCGTCGAGGGCGTCGACCGCCAGGTCCAGCAGCCAGGAGCGGATGACGGTGCCCTGTTGCCAGGAGCGGAACACCTCCCGGACGTTGTCCACCGAGTCGGCCTTCTCGAGCAGCTCCCAGCCCTCGGCGTAGGCCTGCATCATGGCGTACTCGATGCCGTTGTGGACCATTTTCGCGAAGTGCCCCGCCCCGACCTTGCCCGCGTGGACATAGCCGTACGGACCGTCCGGCTTGAGCGCGTGGAAGATCGGCTCCAGCCGCTCCACATGCTCCTCGTCGCCGCCGACCATCAGCGCGTACCCGTGCTCCAGGCCCCACACGCCGCCCGAGACGCCCGCGTCCACGAAGCCGATGCCCCGGGCGCCCAGCTCCTTGGCGTGTTTCTCGTCGTCGGTCCAGCGGGAGTTGCCACCGTCGACGACGGTGTCACCGGGCTTGAGCAGGCTCCCCAGCTGATCGATGACGCGTTGGGTGACGGCCCCCGCCGGAACCATCACCCACACCACGCGCGGTCCGTCGAGCCGGTCGACGAGGTCGGACAGGTGGTCGACGTCGGAGCGTTCGGGATCCGTGTCGAACCCGATGACGGTGTGGCCGGCGTTGCGGATGCGCTCGCGCATGTTGCCGCCCATCTTGCCGAGACCAACAAGACCGATCTGCATGTCAGTTCACTTCCTGCGTTCGCGGTAGGCGGCCACCAGTGCGGCCGTGGACGGGTCGAGGCCGGGGACGTCGGTGCCTGCCGTGAGGGCGGGCTCGACCCGCCTGGCGAGGACCTTGCCGAGTTCGACGCCCCACTGGTCGAAGGAGTCGATGTTCCAGATCGCGCCCTGTACGAACACCTTGTGCTCGTACAGCGCGATCAGCTGGCCCAGCACCGAGGGGGTCAGCTCGGTGGCCAGGATCGTGGTGGTGGGATGGTTGCCCTGGAACGTGCGGTGCGGCACCTGCTCCTCGGGTACGCCCTCCGCCCGCACCTCCTCGGCGGTCTTGCCGAAGGCGAGCGCCTGCCCCTGTGCGAGCAGGTTGGCCATCAACAGGTCGTGCTGGGCTCGGAGTTCGCCGCTCAGGCCGGCGACCGGGCGGGCAAAGCCGATCAGGTCGGCCGGAATCAGCTTCGTACCCTGATGGAGCAACTGGTAGTAGGCGTGCTGCCCGTTGGTGCCGGGCGTGCCCCACACCACCGGTCCTGTCTGCCAGGCGACGGGTTGGCCCTGACGGTCCACCGACTTGCCGTTGGACTCCATGTCCAGCTGCTGGAGGTAGGCGGTGAACTTCGACAGGTAGTGCGAGTACGGCAGCACCGCGTGCGACTGCGCGTCGAAGAAGTTGTTGTACCAGATTCCCAACAAGCCCATGATCATCGGGGCGTTGGCCTCGACCGGCGCGTTGAGGAAGTGTTCGTCGACGATCCGGGACCCGTCGAGCATCTCCCGGAAGCGGTCCGGGCCGATGGCGATCATCAGCGACAGCCCGATCGCCGAGTCGTAGGAGTAGCGTCCGCCGACCCAGTCCCAGAACTCGAACATGTTCGCCGTGTCGATGCCGAACCCGGCGACCTTCTCGGCGTTCGTCGACAGGGCGACGAAGTGCCTGGCGACCGCCTCCTCGTCCTTGAGGGCGTCCAGCAGCCAGGTCCGCGCGGAGGTGGCGTTGGTGACCGTCTCGATGGTGGTGAAGGTCTTGGACGCGATGATGAACAGCGTCTCGGCCGGGTCCAGGTCCCGGGTCGCCTCGTGCAGGTCGGCGCCGTCCACGTTGGACACGAACCGGAAGGTCAGGTCCCGTACCGTGTAGGCGCGCAGCGCCTCGTACGCCATCGCCGGGCCGAGGTCGGAACCGCCGATGCCGATGTTGACGACATTGCGGATGCGCCTGCCGGTGTGCCCGGTCCACTCGCCGGAGCGCACCCGGCCGGCGAAGTCGGCCATGCGGTCGAGCACGTCGTGCACGGCCGGGACGACGTTCTCCCCGTCGGCCTCGATCACCGCGTCCCGCGGGGCGCGGAGCGCGGTGTGCAACACCGCCCGGTCCTCGGTGACGTTGATCCTCTCGCCGCGGAACATGGCGTCGCGCCGGCCGGACACGTCGGTGGCCTCGGCCAGTTCGCGCAGCAGGGCGAGCGTCTCGTCGTCGACCAGGTGCTTGGAGTAGTCGACGCGCAGATCCCCCACCCGCACGACATACCGTTCCGCGCGGGAGGGGTCGTCCGCGAACAGGGCGCGCAGATCCGGCTGGGGCAGCGCGTCCGCGCGGTGGTCCGCCAGGGCGGCCCACTCGGGTCGCCGGGTCGGCTCGGGGACGTCAGGCATCAACGGGCACCTCCACGGTGGCCTCGCCGCGCAGGGCGACGGCGTACATCTCGTCCGCGTCGAGGCGCCTGAGCTCCTCGGCGATGAGTTCGGAGGTGGGCCGCACCTTCAGCGCCAGCCGGCGGGCGGGCTGCCCGGGCAGGGTCAGCGTGGCCAGCGGGCCCTCGGGACGGTCGATGACGACCTCGCCGTCCGCGGTGCCCAGGCGGACCTTGGTGACGACCGGACCGGCGGTCACCACCCGCTCGACGGTGACCCGTAGCCGCGCCTCCAGCCAGCGCGCCAGCAGTTCGGCGGCCGGGTTGTCGGCCTCGGCCTCCACGGCCGCCGAGGTCACCGTCGCCTGCGCCTGGTCCAGCGCCGCCGCCAGCATGGAGCGCCACAGCGTGAGCCGGGTCCAGGCGAGATCGGTGTCTCCGGGAGCGTAGGTGCGCCGCCGGGCCCGGAGCACCGCCATGGGGTTCTCCACCGCGTACAGGTCGGTGATCCTGCGCTGGCCCAGGGCACCCAGCGGGTCCTGCGCCGGGTTCTCCGGAGCGTCCGCCGGCCACCACACCACCACCGGCGCGTCCGGCAGCAGCAGCGGCAGCACCACCGAGTCGGCGTGCTCGGAGACCTCGCCGTATGTCCGCAGCACCACCGTCTCCCCGGTGCCGGCCTCGGAGCCGACCCGGACCTCGGCGTCCAGCCGGGGGTGGGTGCGCTCGCGCGGGTTGCGGGCGTGCCGTTTGATGACGACCAGGGTGCGCGAGGGGTGCTCGTGCGAGGCCTCCTCGGCCGCCTTGATCGAGTCGTAGGCGTTCTCCTCGTCCGTGACGATCACCATCGTCAGGACCATGCCCACGGCCGGAGTGCCGATGGCGCGGCGGCCCTGCACCAGCGCCTTGTTGACCTTGCTTGCCGTGGTGTCGGTCAGGTCGATCTTCATGGCGTGCGCCAGCTCCGTCCGTCTCGTGCGAGCATCTCGTCGGCTTCCGCGGGCCCCCAGCTGCCCGACGTGTACTGAGCCGGCCTGCCGTGCGACGCCCAGTACTCCTCGATCGGGTCGAGGATCTTCCAGGACTCCTCCACTTCCTGGTGACGGGGGAACAGGTTGGCATCCCCCAGAAGGACATCCAGGATGAGCCGCTCGTACGCCTCCGGGCTGGACTCGGTGAACGACTCGCCGTAGGCGAAGTCCATGGTCACGTCCCGCAGCTCCATCGACGTCCCCGGCACCTTGGAGCCGAACCGGACCGTCATGCCCTCGTCCGGCTGGACCCGGATCACGATGGCGTTCTGGCCCAGTTCCTCGGTGGCGGTGGAGTCGAAGGGGGAGTGCGGGGCCCGCTGAAGTACCACCGCGATCTCGGTGACCCGGCGGCCGAGCCGCTTGCCGGTGCGCAGATAGAAGGGGACGCCCGCCCAGCGGCGGTTGTCCACACCCAGTTTGATCGCGGCGTAGGTGTCGGTGGCGGAGGCCCGGTCGATGCCCTCCTCCTCCAGATAGCCGCGCACCTTCGCCCCGCCCTGCCAGGCGCCCGCGTACTGTCCGCGCACGGTGTGCCGGCCGAGGTCGTCCGGGAGCCGAACGGCCCGGAACACCTTCAGCTTCTCGGTCAGCAGCGAGGCCGCGTCGAAGGAGGCGGGCTCCTCCATGGCGGTGAGCGCCATCAGCTGGAGGAGGTGGTTCTGTATCACGTCACGGGCCGCGCCGATGCCGTCGTAGTAGCCGGCCCGGCCGCCGATGCCGATGTCCTCGGCCATGGTGATCTGCACATGGTCCACGAAGGACCGGTTCCAGATCGGTTCGAACATCTGATTGGCGAAGCGCAGCGCCAGGATGTTCTGGACGGTCTCCTTGCCCAGGTAGTGGTCGATCCGGAAGACCTGCTCCGGCTCGAACACCTCGTGCACGATCGCGTTGAGCTCCTCGGCCGACCTCAGGTCGTGGCCGAACGGCTTCTCGATCACCGCCCGGCGCCAGGAACTCCCAGGGGCGTCGGCCAGACCGTGCTTCTTCAGCTGCTGCACCACCTTCGGGAAGAACCTCGGCGGCACGGAGAGATAGAAGGCGTGGTTGCCGCTGGTGCCCCGGGAGGTGTCCAGCTCGTCGACGGCCTTGCGCAGCTGTTCGAACGCGTGGTCGTCGTCGAAGTCACCCGGGACGAACCGCATGCCCTCGGAGAGCTGTTGCCAGACCTCCTCGCGGAACGGGGTCCGTGCGTGCTCCTTGACCGCGTCGTGCACCACCTCGGCGAAGTCCTGGTCCTCCCAGTCCCGGCGGGCGAAGCCGACCAGGGAGAAGCCCGGCGGCAGCAGACCCCGGCTGGCAAGGTCGTACACGGCCGGCATCAGCTTCCTGCGGGACAGGTCACCGGTCACCCCGAAGATGACGAGCCCGGAGGGGCCCGCGACCCGGGGCAGCCGGCGGTCGCGCGGGTCGCGCAGCGGGTTGGGCCGGCCGGCCGGGGGCGCGGGGAGTGCGGCGACGGTCCCTGCCGGGTCCTTCGACGCGGTCACATCGGTCACCGGGGCGTCTGCCGCCGTTTCGTTCGTGGTGCCGGGGGTGCGTCCGTTCGGGTTGTCGGGGGTGTGTCCCGCTGTTTCGTTCGTGGCGCCGGGGGTGTCTGCCGCAGGTCCGGTGGGGCGGTCGGGGGTTTCTGGCGCCGGTGCGGTGGGGTGGGCGGACGTGTCCGACGCCGGTGCGGTGGGGTGGTCGGGGGTGTCCGACGCCGGTGCGGTCGCGCGGTCGGGCGCGTCTTCCGCCGGTCCCGCCATGCCGTCCGGGGCGCCTGTCCCCCGATCGGCCGTCCCGTCGCGGGTGTCCGTCCCCGGTCCGGTCGTCTCCTCGGTCATTCCGCGTCAACTCCCTTGCTGTTGAGCGATTTCGTCACCGCGTCCAGCAGCTCCTGCCAGGCGTCCTCGAGCTTCGCGACACCCTCGTTCTCGAGCTGTCGCACCACCTCGTCGTACGAGATCCCGAGCCGCTCCACGGCGGCCAGATCGGCCCGTGCCTGGGCGTAACCGCCGGTGACGGTGTCGCCACGGACCACCCCGTGCTCGTCGGTGGCGCTCAGCGTGGCCTCGGACATCGTGGTGACGGTGCCGGGCGCGACCAGCTCCTCCACATACAGGGTGTCCCGGTACGCGGGGTCCTTCACCCCGGTGGACGCCCACAGGGGCCGCTGCTTGTTGGCCCGGGACCCACCGGCCAGCGCCAGCCAGCGCTCACCGCCGAACACCTCCTCGTACGCCGCGTAGGCGAGCCGCGCGTTGGCCAGGGCCGCCCGGCCCCTGAGCGCGAGGGCCTCGCGCGTGCCCAGCACCGTCAGTCGCTTGTCGACCTCGGTGTCGACGCGGGAGACGCAGAACGAGGCGACGGAGTGGATTGCCGCGAGCTCGAGCCCGGCGGTCCGTGCCCGCTCCAGACCGTCGAGGTAGGCGTCCATGACCTCGCGGTAGCGCTCCAGGGAGAAGACCAGCGTCGCGTCGACGCCGATGCCGGCGCCGATCACTTCGGTGATCGCGAGGAGGCCGGCCGCAGTCGCCGGGATTCTGATCATCAGGTTGGGCCGGTCCACCAGACGGGCGAGCTGCCGCGCCTCGGCGACGGTGGCCGCCGTGTCGTGCGCCAGACGAGGGTCGGCCTCGAGGGAGACCCGGCCGTCACGGCCGCCGGTCGCCTCGTACACGGGCCGCAGCACATCGGCGGCGGCCCGGACGTCGGCGGTGGTCATCATCCGTACGGCCTCGTCGACGGTGACGCCCTGTACGGCCAGATCGGTGAGCTGCTCCTCGTAGCCCGCCCCGGAGCGGATGGCGGTCCGGAGGACCGAGGGGTCGTTGATGACACCGGTCACGGCGCGGGCCTCGATGAGTCCGGTGAGACCGCCGGAGGTGAGACGCTCCCGGGACAGGCCGTCCAGCCAGACCGACACGCCCGCGTCGGACAGTCGCTTCAGTGCTCCCGCGCTCGCGGTCGCTTCGCTCACAGTGATCATCTTCTTTCTCGCGATGGCGTCAACCGCGTGCGTCGGCAGGTGATTCCCCGGTGGCGGCGTCGTCGGCAGGGGAAATCCGTACTCGCGTGAACCGGTACCACGTCAGCCTCCTCCGGACTCGAACGCAACGCGGGCCCGCACGGACGGCGGCAGCACGGCTCGCAGGTCGGTACGCCCCGACGGGTGAGCGTTGGTCTGTCCGGGCCGTCCGGGCCGTCCGGGTCGGTCCGTATCGCTGTCTGAACCGGCGTACACCCATTAAAAGTATGACTTTTACGTGGGTGGGTCCGCGCACGTCTGACGGCCCGCTCGTGCGGCGGCGGGTACCGCGGAACCGTGCCGGTCATGCGGCCCGCCCGCCGGGCGCGGGGCCGGACACGCGAAAAGGGGCCCCACACATGTGTGGAGCCCTCTTCGCCCGCCCGGCCGCGCGGGCCGGTGTGGGGGGTGGGATCAGTGGCCGAAGGTGAACCAGTTGACGTTCACGAAGTCCGCGGGCTGACCGCTGGTGAAGGTCAGATAGACGTCGTGCGTGCCCGTCACGTTGCTGATGTTCGCCGGGATCGTCCGCCAGGACTGCCAGCCACCCGTGTTGCCCACCGCGAAGCTGCCGATGGGTGCGTTGCTCCTGCTGTCCAGGCGTACTTCCACGAGCCCGCTCACGCCGGACCCCGCACCGCTGGCCACCCGCGCGGAGAACTGCCGGGCCGGATGGGAGCCGAACTCGACGCCCTTGAACTGCAGCCAGTCACCGCCCGCGAGCGCGCCCACGTTCTGGCCGCCACCCGAGTCCGAGGTCGACTCCTTCATCGTGCCGGACTGGCCGTCGTAGGACTCGGCCTGGATGGTGCCGTAGGCGTCGCGGCTGCCGGGCTCACCCGGGTCGCCGGGCTCACCCGGGTCGCCGGGGTCGCCGCCGCCACCGGAGGTCAGCACCTGCACGTAGTCGACGAGCATCGAGTGCCCGGGCTGGGTGCCCGCGTCCGGACCGCCGCCGAACGCGTCGGGGAAGCCGCCGCCCATCGCCACGTTGAGGATGACGAAGTAGCCGTGGTTCGTCGCGTTGGTCCAGGTCGTCGCGTCGACCTGGTTCTCCCGAACGGTGTGGAAGTTGTTGCCGTCGAGGTAGAAGCGGATCTCCTCCACGCTCGACGAGCGGTCCCACTCCGTCCGGTAGGTGTGGAAGCCGCCCTGGCAGGTCGTGCCCTGGCAGGTCGTCGAACTGCCGATGCCGCTGTGCTCGTTGCACGGACCGCCCGGCGCGGTGCCGCAGTGCATCGTGGCGAACACCGTGTTGTTGCCCTGGGTGTTCTCCATGATGTCCAGCTCGCCGACGGCGGGCCAGTTCCAGTAGTTGCCCCGGTAGGGGGCGCCCAGCATCCAGAAGGCCGGCCAGTAGCCCTTGGCGGCGGCACCGGTGACGTCCGGCGTCCGGATACGGCCCTCGACGCGCAGTATGCCCCCGGCCGGGGGCTGGAAGTCGGCGCGGTTGGTCTCGATGCGGCCCGAGGTCCAGTTGCCGGAGGCATCGCGCCGCGGGGTGATGCGCAGATTGCCGTTGCCGTCGAGAGAGACGTTGTCCGCGCTGGACGTCATCGTCTCGATCTCGCCGGTGCCCCAGTTGGCCGGGCCGCCCGGGTAGCCCGTGCCGGTGGAGTAGCGCCAGTTGGCGGTGTTGACACCGCTGCCCGCGGGGCCGTCGAAGTCGTCGGCGAAGACCTGGGTCCAGCCCGACGGCGGAGGCGGCACGGAGGCGCTCGCGGACGTGCTCGAGACGGTCGCCGCGCCCGCCGCGAGAGCGAGCGTACTGACGACGGCGAGCAGTGCCCGCCGCATCGGACGGGGTCTGCGGAGGGTGCGGTACATGCCGGAGGTGACACTCATGTGGGGATGCCCTCTCGGTACGGATCGTTGGTGCGGGGGAGTGCGTTCGAGAGCCCGGAACAGCGTGTGAGAGCGCTCTCAGAGTGACGCCAATGTGCTCTGCGGCCCTTCGGCCGTCAAGAGGTGTAACCGATAAAGTCCTTACGGGCGTACAGAGTTCACATCCCGAATGACGCGAATCGGTGCAAGCGAGCCAGCCCGGGGGGGGGGGGGGGGGGGGGGGGGGGGGGGGGGGGGGGGGGGGGGGGGGGGGGGGGGGGGGGGGGGGGGGGGGGGGGGGGGGGGGGGGGGG
>NZ_JBVIIM010000044.1:0-46739 GCF_055569765.1 Streptomyces sp. NPDC031365 | reverse complement strand
GCTCGCGGAAAACCACCCTGAACCAGCTACTCGCCGTGACCGAAGTCGTGGATGCCCAGCGAATACACGACACCTCAACATGCGAGCTCACCAGTCCTGAGGCCGTCGTCCGCTGCAGCCCGCGGACGCCATCGCGGTGGCGCCGCCCACCTTCAATACGGTCAACAAGTGGGCGGCAGGGATATCCGACACGCTTGCCCTGGGCATCCTGTGCGAGGCGTACGGCATGGGCATCCCCACGGCCGTCCTGCCGTACGTGAACTCGGCCCAGGCCGCCCATCCCGCGTACCGGCAGAGCCTGGAGCGGTTGCGGGAGATGGGCGTTCTGGTCGGTTCGTATGTGCCGCATCGGCCGAAGGCTGGCGGCGGGGCCGACCGCTACCGCTGCGAGGATGCGCTGGAAGTGTCCGTGGTGCTGGGGGACGTAGAGTCCTCCATAGGCGTTCCTCTCCGGCGAGGGGCAGGACGGGCAAGGTCCCGCCCCTCACCAGTTCGTTCGTTCAGGGATGGGCGACCAGTTGGGAAGTCTTCGGCCCTCGGCGTTGGCGCGCCGGGGGCCGTTCTGTTGTCCGCGCCGGGCGCGGGGTCAGGCCGTGAGGTCGTACGACGTCTGGGCGTCCAGCCACGCGTCCACCTCCCGCCAGCGGTAGCGCAGGTGACGGCCGACCTTGTGAACGTTGGGGCCGATGCCCCGGTACTTCCACTGGTAGAGCGTCTTCACCGGCACCCCGAGGCAGGCGGCGACCTCCGCAGGGGTGGCAAGCGGGCCACGCTGGACAGCCGCAGCGGTGGCAGAGGCGTTGGTGCTACGGGGAGGGGTCTTCGGCACAGGGCTCCTTTTCGGTCTTGAATAATGGGATGGACAACCCAGCCACACCACCCGGAGAAAAGTCCAGAGTTGGTTCTGAAACTCCTCACTACTTCTTTCGGTGTGGCTGGGGAGAGGGAAACAGTAAGGGTGGATCCCCGGTTGCCGAAATCGCTCTCGCCTGGCCCGAATTTTTCTTGCGGCGAAGCAACCGGTCGAGGTGCCGGAATCCGGTACCTCTGCAGCTCAGAGGTGACACTGGGCGGTCATTAATGATGTGACTGACCCGCCGGGCATCATGGCTGATGTGTGCTCAAATCGCCCACCTTGAAAACGGCGAGGGAAGGTAACACGGTGCCTCGTCTGAAACGCCTCACGATGTACCGGAATTCGACGAGACGAACGCCACTTCGGCCCCGAACGACTATTGGAGAGTTTAAGAGCTAACTCTTGCCATGGCGGCCGGCTGTAAGTTACAGCTATCTGTCATGCCCAACCGACCTGTCGAAATAGGCCCTGCTGGCCTCCACACCGCCCGCGCCATCGAGCACCTACGTCTCGTGCGCGGCCTGACCCAGCACCAGCTCGCCGCCCGCTGCACCGCGCTGGGCCGTCCGATGGCCAACACCGCCCTCAGCCGCACCGAACGCGCCCGCCGCCGCTGCGACATCGACGACCTCGTCGCCCTCGCCGCAGCCCTCGGCACCTCGCCCGAGCTCTGCTGCTCCCGTGGCCGAAGCACTCCCCGGTGTCCCCACGCCACCTCCCACTCCCTCACCCCCTTCCAGGAGGCCCTTCTTGGCTGACGTGTACGACCGCTGGCACAAGTCCCACCCCAAGCCCACCGAGGCCGAGTGCGGCGAGCACAAGAGCCGTACGAAGCGGATGGTCCGCACCGCCGACCACGGCATCGGCAAGCGTTGGCAGGTCCGCTACCGCGACCTGGACGGCCACCAGCGAAAGGAGAACTTCCACACGAAGGCCGAGGCGGACAACCGCGCCGCCGAGGTCGACGTCGAGATCCGGCGGGGCTCCTACGTCGTCCCGGCCGAGACGAAGCAGACGCTCGGCGCATACGCGCAGAAGTGGCTTGACGCGAACTCCGTCGGCCCGACCACCGCGCTCCGCTACGAGGCGACGGTCCGTAACCACATCGTCGAGCACCTCGGCCGACGTGAGCTGCGGTCCCTCAACCAGCCCTCGGCCATCCAAGGTTGGATCCGCACCCTCCAGGACGGCGGCCTGGAGGTGTCGACGATCGAGGGCATCTTCGACATCCTCTCCAGCATCCTCGGCGCGGCCGTGGAGGACGGGCTGCTGCCGAAGAACCCGTGCAAGGCGAAGTCAGTCAAGCTTCCGACCGCGACCAAGAAGAAGATCATCCCTTGGTCGCTGGAGCGCGTCCGCGCAGTCATCGCCGAACTCCCGAAGCGCTTTGAGGCCGGGGGCAAGCTCGCCTTCGGCTGCGGCCTGCGGCAGGGCGAGGTGTTCGGCTTCGCCGTCGAGGACGTCGACTTCAAGGGCGGCTGGATCCACGTCAACCGCCAGGTGCGGCTCGTTGGCACGAAGCCCGTCTTCGCCCTCCCCAAGGGCAACAAGATCCGGTCGGTGCCCCTACCGGACCAGCTTGCCGTCGCCCTCAAGGCCCACATGAAGGAGTTCCCGCCGGTCGAGGTCACCCTGCCATGGGCCAAGCCGGATGGCGAGCCGAAGTCCTTCCGCCTTCTCTTCGTCGACAAGAAGGGGCGGGCCTACAACCGCAGCGTCTTCAACATGGGCGACTGGAAGCGGGCCCTGGCCGCCGCCGGCGTGATCCCTACTCGCGAGCGCGGGGCGCGCTACCTCCAGGCGGCTCCGGAAGACGGCATGCACGCCCTCCGGCACGCCTACGCCTCCGTACTTCTGGACGCGGGGGAGAGCATCAAGGCGCTCTCCGAGTACCTCGGCCACTCGGACCCGGGCTTCACGCTGCGGACGTACACGCACCTGCTGCCGTCCAGCGAGACCCGCACCCGCAAGGCGATCGACGACGCCTTCACCGATGAAACCGAGGAACCCGAGCCGGAGGGCACATCATCGCCCCCGTCCAAGCCAATGTGCCCTGGCCGCCTGACGGCCCCTCCCAGCACATGACAAAGGCGGGGTTCGGAAACCCCGCCCAAAACCAGTGAAACCCCAGGTCAGGGCCACACAAGGCAATAAGGCTGATGCCCCGCCTCATGCAGCCGGTGTGAGAAGTCCTGCCACTCGTGCAGCAGCTGGTACACGTTGAACGCGTCCCGCGGGCCGCCCCGGTCCGGGACCGTCGACCAGATGAACGCCGCCGCGCCGACCGCCTCCTCGCCTATGCCGCGCAGGGGGTCGACGACCGTCATGGGGAGTTTCACGACCGCGTAGTCGGGGTGCAGGACGACCAGTTCCAGCGGCGGGACCTTGTGCAGGGGGACGCCCTCGATGCCCGTGAGGACCATCGCGGCCATGGTTTCCGGCTTGATCTTGGTGAACATGCCGTTCATGCCGAGTTCGTCGCCGCCGAGTTCCTCGGGGCGCATCGAGATCGGGACGCGGGCAGCGGTGGCGCCGTCCGGCGCGCCGAAGTACTTGTACGTCACCCCCACCCGACCACCATTCCTGCTCTCCGCCCCCCTCAGAGGGCCGATCCGCTCGGACTCGCCGCGCCTCAGACGTGCCTCGTCCGCGTCCTCCGCCTCGCGCCGGTGCTTTCCCCGCCGGGCACGTCGAGGACCCAGGCCGTCAGTCCCCTCGCCCAGTCCGCCACCGCGATGCATATCTCCACCCGACTGCTTTTCTAGGACGCGTGGCCCCGCCGCGCAACCCGATCATCGTGTCAGTGACCTCCCCCACGGCCGCCCGCCGAAACGTACGGTGAAACATCTTGTCCGCGGGACCTTCGCAGTCTCCCGCCGCCCTGGCCGTGTGAGCTGTGTGTATCAGACGCCAGTTTCGCAGATCACGGCGAATCGGGGGCCGGATGCCCGAGGCCGGCCCTGGCCTACCCTGAAACACGTCACACGTACCCGCAGCCCGGCGAGAGGCCGGGACGTCGGAGAAGGTCGGAGAAGTCGCAGGTCATGAGCGAACTGCCATATTCGTACGAAGCCCAAGCCTCGCAGGCGCTGTTCGACCGTGCCGCGGCCGTCACTCCCGGTGGCGTGAACTCACCGGTGCGTGCCTTCCGCGCCGTCGGCGGCACCCCCCGGTTCATGGTGTCCGGAACCGGGCCCTATCTCACCGACGCCGACGGCCGCGAGTACGTCGACCTCGTGTGCTCGTGGGGTCCCATGATCCTGGGGCACGCGCACCCCGAGGTGATCGCCGCCGTGCAGGAGGCCGTCGCGCGCGGTACGTCCTTCGGCACGCCCGGTGAGGGCGAGGTCGCGCTCGCCGAGGAGATGGTCGCCCGGATCGAGCCGCTGGAGCAGGTGCGGCTGGTCTCCAGCGGGACCGAGGCCACCATGTCGGCGATCCGGCTCGCGCGCGGCTTCACGCAGCGCACCAAGGTGGTCAAGTTCGCCGGCTGTTACCACGGCCACGTCGACTCGCTGCTCGCCTCCGCAGGGTCCGGGGTGGCCACGTTCGCCCTGCCCGACACGCCAGGTGTCACCGGCGCGCAGGCCGGCGACACGATCGTGCTGCCGTACAACGACCTCGACGCCGTGCACGCCGCGTTCGCCGCGCACCCCGGTGAGATCGCCTGCGTGATCACCGAGGCGTCTCCGGGCAACATGGGTGTCGTACCGCCGCTTCCCGGTTTCAACCAGGGGCTGAAGGACGCGTGCGCCGCGAACGGCGCGCTGTACGTCTCCGACGAGGTCATGACCGGCTTCCGGACCAGTCGCGCCGGGTGGTACGGCGTCGACGGCGTCCGGCCCGACCTGATGACCTTCGGCAAGGTGATGGGCGGCGGCTTCCCGGCCGCGGCCTTCGGCGGGCGCGCCGACGTCATGGCACACCTCGCCCCCGCCGGGCCCGTCTACCAGGCCGGCACCCTCTCCGGTAACCCCGTGGCCACCGCCGCCGGGCTCGCCCAGCTGCGGCTGCTCGACGACGCCGCGTACGAGAAGGTCGACGCCGTCTCCGCGCAGATCCGGTCGCTCGTCACCGAGGCGCTGACCAAGGAGGGTGTCGCGCACACGCTGCAGAACGCCTCCAACATGTTCTCGGTGTTCTTCACCGACCGCCCGGTGCGCGACTACGAGGGTGCCAGGGCGCAGGAGTCGTTCCGCTTCACCGCGTTCTTCCACTCCCTCCTCGCCGACGGCGTCTACCTGCCGCCGTCGTCGTTCGAGTCCTGGTTCGTGTCCACGGCGCACGACGAGCAGGCCGTCCAGCGCATCGCCGACGCCCTCCCGGCGGCGGCCCGAGCGGCGGCGGAGGCCACGGCATGAGCATCCGGAAGAAGGACGACGACGTCACCGTCGTCCACCTCATGCGGCACGGCGAGGTCGAGAACCCGGACGGCGTCCTGTACGGACGGCTGCCCGGCTACCACCTCTCCGAGCTGGGCCGGCGCATGGCCGACCGGGTCGGGGAGCACCTCGCCTCCCGCGACATCGCCCACGTCGTCGCCTCCCCGCTGGAGCGGGCGCGGCAGACCGCCGAGCCCATCGCCAAGGCGCACGGCCTGGACATCGCCACCGACGAGCGGCTGATCGAGGCCGAGAACGTCTTCCAGGGAAAGACCTTCGGCATCGGTGACGGGGCACTGCGCCGCCCGGCCAACTGGAAGCACGTCGTCAACCCGTTCAAGCCGTCCTGGGGCGAGCCGTACGTCGAGCAGGTCATCCGGATGATGGGCGCGCTGAACGCGGCGAAGGACGCGGCGCGCGGACACGAGGCGGTGCTGGTGAGCCATCAGCTGCCGATCTGGATCGTGCGGTCCTACGTCGAGAAGCGGCGGCTGTGGCACGACCCGCGCAAGCGGCAGTGCACGCTCGCCTCGCTGACCACGTTCACCTACCGGGGGGACGGCATCGTCTCGGTCGGCTACAGCGAGCCGGCCCGCGATCTCGTCCCCGCGCATCTGCTGGCGGGTGCGAAGCCGGTGAAGGGCAAGGGCAAGGCCTTCGGGGCGTGATCCCGAGGCCGTCGGCGTACAAGGCCTTCGATGCGCAACGGCACAGGGTTCGAAAGGTAACGCCCCCGCGGGACTTCGTTGCCAAACCGTCGCACTCGACGGGAACCGTCCGCTCCGTCGCGTCCTCTGAATGGGTGACCACCAGAGGACGTGACGAAGTGGGGACGCCATGGGCGCTTACTCCCGCAGGGGAATGCTCGGGCTCGGTGCGGGGGCCGCTGCCGCGGTCTCGTTGGCCGGCTGCGGCGGCGGCGCGGGTTCGGACGGTGCACCCTCCGGGGACGGCCCCCCCTCCGGGGGCGGTGACGGGTCCGGAACGCCGAAGCCGAAGCCGACCAGAACGGCCCGTCCGATCGGTGACGGTTCCACCTCCTTCACCGGCAAGCAGCCCCATCAGCCGGACAGCCCCGTGCCGCTGGAGCCCGGTCAGACGCCCCCGCAGTTCGTCGTCTTCTCCTGGGACGGCGCCGGAGAGGTCGGCAACGGGCTCTTCCCGCGCTTCCTGGACCTCGCCAAGGAGCACGGCGCGTCCATGACCTTCTTCCTCTCGGGCGTCTATCTGCTCCCCGAGTCGAAGAAGCGGCTCTACGACCCGCCGAACAACCGGCGCGGCGCCTCCGACATCGGCTACCTCACCGACGGGCACATCAAGGACACGCTGAAGAACGTCCGCCGCGCGTGGCTCGAGGGCCATGAGATCGGCACCCACTTCAACGGCCACTTCTGCGCCGGTTCCGGCAGCGTCGGCAACTGGACGCCCCAGCAGTGGCGCAGCGAGATCGATCAGGCCAAGTCGTTCGTGAAGGAGTGGCGAACGAATTCCGGCTGGACCGAACTGGAGTCCCTGCCGTTCGACTACGACAAGGAACTCGTCGGGGGCCGTACGCCCTGCCTCCTCGGCCAGGACAGACTGCTGCCCACCGCCCGCGCCCTCGGCTGGCGCTACGACGCCTCGTCGCCCGGCGGACGTCAGGTCTGGCCGGCGAAGAAGCAGGGCCTGTGGGATCTTCCGCTCCAGCAGGTGCCGTTCCCCGGACGTTCCTTCGAGGTCCTGTCGATGGACTACAACATGCTCGCCAACCAGTCCCTCAACACGACCAAGGCGCCCGCCCACAACTACCCGGGGTGGCGTGAACAGGCGGCAGGAGCGTACATATCCGGCTTCAAGCGGGCATATGAGTCGAACCGGGCGCCCTTCTTCGTCGGCAACCACTTCGAGGAGTGGAACGGCGGCATCTACATGGACGCCGTGGAGAAAGCGCTCAAGCACATCGCGCGGGAGAAGGAGAAGGGCGGCGACGTGAGGCTCGTCTCCTTCCGGCAGTTCACCGACTGGCTGGACGTGCAGAAGCCCGAGATCCTGGAGCAGCTCCGCACCCTGGACGTGGGGCAGGAACCGGCCGGAGGCTGGAAGGCGTTCGCGAAGGACCCCGGCGGCACCACCGGAACAGGTGCCGGCGACGCCGCCTGATATGCGGGTTTCCGCCCGCGAGGGGGGTGCACAAGATCCCCGGAACCGGCATGCGAAACTTTTCACATGAGTGCCGCCAGCCGCGCCCACCAGCGCTCGAACCGAGCCCCGCAGAGCTCGAACCGCGCCACCCGCGTCCGCCGTCGCGCCACCCTGGCCGCCGGCGTCGCCGCGGCCGCACTGCTCGTCACCGCGTGCGGCTCGGGAGGGACGTCGGGCGGGGGCGGCCACACCAACTTCGTCGCCGGGACCGACGGCATCGCCACGGTCCCCGAGGGCAAGCGCGATGCCGCACCCGAACTGTCCGGGGAGACACTGGAGGGCGAGCGGCTCGACGTCGCCGACTACAAGGGCAAGGTCGTCGTCCTCAACGTCTGGGGCTCCTGGTGCAACCCGTGCCGCGCGGAGGCCAAGTACTTCGCCGAGGTGTCCAAGGACTACGCCGACAAGGGCGTGCAGTTCGTCGGCATCAACACGCGCGACGGCAGCACCACGGCAGCCCTCGCCTTCGAGAAGGACTTCGGCATCCCCTACCCCAGTCTGTACGACCCCACGGGCAAGCTGATGCTCCGCTTCGAGAAGGGCACCCTCAACCCGCAGGCCGTCCCGTCCACCCTGGTCCTGGACCGGGACGGGAAGATCGCGGCCCGCTCGCTGACCGCGCTCGACGAGGAACGGCTGCTGAAGATGCTCAAGCCGGTCGTCGCGGAGAAGTGACGTGACGGCCCTGTACGCGCTCGCCGCCGACACGGGTTACAACGGCACGGTGCTCAACGGCGCCCTGCTGGTCGCCCTGCCCATCGCCGTACTCGGCGGGCTCGTCTCCTTCTTCTCCCCCTGCGTACTGCCGCTGGTCCCCGGCTACCTCTCCTACGTCACCGGCGTCTCGGGAACCGACCTGGCCGAGGCCCGGCGGGGCCGGATGGTCGCCGGCGCGTCCCTGTTCGTCCTCGGCTTCACCGTCGTGTTCGTCTCGGGCGGCGCCTTCTTCGGCTACTTCGGGCAGACGCTCCAGGAACAGTCGGGCGTCCTGTCCAAGGTGCTCGGCGTCCTCATGATCCTCATGGGTGTCTTCTTCATGGGCCTGATGCCCTGGCTCACCCAGCGCGAGTTCCGGTTCCACAAACGGCCGGCGACCGGTCTGGTCGGCGCGCCCGTCCTCGGCGCCCTGTTCGGCATCGGCTGGACGCCCTGCATCGGCCCCACCCTCGCCTCCGTGCTGACCCTCTCCGCCCAGCAGGAGAGCGCCGGACGCGGCGCCATACTGACCGTCGCGTACTGTCTGGGGCTGGGCCTGCCCTTCGTGCTGGCCGCCGTGGCCTTCCGCAAGGCGCTCGGTGCCTTCGGCTGGGTCAAGCGCCACTACACCTGGGTCATGCGCGTCGGCGGCACGATGATGATCGTGACCGGTGTGCTGCTGCTGACCGGCGCGTGGGACAGCCTCGTGGCGGAGATGCAGACCTGGTCCAACGGCTTCACGGTGGGGATCTGACCCGATGAGCGACACCACGACGGACAACACCCCGAGGGCCGGCGACGACCAGGACCTGGGTGCCGCGGGCTCCCAGCTCTCCACCGCCCCCAGGGAGGAGGCGCCGGGCCTGCCCTCCCTGGGTGTCATCGGCTGGGCCCGCTGGTTCTGGCGCCAGCTCACCTCCATGCGGGTCGCGCTGCTGCTGCTCCTGCTGCTGTCCCTCGCCGCGATCCCCGGCTCGCTGATCCCGCAGACCGGCATCGACGAGACACGGGTCGCCGACTTCCGCGACCGGCACGACGTCCTGGCGCCGGTCTACGACAAGCTCGGCCTGTTCAACGTCTACAGCTCGGTGTGGTTCTCCGCGATCTACATCCTGCTGTTCGTCTCGCTCATCGGCTGCATCGTGCCCCGCACCTGGCAGTTCGTGGGCCAGCTGCGCGGCCGCCCGCCGGGCGCCCCCCGGCGGCTGACCCGGCTGCCCGCCCACACCACCTGGCGCACCGGGGCCGCACCCGAGCAGGTCCGCGAGGCGGCCCTCGCCCTGCTGCGGAAGCGCCGCTTCCGCGCCCACGTCGTCGGTGACGCCGTCGCCGCCGAGAAGGGCTATCTGCGCGAGGTCGGCAACCTGCTCTTCCACATCGCGCTGATCGTGATGCTGATCGCCTTCGCCTGGGGCCAGCTGTTCAAGTCCGAGGGCAACAAGCTGATCGTCGAGGGCGACGGCTTCGCCAACACGCTCACGCAGTACGACGACTTCAAGTCCGGGAACCTGTTCACCAACGACGACCTCGAGCCGTTCAGCTTCGACGTCAAGGAGTTCACCGGCACCTACGAGCGCAGTGGCCCCAACAAGGGCACCCCGCGCACGTACCAGACCGAGGTCACCTACGCCGAGGGAGCCCACGGCGAGGAGAAGACGGCCGTCGTCAAGGTGAACAAGCCCCTTGAGATCGGTGATGCCAAGGTCTACCTCGTCAGCCACGGCTACGCGCCCGTCGTCACCGTCCGCGACGGCAAGGGCGAGATCGTCTTCCAGGACGCCGTGCCACTGCTGCCGCTCGACGCCAACGTCACCTCCCAGGGTGTGGTCAGGGTCCTCGATGGCTACCGCAACCCCGAGGGCAAGAAGGAACAGCTCGGTTTCCAGGCCTGGTTCGTGCCCACCTTCGGAGGCACGGCCACCGGTGCGATGGTCTCCCAGTTCCCCGCGCTGGACTATCCGGTGCTGGCGCTGAACGCCTACCACGGCGACCTGAAGGCCAACTCCGGCATTCCCCAGAGCGTGTACCAGATGGACAAGACCAAGATGAAGGAGTTCAAGGACACCGACGGCGAGCTGTTCAAGAAGCTGCTCAAGCCCGGCGAGACCATGACACTCCCGAACGGCGCCGGCTCGGTCACCTTCGAGAAGGACGTCAAGGAGTGGGCCGGCTTCCAGGTCGTCCAGGAGTCGGGCGCCGGCTGGGCGCTGGGCGGCGCCGTCGTCGCCATCGCCGGCCTCGCGGGCTCCCTGTTCATCCAGCGCCGTCGCGTGTGGGTGCGCGCGGTCGAGGGCCCCGACGGCGTCACCGTCGTCGAGATGGCCGGCCTCGGCCGCAGCGAGTCCGCGAAGGTGCCCGAGGAACTCGGCGACCTCGCCGGGCTCCTCTACGACCGGGCGCCGGGCGCGCCGGAACCCGACCCGGACGAGACGTCCCCGAAGACATCCGAATCCACCGACACCGAAGCCGTGCCTGCCGAAGGGGCTGAGCAGTGACTCTCGCCGCCGCGACCAACGAGAACCTCGCGGAGATCAGCAACGTGCTGATCTACTCCGCGATGGCCGTCTACACCCTTGCCTTCTTCGCGTACATCGCCGAATGGCTCCTCGGCAGCCGCAGCAAGGTCGCCCGTACGGCCGCGGCCCTGACCCCCGGGGCGGCGGCGAGGACAACTGCCCCGGCCGTCACCGTCAAGCAGGCCGGCGGCACCGCCGTACTGGAGCGGCCGAAGGTCGTCGTCCGCGCCGCGACCGGATCGCGTGACGTGCCCGACGGGCCCGGGGCGCACGGCGGGGACGAGAAGGGCGACCTCTACGGACGGATCGCCATCTCCCTCACCGTGCTCGCGTTCGCCCTCGCGTTCGGCGGTGTACTCACCCGCGCGCTGTCCGTGGAGCGGGCGCCGTGGGGCAACATGTACGAGTTCAACATCACGTTCTCCACCACCGCGGTCGGCGTGTACCTCCTGCTGCTGGCGCTGAGGAAGAACATCCGCTGGCTCGGCCTGTTCCTCACCACCTCGGTCCTCCTCGACCTCGGTCTCGCCGTCACCGTCCTGTACACCGAGAGCGACCAGCTGGTCCCCGCCCTCCACTCGTACTGGCTGTACATCCACGTCTCCACGGCGATCCTGTGCGGCGCGGTGTTCTACGTCGGCGCCTTCGCCACGGTGATGTACCTGTTCAAGGACTCGTACGAGAACAAGCTCGCGAACGGCGGCAGGCCCGGCAGCTTCGCGACCTCGTTCCTGGAGCGGCTGCCCGCCTCCTCCTCCCTGGACAAGTTCGCCTACCGCGTCAACGCGGCCGTGTTCCCGCTGTGGACCTTCACGATCATCGCGGGCGCCATCTGGGCCGGTGACGCGTGGGGCCGCTACTGGGGCTGGGACCCCAAGGAGACCTGGTCCTTCATCACCTGGGTCGCCTACGCCGGCTACCTGCACGCCCGCGCCACCGCCGGGTGGAAGGGCCGCAAGGCCGCCTACCTGGCCCTGGCCGCCTTCGGCTGCTGGCTGTTCAACTACTACGGCGTGAACATCTTCGTCTCCGGCAAGCACTCCTACGCCGACGTCGGCCTGGGCGCACTGGGTTCCGTGGGCTTCTGAACCCACCCACCACGAAGCCGGTTCCCGTCTATCGACTTCGGGATCTCGGTGGCCGCCGACGACACCAAGCTGACGACTACGGGGGCCGTGGTCGGCAGCCCCGGCTACCTACCGCCCGAGCAACTGGTCGGCCGTGAGGTGGGGCCCGCCGGCGACGCGTTCGCGCTGGGCGCGCTGCTGGTGTACGCGGCCACCGGGACCGGCGCGTTCGGGGGCGGGCCCGCGTACGGCGTCAACTACCGGGTCGTGCACGAGGATCCCGATGTGGCGGGCCTGCCGGACGGACTCGCCGACGTGGTCGCCCGGTGTCTGGCCAAGGACCCCGGGCAGCGGCCACGGGTGCCGGAACTCATCGAGGAACTGGGCCGGTGGGAGGGGGCGGACGGTACCCGGGGCACGTTCAGCCCCGACACCTGGCTGCCCGCGCCGGTCGCCGCCGACATCACCGCGCTGCGCGCGGCCCCGCTGCCGGAGGAGACCGCCCCGGAACCGGCGGACGCGGATCTGCCGACGGTCACCTTGACGCCGCCGACCGCCGTCGCCACCGCGCGGCTCGGCGCGCCGCCGCAGGGGCGCTCGTTCGCCGCCCGGCTGCGCGGGTCGGCCCGACGACGGCGTACGGCGGTCCTCACTGCGGCGGGCACCCTCCTCACCCTGGCCGTGGTGGCGGGCCTGCTCCTGCCCCGTGCCTTCTCCGGCTCGTCGGGCGGGGGCACCGAGAGCACGGGGAGTCCCACGGCCGCCGCGAAACAGCTGGTGGTGCGGGAACTGTGGTCTCGGGGGCAGGAGTTCACCGGCCGACCGGTGGTCACCGACGGCAGGTTGGTCGTCGAGGGCGAGGACGGCGCGGTGCAGGCGCTGGACGCCGCCGACGGCGATGTCGTATGGACGTACGACGAACTGGGCGGGACGGACCTCGTCGGCGTGAGCGACGGACTGGTGGTGGCCTACGGCAGGGACAGCGGCGCGGTGCACGCCGTCGACCTGGACAGCGGCAGGCGGGCGTGGAGCGTGGGTGCCGGGGCGCACACGGCGCCCGGAACCAAGTGTCGACGGCGGCGACGGACGCCTGCACGCGGGAAGGATCTCCCTCACCGGCACCTGACCGCGGTCGGCCGGCTACTGGCCGATGTCCTCGTTCCACAGCTGTGGATGGCGCGCGACGAACGCCCGCATCATCGCGGCGCACTCCGGGTCGTCCAGCAGCACGATCTCCACGCCGTGCGCTGCCAGCCAGTCGTGTCCGCCGCGGAAGGTGGCCGCCTCGCCGATCACCACCCGGGAGATGCCGAACTGCCGGACCAGGCCCGAGCAGTACCAGCACGGGGACAAGGTCGTCACCATCGTCGTACCGCGGTACGACCGCTGCCGTCCCGCCGCACGGAAGGCGGCGGTCTCCGCGTGCGCCGACGGATCCCCGTCCTGGACGCGGCGGTTGTGGCCCCGGCCGAGCAGGCTCCCGTCGGCGCCGTACAGCGCGGCGCCGACGGGAATCCCTCCCTCTTCCAGCCCGGTGCGGGCCTCCGCGAGAGCGGTGGCGAGCCAGGCGCGGGCGGTGAGCGTGTCGATCGGCTCCATGCGGCCAGTCTCTCCCGCCGTCGGCCCCCGAGGGGCGCGGCGCACCGGCTCTGTACGCTGTCCCGATCACCGTCGCGCGAGCGGCAGTTGAGCTCTGCTGGAAGGAACGACATGGGTGCTCCGGTACTGGAGGAGCTGCGGGAGGTCTGCCAGCCGCAGGCCAAGATGGACAGCCGCAACGGCGAGCACTGGGCCGGACGGCTCTACATGCGGAAGATCTCCCTGCGCACCACCCGCCACCTGGTGCGCACCCCGGTCACCCCCGACCAGCTCACCTGGACCATGGTGGTGTGCGGAGTGGCCTCCGGCGCCGCGCTGATGATCCCCGGCCTGACCGGCGCGATCCTCGCCGTGATCCTCATGCAGCTGTTCCTGCTCTTCGACTGCGTGGACGGCGAAGTGGCCCGCTGGAAGGGCCAGAACAGCGCGGCCGGCATCTACGTCGACCGGCTCGGCGCGTATCTCGCCGACGCGGCGCTGCTGGCCGGCGCCGGCTACCGCGCCGCCGAGTCGGGCGTCGGCGGCTGGCTGTCGATCGGCATCGCCACCGCCCTCGGTGTCGTCCTGCTCAAGGCGTCCACCGACCTGGTGGACGTCGCCCGCGCCCGTCGCGGTCTGACCGTCGCCGACGACGAGTCGACCCGCCCGCGCTCACAGGGCGTGGCCACCGTCCGCCGCGTCGCCGCCGCATTCAAGATCCACCGCGTCACGAACGGCATCGAGGCATCCCTCGTCCTGCTGGTCGCGGCCGTCGCCGACGCGATGACCGACGGCATCGAGCCGACCCGCTGGGCCCTGGGCGCGCTCGCCGTCATCACCTGGGTGATGGTCCCGGCCCACCTGCTCTCGATCCTGTCGTCGTCCCGCCTGCGGTGAACCGTCGCCGCAGGCCCCTTCCCCAGGTCAAGGACGGGAGGCCTGTTCGTCCTCTTCGGGAGTCCTGTCTCCCTTACGCCGGACGCACAGGCCGACGACGTAGGCCGGCTGTGGTCGGTCGACAGCAGGGAAACACGTCCGAGGAGATCTTCGGAGAACGGTGATCCGACCGGGCGCGCCCGCTCTCGGCCTGAGCTCCGTGCTCACCCCGCGTCCGCGTCGATCGACCGCCAGATCCGGTCCGGCAGGACGTCCGCCGCCTCGTCGAGGTCGACATCGCCGAGGGTCAGCCAGCGGCGGCTGACGCCGATCACCGGGCCGAGGATGAGGGATTCGAGCACGGACACGGGCAGGGGCGCGACCTCACCCGACTCGACGTGCCGGCTCACCCACGCGGACAGCGGGGTGAGCCGGGCCTCCTGAGCGTCACGGAGCTGCTTCGCCTGGTGCATCCCGAGCTCGTCCGCGCGGGACGAGTGCAGGAGCAGACCCGCGTCCCGGTGGTCCCGGATGAAGGCCAGATACGCGTGCACGAGGGCGCGGATGCCGGTGCGGGCGGAGTCCGACTGTTCCAGGGCCGTGACCATCTCGACCAGCAGCCGCCCCAGCCAGCGCATCAGCAGGGCCTTCAGCAGGCCGTCCATGCTGCCGAAGTGGTGGTAGAGGCTACCCGGGCTGACGCCGCTCGCCCTGGTCACCGCGCTGACGGTGAGGCCCTGCCCGTCCGACTCCCCGTAGACGCGGAGCGCCGCGTCCAGAAGCTGTTCGGAGGTGACCTCACCACGCTGCTGCTTGGGGCTCATCGCAGGGTAGCTGTACCTTCCCGGTGTTTTCTGGAGTGAATTTCTAGAATTCCCTTCCAATCCTAGCCTTCCCTGCTTCAGACTGACCCCTGCCGACGTGCGGTCCGTCCTTCGCGGGGGAACGGGCGGACCGCCACCGGTGGCGCGATGACGGAACACGACGACGGGGCAGGCGTGATCGAGCTGGGCGGAAGCGGTGCCGAGCCGCTGGAGGAAGAGGACCCGCGGCGGATCGGACCGATCCCGCTGGTCGGACGACTTGGGGCCGGCGGCATGGGCCGCGTCTATCTCGGCGTGCACGAGGGGCGGTACGCCGCCGTCAAACAGCTGTTGCCGTCGGTCGTCGCCGAGGACAAGGACTTCCTACGCCGCTTCGGACACGAACTGGACAACCTGGCGCGCTTACCCGAACACGCCACGGCCCCGCTGCTCGTGGGCGACCGCACCGCCAGGCCCCCGTGGTTCGCCACCGCCTACGTCCCCGGCCTCACCCTGCGCGAGACCCTCGAAGTCCACGAGGGGCCGCTGCCCGCCGACGTCCTGTGGCTGCTGCTGCGCGAGGCCGCCGCGGGGCTCGCCGCGGTGCACGCGCTGGACATGGTGCACCGGGACATCAAGCCGTCCAACGTCATGCTCACCCTCGACGGCCTCACCCTCATCGACTTCGGTGTGGCCCGCGCCGCCGAGCAGAGCCAGCTCACCCGCACCGGCATGGTGGTGGGCACTCCCGCCTACATGTCCCCCGAACAGGCCTCGGGAGCACGCCGGTCGACCGGGTCCGTCGACGTCTTCGCGCTCGGCTCGGTCCTCGCGTACGCGGCGAGCGGCCGGCCGCCCTTCGGCGACGAGTCCGGACACGGCGTGCTGTACCGGATCGTGCACGAGGAACCCGACCTGGACGCCGTACGCGCTCTGGACCCGGAACTCGCCGAGGTCGTCGCGGCCTGCCTCGACAAGGACTACGAAGGCCGGCCCACCGCCGCCGAACTGGTGGAACTCGCCGACCGGCACGGCCCGTTCACTCCGCCCCTGTGGCCGGATGCCGTCACCGCACAGCTGACCGAACGGGCCGCCTTCGCGGCGCGGATCCCGGACGGCGACGATCTCGCGGTCCCCGAGCCCCAGGCCGAACCGGCTCCCGAGCCCGCTCCCGGGCTGAAACCCGAGCGGGAGCCCGGACAGAGGACGAAGCCCGGGGCGTCGTCCCGGAAGGAGCGCCGCCGCACCCGGGTCCTGCCCGTGTTCATCCCCGTCGTGGTCGTCGTGACGGGAGCGACCCTGGCCTTCCAGCTCCTGCCCTACGTCACCGACTCCAGCGACGCGGCGGGACCCGCTCCCTCCGCGTCGGTCACCGTTTCCGCGACCGCGCCCCCGTCGGGAGCGGCCGGTGGACCCGCGAAGCCGTCACCGTCCCCCAGCGGGTCCCCCGCGAAGAAGAAGCCGGGGTCCGGATCGGGGGAGCCGGCGACCCCGTCCGGGGCCCCGGACGCCGGTGCGGACGACGGGGACGCGGGCGCGAAGGGCGGCGGCGGAGCCGCGCAGAACGACGGCGTGGACGCGGGCGGCAGCGGCGGGGACGAACCCGCCCCGGGCGAGCGGACCGAGGCGCCGTCGACGGGCGGGGCCACCCTGCGCAACGGGGAGAGCGGGCAGTGCCTCACCGCGAGCGGCGGAGCCGGATACGGCAACGTCTCCATGGGCAGCTGCACCGCCGGGGCGGCCCGCTGGAGCCTGCGGAGCGTCTCGTCCGGCGGCTACCGGATCGTCCACCAGACCTCCGGCAACTGCCTGTCCGCCTACGGATCCATGCACAGCGCGATCTGTGGTGCGGACGACGCCCAGGAGTGGCGTCTCGGTTCGGGCGGCACCGTGGTCCTCACGAAGACCGGCAGGTGCCTGGACCATGCGCGGCCGAGCGGCATGATCATGGCGCGGGAGTGCGACGGCTCGGGGGGCCAGAGCTGGACCCGGAGCTGACGCGCGCGGGGTCGGTCAGCCGGCCCCGCCGCGCTCTCCGTCCCCCGGCTTGTCGTCCTTGTCCTTGTCCTCGTCCAGCGACTTCAGGAATTCCGGGTTGTCGTCCGGCGCCACCCACTGCCGGCGGCCGCCGCGCCCGCCCCACGCGGAGCCGCCCCCGCCCGCGGGGTGCCGCTTCTTGCCGGCGATGATCCAGGAGATCGAGCCGACCAGCGGAAACACCAGCACGAGGATGGCCCACAGCGGCTTGGGCATGTGACGGATGTCCTCGTCCTTCGTACCGATGCAGTCGATGAACGCGTACACGCTCAGTGCCAGTGGCACGAGGAACATCAGCACCCGCAGCATGGGGCCTCTCCAGCGAAAGCGGTGGGTGGTACAGGCCCAGGGTAACCGCTCGGGGATACTTGACCGCATGGCTTACGACGATCTTCGCTCCCTGCTCAGGGCGCTGGAGCGCGAGGGCGACCTCAAGCGCATCAAGGCCGAGGTCGACCCGTTCCTGGAGGTCGGTGAGATCGTCGACCGGGTGAACAAGGCCGGCGGTCCCGCCCTGCTCTTCGAGAACGTGCGCGGCTCGAGCATGCCCCTCGCCATGAACGTGTACGGCACCGACCGCCGCCTGCTGAAGGCGCTCGGGCTGACGTCGTACGCGGACATCAGCGAGAAGATCGGCGGGCTGCTCAGGCCCGAACTGCCGCAGGGCTTCATCGGCGTGCGCGAGGCCTTCGGCAAGCTCGGCTCGATGACGCACGTACCGCCGAAGAAGGTGAAGGAGGCTCCCGTCCAGGAGGTCGTCCTGCACGGCGACGACGTGGACCTCGACGAGCTCCCGGCACTGTTCACCTGGCCCAAGGACGGCGGCTCCTTCTTCAACCTGGGGCTCACCCACACCAAGGACCCGGAGACGGGCATCCGCAACCTCGGCCTGTACCGGCTCCAGCGGCACGACAAGCGCACCATCGGCATGCACTGGCAGATCCACAAGGACAGCCGGAACCACTACCAGGTGGCCGCCCGCCGCGGTGAGCGGCTGCCGGTCGCCATCGCCTTCGGCTGCCCGCCGGCCGTCACCTACGCGTCCACCGCACCGCTGCCCGGGGACATCGACGAGTACCTGTTCGCCGGGTTCGTGCAAGGCAAGCGGATCGAGATGGTCGACTGCAAGACCGTTCCGCTCCAGGTTCCGGCACAGGCCGAGGTCGTCATCGAGGGCTGGCTGGAGCCCGGCGAGATGCTTCCCGAGGGGCCCTACGGCGACCACACCGGGTTCTACACCCCGCAGGAGCCGTTCCCCGCCCTGAGGATCGACTGCGTGACCATGCGGAAGCGTCCGCTGCTCCAGTCGATCGTCGTCGGCCGGCCGCCGACCGAGGACGGGCCGCTGGGGCGGGCGACGGAGCGCTTCTTCCTGCCGCTGCTGAAGATCATCGTTCCGGACATCGTGGACTACCACCTCCCCGAGTCCGGCGGCTTCCACAACTGCGCGATCATCTCGATCGACAAGAAGTACCCCAAACACGCCCAGAAGGTGATGCACGCCATCTGGGGCGCCCACATGATGTCGTTGACCAAGCTGATCGTGGTCGTCGACTCCGACTGCGACGTCCACGACCTGCACGAGGTCTCCTGGCGGGCCCTCGGCAACACCGACTACGCCCGTGACCTCACCGTCGTCGAGGGCCCCGTCGACCACCTCGACCACTCCTCCTATCAGCAGTTCTGGGGCGGCAAGGCGGGCATCGACGCGACGAGGAAGTGGCCCGAGGAGGGGTACACGCGCGACGGGGGCTGGCCCGACATGGTGGAGTCCGACCCCGACACGGCGGCGAAGGTCGACCGCCGCTGGAAGGAGTACGGACTGTGAGTCCCATCGCCGTCGGTGGCCCGGCGCTCTTCATCGGCACCGACACCGACTACGTGGCCCTCGTGCGTCCCGAGCTGGACCCGGGCGACGAGGGGGTCCGCCGGGCCGCCGAGGAGGCGGGTGTCACACCCGAGGAACTCGCCGGCTCCGGTGACACCTGGGCGGTGCTCTTCGAGCAGCGCGGCGAGGGCGACGGCTTCGAGCTGCCCGGCGTGCGCGACACGGAACCCGCCGAGTTCGCGCGGCGGCTGCGGGACGAGCTGGCCGCCGCCGCGGGCGGACCCTTCACGGTCGACGGCGGCTCGGTGCTGCGGCTGGACGCCCGCCCGTCCGGCGCCGACGCGTACGCCTTCACCGCACACCTCATCCTGCCGGGCGACGCCGAAACGCCACTGACCGTGACGACAGGCCCGCTGCCCGTCCGCGCGCTGCTGGCCGACCTCGACTCGTTCCTCGGGAGCCTCGCATGATGACCACCGCCGAGGAGGTCGTGGGCTCGGACCCGACGACCCACGACCGGGTGATGCGGCGCTGGAAGGAATACGGACTATGAGCAGTGAAGCCATCCTTGGCGAGGGCAGCGCGAACCATGCTCCCCGCCGACGCGGGGGTGTTCCGGCGTTCCTGCGCCTCGTCATGATCGAGCACTCGGTGTTCGCGCTGCCCTTCGCCTACATCGCCGCGCTCACCGCGATGTACGAATGGGACGAGAACATCCACTGGGGCCGGCTGCTGCTGGTCACCGTCGCCATGGTCGGGCTGCGGACGTTCGCGATGGCCGCCAACCGGATCATCGACCGTGAGATCGACGCCCGCAACCCGCGCACCGCGCACCGCGAGCTGGTCACCGGCGCGATGTCGGTCAGGCACGCCTGGACCGGTGCGCTGATCGCCCTCGTCGTCTTCCTCGGTGCGGCGGCCCTGCTCAACCCCCTCTGTCTCGCCCTCGCGCCCGTCGCCGTGATCCCGATGGTGGTGTATCCGTACGGCAAGCGGTTCACCGACTTCCCGCAGGCCATCCTCGGACTCGCACAGGCCATGGGGCCGGTCGGCGGCTGGCTGGCCGTCACCGGAACCTGGTCCTGGGACGCGGTCGTCCTCGGTCTGGCGGTCGGCATCTGGATCGGCGGCTTCGACCTGATCTACGCCTGCCAGGACGTCGACACCGACCGGGAAAGCGGCGTCAGGTCCGTCCCGGCCCGCTTCGGTATCCCGGCCGCCGTCCGGGGTGCCCGCGTCTGCCACGCCGTGACGACCGCCCTGTTCGTCTGGTTCGCCCTCCTCACCGACGCCGGGGCCCTCTTCTGGCTGGGCCTGCTGATCGTCGCCGGGGCCTTCGTCTACGAGCACACCATCGTCCGCCCGAACGACCTGACCCGCCTGAACCGGGCGTTCTTCAGCGTCAACGGCTTCATCGGCATCGCGTTGTTCGTGTGCGCGCTGCTGGACCTGCTGGTGCGCGGGCTGACGGTGTGACGCGCGGGCCGCGCTACTGGGCCGGCAGTTCCCGGGGCGCGGGTCGGCGGCGGAAGAGGAAGGCCGCCGTCACGCCCGCCGCCAGGCCGATCAGATGGCCCTGCCAGCTGACACCGGACTGGGTCGGGGCAAGCCCCGCGACGATCGAGCCGCCCCAGACCGCGGCCACCAGGACACCGACCAGGACTCCCAGCGGACGGCGCTCGACGAAGCCGCTGACCAGCAGGAAGCCGAAGAGGCCGAAGATCAGGCCGGAGGCGCCCGCGGTGTTGGTGTGCGCCGGGGATATGAGCCACACCCCCAGACCGTCGGCCACGACGATCAGCGCGCAGACGGCGAGGAACCGGCGTATCCCGCCGAGCGCCACCAGGAAACCCAGCACCAGCAGCGGCACGCTGTTGGCGGCCACATGGCCGAAGCCGAAGTGCAGGAACGCGGCCGGGAGGATGTCGACCAGCTCGGACGGGGTGCGCGGCACGATGCCGTAGTCGTCCAGGGCGTGGCCGGTGGCCACGTCGATCACTTCGAGCAGCCAGAGCAGGGCCACCCAGCCGGCCATCAGCCTGACCGCGGTCCCGACCCGGTCACCCTGCGACCACTCCGTACGCGAACCCGACATCATCCACCCCCCGCCGCCGGCCCGTTCCCTTTGAAGAACGCCCGGCACCCTTGCCCGGTTCCCGCCCTGTGACTCCCGATAGGCTCGGAGTCGTGAACCCAGTCAAGCCAGGAGAGACGCGGCGTACGCCTTGGATCGTAGGGGTCTCCGGCGCCTCCGGCACCCCGTATGCCGCCTCGGTACTGCGTGCCCTGCTCGCCGCCGGCGAGAGCGTCGACCTCGTCGTCAGCCGGGCCTCGCGGCTCACCCTGCTGGACGAGACCGGCATCGCCTTCCGTGACGCCCACTGGCGCGACGACCTGCGGGAATGGCTGTCCCGTGGGGCCGACGGAAAGCCGGGCACCTTCACCGTCGACCTCGACGGCGTACGGCACTGGGCGGCCGGTGACCTCGCGGCCGGGCCGTCCTCGGGGTCGTATCCGAGCAGGGGCATGCTGATCGTGCCCGCCTCCACGGCATGTGTGGCCGGGGTGGCGCTCGGACTGTCCAAGGACCTGTTGCAGCGGGCGGCGAGCGTGACCCTGAAGGAGGGACGCACGCTGGTGGTGGCCGTACGGGAGACCCCGCTGAACGGTCAGACCCTGCGGCACCTGGTGACACTGGACGACGCGGGCGCGGCCGTGGTGCCCGCCTCACCGGCCTTCTACGCGGGCGCGACGCACATCCAGGACCTGGTGGACTTCGTCGCCGGACGCGTGCTCGACGCGGCGGGCGTGGAGCACCGGCTCTACCGCCGCTGGAAGGGCGAGCTCGGTGGCGGATCCCGTACCGACTGAGCCCGTCACCACGGCACCGCAGTACCACCTTCAGCGCCACCCTCGGCACCACCCTCGGCACCACCCTCGGTACCACCCTTTTCAAGAACTTCGTACCTCTTCAGCGGAAGGCTCGATTCGCATGGACGCGGTGGACAGGCAGCTCATCCAGGCCCTGAGAGAGAACGGCCGGGCCTCCTACGCGGAGCTGGGGCGCCTCGTCGGCCTGTCGGGACCCAGCGTCACCGACCGCATCAACCGGCTGGAGGCGGCCGGTGTCATCACCGGTTACCGCGCCACCGTGGACGCCGCCTCGCTCGGACTCGGCGTCACCGCCCTGATCGGGATCTCGCTCTCCGACGCCGCCGACCACGAGGACGTGGCGCAGCGGCTGAAGGACCTCCGCGAGATCGAGGACTGCTGGTTCATCGCCGGTGACGACTCCTTCATGCTCAAGGTGCGGGCGAATGACGTGGACGGCCTGGAGAAGACCATCCGCCGGCTGTCCGGCACCAAGGGCGTCTCCCGGACCCGTACGACGATCGTGCTCTCCACGAAGTGGGAGAACCGCGTCGGTGAGCTGCCCGAAGAGGTGCAGTAAAGGGCGCGTACGGTTGACGGGGTCTGCCTGAAGAGGCCGTAGAGGTCGCAGAGGTCGAGGAAATGAGGGACGGGATGGACGTCGGGCTCAAGCGCGAGCTGGAGGAGAAGGTCGGGGCGGGCGAACGCCTGACCCGTGAGGACGGCATCGCGCTGTACGAGTCGGACGACCTGGCCTGGCTGGGCGGACTGGCGCACGAGGTGCGGACGCGGCTGAACGGCGACGTCGTGCACTTCAACGTCAACCGCCACCTCAACATGACCAACGTGTGCACCGCCTCCTGCGCCTACTGCTCCTTCCAGCGCAAGCCGGGGGAGAAGGACGCGTACACGATGCGCATCGAGGAGGCGGTGAAGCTCGCCCAGGCGATGGAGTCGGAGAACCTGACCGAGCTGCACATCGTCAACGGACTGCACCCCAACCTGCCGTGGCGCTACTACCCGCGCTCGCTGCGGGAGTTGAAGGCGGCGCTGCCGCACGTCTCGCTCAAGGCGTTCACCGCGACCGAGATCCACCACTTCGAGACCATCTCCGGCATGTCCGCCTCCGAGATCCTCGACGAGCTGATCGACGCGGGCCTGGAGTCCCTCACCGGCGGCGGCGCCGAGATCTTCGACTGGGAGGTGCGGCAGCACATCGTCGACCACCGGTCCCACTGGGAGGACTGGTCGAGGATCCACCGGCTGGCGCACGAGAAGGGGCTCAAGACCCCGAGCACCATGCTGTACGGCCACATCGAGGAGCCCCGCCACCGCGTGGACCACGTGCTGCGGCTGCGTGAGCTCCAGGACGAGACCGGCGGCTTCCAGGTCTTCATCCCGCTGCGCTACCAGCACGACTTCGTGGACATGAAGGACGGCAAGGTACGCAACCGGCTCCAGGCGCGGACGCAGATGGCGACCGGGGCGGAGGCGCTGAAGACGTTCGCGGTGTCGCGGCTGCTGTTCGACAACGTGCCGCACGTCAAGGTCTTCTGGGTGATGCACGGCGTGCAGACGGCACAGCTCGCCCTCCAGCACGGGGCGGACGACATGGACGGGTCGGTCGTCGAGTACAAGATCACGCATGACGCGGACGACTACGGCACGCCGAACAAGCTGTCGCGTGAGGATCTGCTGGACCTGATCCGGGACGCGGGCTTCCGGCCGGTGGAGCGGAACACGCGGTACGAGATCATCCGGGAGTACGACGGTGCGGACCCGGCGCGCCGGGAGTCGCCGCAGCCGATGCGGGTGTGACGCTTCCGGTCGCTGGCCGGCCGCGGGTGGGTGAGGACTGGTCGCGCAGTTCCCCGCGCCCCTGGGTGGGGACACTCGCGACCGCCGGGGAGGCGCTGCTCGGTTCCTCGTTCCGGGGCACGCAGGTGCGGGGCACGGTGCTGGAGGAGGAGATCCACGGACGCCCCGAGCGGCTGGTGCCCACGGTCCACCCGTCGGTGGTGCCGCGGGCGGACGACCGGGAGGTGGGGTACCGAGGGCTGCCGGCCGACCCGAAAGGAGCTGCGCCGACGCTGGGGTAATGCCTACTATCGGTCCATGCCCCTTACCTTCACCTTCGATCCCGTCGTCACCCCCGAACTCCGCGACGGCATCCTCGACCTGTGGGCCGATGTCACCAACGCGGGCGGGGCGGTCGGCTTCGTGCCGCCCGTGACACGGGACGACATCCGGCCCGGGCTGGTGCGGCAGTTCGTGGCGATGGCGGAGGAGCGTTCCCGGCTGCTCGTCGGGCACGACGAGGAGGGGCGGGTGGCCGCGACGGCGTTCCTCACCCTCAACACCCACCACCTGATGACCCACTGGATCTGGCTGTACACGGTGATGGTCCACCCCCGCCACCAGGGCAGGGGCTACGGGCGGGACCTGCTCGCCGCCGCCGGGCGGGCTGCCCGCACCCTGGACGGCGTCGAGGCGGTACGGCTCACCTGCCGCGGCGGCCTCGGACTGGAGCGCTTCTACGCCTCCTGCGGTTACAAGGAGGTCGGCCGGGTCCCCGGCGCCATCCGCGTGGCACCCGGCGACGACCGGGACGACGTCATCATGCTGCTACCGCTGACCTGAGGCGCGTACCCCGCTGAAAGATCCTCCGTCGGCCGTGCTTCACTGGACGTTGTCCCTTTGGGACGTTCTGACCGTACGCAGGGAAGAGTGGATGAGATGCTCCGCTACACACTGATGCGCCTCGGGATCTTCGCGGGCTGCCTCGTGGTCGTCTGGGGCCTCGTCTACTCCGGCCTCGCCCCGCGCGGCCTCGGCGACTCCAACGGCTTGTGGATCATCCTGCTCGCGATGCTGGTCTCCGCCCCGATCAGCCTCGTCGTGCTCCGCAAGGAGCGGGACCGGGCCTCCGAGCGGATCGTGCAGCGGGTGGACCGGGCCAAGGCCAACCTGGAGGCCAACCGCACCATGGAGGACGGTGCCGACGACACCGCCCGCGCGCAGCGGCAGGCGTCTTAACGTCCGTCACACCGCGCATCGCGCTTCGGCGCCCCGGGTTCCCGAATCCCCTGGAAACCCGGGGCGCTTTGTGTTGCGCGGATACATGACCGCGCGTGCATGACCCACACCACGGTGACGACATCGCCGGTCAGGCGCTCGTCCCGGTCGTCGTCTCCGCCCGCGAGGGGCTCCTCGACCGCACGGCGTACGACTCGGTCCGCGCCTCCCCGGTGGACGACGGCCCCGCCGACGGGACCCCGGGCACCGAGCCCCGGCGGACCCCCGCGGTGGCCTGACCGTTCCTGGAACCCCGGGCGAGGGGAGCTTCCCGGCAACCACCGGCAGGTGAGCGTTGCTGGGAGCGCCCCTTACTTCTGTCTCCCCGATGGTGTGGAATCCCTTGGACCACGTGAATCGTGCGCACCACGCGCACCGTACGCATCACGTGCACCACATGGGCGATCCGTCAGGGATCAGCACCACACGCGAAGGGGGAACCCATGGCACGTACGCGGGCGCAGAGCCTACGCAGCGTCGCCGAGGCGGTCGCGTCCGGCACGGATCCGCGCGCGGCGGCCCAGGACGAACTGCGCCGCCGCGTCGGAGGCGGCGGCACGTCGTCGCAGGGCGGCGGGGACGGTCGGGGCGGACGTCAGGAGGCCGAGGGCGAGGGCATGGACCCCGCCGACTTCCCGGCGGCCCGGGAACAGGACGGAAGTTCCGTCGACACCGTCATGCGGCAGAAGACGGTACCGCTGGACGAGGCCGGAGAGGCGCTCGGCCGCAGCGAGCAGCTGCGCGAGGGCGGCGAGGTGGTGCACGCCATCTGCCCGATGGTGATGCCCAGGGGCCGCTCCCTGCTCTCCATGCTGCCGGTGCTGTCGCTGCTGGTGGTCGGTGCCGTCGGTACCTCGGTCGTGTCGGCGACCAGTGGCGGGGGCCTCACCAACCCCCTGTTCGGACTGCACTACTGGGTGATCGCGCTGCTCGCCGTCGCGTTCGTGTGGTGGCGGCAGGGCCTGGTCATGGTGCCGGACGGCTGCCAGGCGCTGATCACCCGGTTCGGCAAGCTGGAGAAGGTCGTCGGACCCGGCCGGATCACCCTGCTCAGCCCCTGGAAGCGGGTGTCGTACATCGTCAACACGGTCCGCGAGTACCCGTTCAACGCGCCGGTGCGCGAGGCCCCGACCAAGGGCGGGGTGAAGGCGTCCATCGACCTGTTCATCCAGTTCCGGATCAGTGACCCGGTCGAGTTCGTCTACACCCTCGGCGCCGTGCGCGGGTTCCAGGAGAAGCTGGGCAACGCCGTCAGCGAGACCATCCGCAGCCTGATCTACGAGCAGGAGGCGTCCGGTATCTACGACATGGTGGGTGAGGACAGCGGCCGCCTGCTGGAGCAGCTCAACCACCAGTTCCGTCCCGCGGTGGAGCTGACCAACGCCAACATCACCCACGCCGAGCCCGCGGACCGGCGCTACCGGATGGACCTGGCCGCCCCCGAGATGGTGCGCATGGCCAAGGAGGCGTACACCCACGAGTACGCGCTCCAGTTGCGCAAGGAGCAGGACGAGGGCGACCTGAGCCGGGAACTCGCCTCGAGTCAGGAGACGCTCTCCGCGATCCAGGCCGACATCGCCCAGTACCAGGCGCAGATGGACACCGCCGTGGAGCGCGAGACCAACCGTGCCGAGGCGCTGGCCCGCCAGCGCTATGTCCAGGCCGAGTCGGAGGCCAAGGCCAACGCGGCACTGCTGGAGGCCCAGGCCCTCGACATCCGCGCGGTGACCGCGGCACAGGCGCCGGAGATCCTCGAGTACCGCTACCAGCAGCAGGTGCTCGACACCCTGGAGCAGGTCGCCGACCATCTGCCCCGTCTGGTGCGCATCGGCGGTGTGGACGGCGCCGGCGCGGCCGGCATCGACTTCCTGGAACTGGCCCGCGAGATGGTCGGTGAGCGCGGGGCCGAGCTGTTCACCGACGCGGACATGGCCGCCGTACGGGGCCGGCTGGGGGAGGTGTCGGAGCGTATCGCCGCCCGCGAGGAGGAGATCGGCGCGCTGCTGGCGGCCGAGCGGCCGACGGTGCCGCAGGTGCCTGGGGACGCGGGGGCGGGCGATGCGCCCGAAACCGCCGGAGCCACCGGGGCCGCCGCGACCTCCGGGACTGCCGGGACGTTCGGGACTGCCGCGCCCGCCGGGACTACCGGGACCGCCACCGGGACTGCCGGTACCACCGCGACCGGTGCGGCCGGCGAGACCGCCGCAACCGGTGATGTGCACGAGCCCGTCGAGGAGGCCCAGCCGTGAGTTCCGCCCGTATGCACCGCCGATCGGTCATCTCCGAGGCCGTCGCCCCCTGGAGCGACATCGCCCGTCTGCTGCGCGGTGGCGAGGCCGACACCCTCATTCCGGTGATCATCCCCCGCCATCGCCGCCGGCTGTGGTGGATGCTGCCGCTCTGGCTCGGCGCCTACGCCCTGCTGACGGGCGTGATGCTGACGCTGCGCGAGGCCGATTCCGACGGCGTGGCCGACCTCGCCTACGGTGCGCTCGCCACCCTCGCCTACGTCGGTGGCGTGGTGCTGCTGGCGATCGGCGCACTGTGGTGGTGGCGCTCCTCGATCGTCGAGATCGAGCAGGGCACCAACGGTGTGCTGACCCGCTACGGCGCTGTCACCCGCACCCTGGACGCCGGTCGGCACTATCTCTGGCACCCCTGGTCGCGGGTCGACTTCGTCGTCGACACGGCCACCGAGATCCCGTACTCGGCGCCGGTCATGGCCTGCCCCACGCAGGAGAACGTGCCGCTGCGCTCGATCGAGTTCTTCCTGAAGTTCCGCATCACCGACGCGGTGCTGTTCGTCCGCACCATCGGTGCCGGCAACTTCGACCTGGTGCTGTCCAGCGCCGTACAGGACGCGATCCGGCAACGGGCCCGGCAGATGCGCACCCAGCGCGCCTACGACCTGCGCGGCTCGGACGTGGCCGACATGCAGGAGCTGCTCAACCGGCAGCTGTCCGGTTACGGCGTGCGTATCACCGGCTGCAACATCCCCGACGTGCAGCTGCCGACGCAGTACCAGCACCACCTGGCCACCCGGGAGCGGATCGCCAAGGAGCGCACCGCCTACGAGCAGGAGTGGGGCCTGACCCGCAAGCGGCGCATCGACAGCCTGGGCATGGACATCGAGCGCGCCAAGAAGGTGCGCGACGCCCGCATCGTCGAGGTGAGGGCCGCGCTGAACCGGGCCCGTGAGGAGGTCGCCCAGCTGCTGGAGCGGCAGGAGACCGAGGCCCAGCGGGTGCGGTTCGAGATCGAGACGCGCGGCCGCAGCGGGCTCATCGCCGCCGAGAACGAGGCCCGCGCCCAGCGCGCCCTGGCCATGGCCTACCGGGACAACCGCGCGGTGCTCCAGTACGAACTGGCCCGCAGGCGCCTCGAGGTGGGTGCCGGGCTCGCCGGCAAGGCCCCGCAGCCGGTGGTGGTGCGTACCGATGGCGGTACGGACACCTCGGCGCTGTCCACGCTGTTCACCGCGCAGCTGCTGCCGCGACTGACGGCGGGCGACCGGCCGGCCCTCGGTGAGCGGATGGGGCTGGGGAACGACGGTGGAGGGGATCCGCAGTAGGAGACGGACCGTACTCTGTGTCCCATGGGTGCCGTGAAGACGAAGCGGATGCCGCGTGCGGTCCGTGAACAGCAGATGCTGGACGCAGCCGTGCGGACCTTCGGGCAACGGGGGTACATGGCCGCGTCGATGGATGAGATCGCCGAACTGGCGGGCGTGTCGAAGCCGTTGGTGTATCTGTACCTGAACTCCAAGGAGGACCTCTTCACCGCCTGCATCCGGCGGGAGGCGGAGGCCCTCACCGAGGCGGTCCGCGCCGGTGCCCGCCCGGAGCTGCCGGCGGACCGCCAGCTCTGGTCGGGCCTCACCGCGTTCTTCACGCACACCGCCCGGCACCCCGACGGCTGGGCGGTGCTGCACCTCCAGGCCCGTACGCACGGCGAGGTGTTCGCCGCCGAGGTCGCCGCGATGCGCGCGGAGATCGTGGCGTTCGTGACCCAGCTCATCCTCGCCGCGGCCCGTGAGGCCCACCGGGACCCCGACTTTCCCGAGCGAGAGGTCTCCGGACTGGCGGAGGCCCTGGTGGGCGCCGCAGAGTCCCTCGCCGACTGGGCCAACACCATGCCCGGTGTCACGGCCCGGCAGTCGGCGGCCACCCTGATGAACTTCGCCTGGGCGGGGCTGGGCGACCTGATGGCCGGCCGCCACTGGACACCGCCCGACGACTCCGGTGCCGGTGCCCCCGACGTTCAGACGGGGCGGACCTCGCCGGTGAGGTGAACCCGGTCACCTCCGCCGCGCAGTTCGAAGCGCCCGCCCCGTGCCGCGTACGTCACCGTGCCGGGCAGGAACACCGGCGCCCTGAAGTCCGCACGTACCGCTGCCGCGTCCGGAGTGCCGTGCGCGGCGAGGCAGCGGGCCACCGTCCACATGCCGTGCGCGAGGGCGCGGGGGAAGCCGAAGAGTCTGGCGGTGAGTGGGTGCAGATGGATCGGGTTGCGGTCGCCGGACGTGGCGCCGTAGTGCCGGCCCAGGTCCCCGGCCAGCTGCCACTCATCGAGGGCGGGGAGCGGCGAGAGATCCTCCGCCGGGGCTGCCGGGGCCTTCGGGGGTTCGGCGGCGGTCCGGTGCCGGGCCAGATAGGTACTCCGTGACTCCCATACGATCTCCTCGCCGGACCGCATCCGGGTGACCACGGCGGCCTCCGTGCCGCGTCGGTGCGGGGCCAGGCCGTCGACGTGGACCGTCAGGTCGTACGTGCCGGTGGACGGTGTCGCGCGGTGCCGGGTGATCGCAATGGACGTGTGGACGAGCCCGAGCAACGGCAGCGGAAAGTCGCGCCCGCTCATCAGCCGCATGGCGAGAGGGAAGCCGAGCACATGCGGATACGTCACCGGCAGCGCGTTCTCGCCGGCGGGGAAGCCGCACACCCGCTCGTACGCGGTGAGCCGGGCCGGGTCGACGCGCAGAGCGGGCAGGACCAGCCGGGTGCGGGGGTGACCGGCGTCGGGGCGGGGCCGTTTGAGGGGCGACAGCAGGGCGCCGCGCGCGAGGAGCGGCGCGAGGGCGGGGGTCCCGGTGAGCTCGACCGTGGGTGCGGCACTGGAGGTCATGGTGTGCTCACGCCCCCAACAGGCTCTGGCCACAGACCCGTACGACCTGCCCGTTCACCGCGCCGGAGGCCGGGTGGGCGAGCCAGGCGGTGGTCTCGGCGACGTCGACGGGCAGGCCGCCCTGGGCGAGGGAGTTCATACGGCGCCCCGCCTCACGGATGAACAGCGGAACGGCGGCGGTCATCTTGGTCTCGATGAATCCGGGTGCCACAGCGTTCACCGTCACCCCGTGCCGGGCGAGCGCGTGCGGTGCGAGGGTGCGGACCAGTCCGGTGATTCCGGCCTTGCTGGCCCCGTAGTTGGTCTGCCCGGCGTTCCCGGCGATGCCCGCGATGGAGGCTGTCGCCACGATCCGCCCGCCTCGCTTCAGGACACCGGCGTCGAGCAGTGCGTCGGTCGTGCGCAGCACGCTCGCGAGGTTCACCTCCAGCACCGGACTCCAGCGGTCGGCGGGCATGTTGACCAGGCGGCGGTCACGGGTGATGCCGGCGTTGTGGACGAGTACGTCGATGCCGTCGGGGAGGGCCTCGGCGATCCGGGTGCCCGCGTCGGCGGCGGTGATGTCGAGGGGGAGTGCGATGCCGCCGAGCCGTTCGGCGACGCGGCGGGCGTCCGGTTCGGCCCCGGGGACGTCGAGGACGACCACCTTGGCGCCGTCCCTGGCCAGGGTCTCGGCGACCGCCTCGCCGATGCCGCGCGCGGCGCCGGTGACCAGGGCGGTGCGGCCGGCGAGGGGGCGGTCCACGTCGTAGGGGGCGGCGGGTTCGTCAGCGGTGGTCCCGTGCGCGGTGGTTTCGATCACCTGGCCGCTGACGTAGGCCGACTTGGGGGAGAGCAGGAAGCGGAGAGCGGACTCGGCGGCGTCGGCGTCGGTGAGACGGACCAGGTTCACGGTGATGCCCCGGCCGGTCTCCTTGCCGAGGGAGCGGGTGAAGCCCTCCAACGCCTGCTGTGCGGCGGCCTGATGGTGGTCGTCCGGGTCGAGCGGGGCGCCGAGCACCACGATCCTGCCGCTCGCGGCGACCGACCGTACGACGGGATGCAGGGCGGCGTGCACCTCGCCGAGGCCTTCGACGTCCCGTATCCCACTGGCGTCCAGGACGACGGCGCCGGGCCGGCCCGTGGCGTCGTCCGGGTCGAGTCCGGTGCGGGCGAGTACGGGGGCGAGGCCGAGGCCGGACCGACCGGCCGTGAGGTGGAGCAGACCGCCGTCCAGCTTCGGCCGGTCGGCTGACCAGCGGCGCAGTGAAGCGGGCCGGGGGAGACCCAGGCGGTGGGTCAGGAAGCGGCCGGGCGCGGTCCCGGTGAAGCTCAGATAGCGGTCGGCCATGGGGGCTCCCGGTGTGGTCTCGCTCTGCTTACTCTGAAGTAAGGTTACCGGAGGTAATCCTATGTCACCGGTGAGGAGCAGGTCGATATGAGCACTCTGAAGCCGACCGCCGTCCGGCGCGTCGCGGTCATCGGCGGCAGCCGTGTCCCGTTCGCCCGGTCCGACGGCCCCTACGCCACCGCCTCCAACCAGGAGATGCTCATCGCCACGCTGAACGGCCTGGTCGAGCGGTACGGGCTGCACACGCCGGGCGCGGTGGGGGAGTTCGTCGCCGGGGCGGTCCTCAAGCACAGCCGGGACTTCAACCTCGCCCGGGAGACGGTCCTCGGGTCACGGCTCGACGCCCGTACCCCCGCCTACGACATCCAGCAGGCCTGCGGCACCGGCCTCCAGGCCGTCATCGCCGCCGCCAACAAGATCGCCCTCGGCCAGACCGAGGCCGCGATCGCCGGCGGCTCCGACACCGCGAGTGACGCACCCCTCGGCGTCAACGACCGGCTGCGCAAGGTGCTGCTGGAGGCGCGACGCGCCAAGTCGACGGGTGCCCGCCTCAGGGCCCTGGCGAAGGTGCGCCCCGGCCACCTCGTCCCCGACATCCCGCGCAACGCCGAACCGCGAACCGGCCTTTCCATGGGCGAGCACGCGGCGGTCACCGCCCGTGCCTGGGGCGTCTCCCGCGAGGCCCAGGACGAACTCGCGGCGGCCAGCCACCAGCGGCTGGCGGCGGCGTACGAACGGGGTCTCTTCCAGGACCTGGTGGTGCCGTTCCGGGGTCTGGCCCGTGACCACAACCTCCGCCCGGGCTCGACGGTGGAGAAACTCGCCACCCTGAAACCGGTGTTCGGTCTCGGCCACCCCGACCCCACCATGACGGCGGGCAATTCGACCCCGCTCACCGACGGCGCCGCGCTGGTCCTGCTGGCGAGCGAGGAGTGGGCCGAGGAACGGGGTGTGCGGCCGCTCGCTTACCTCACCGCGTACGAGACGGCCGCCGTGGACTTCGTGCACGGGGACGTCGCCGACGGCGAGGACGGTCTGCTGATGGCACCCGCCCACGCGGTGCCGCGCATGCTGGAACGGGCCGGACTGGACATGACGGACTTCGATCTCATCGAGGTGCACGAGGCGTTCGCCTCCCAGGTGCTGGCCACGCTGGCCGCCTGGGAGAAGCGGGGCCTGGCGCCCGTCGACCGCGCACGGCTCAACGTCGCCGGCTCGTCCCTGGCCACCGGCCATCCCTTCGCCGCCACGGGCGCCCGCATCGTGGCGACGCTGGCCACCCTCCTCGCCGAACGGGACGCCCCCGGCCGGGGCCTGATCTCCCTCTGCGCGGCGGGCGGCCAGGGCGTGACGGCGATCCTGGAGCGGCCCTGACCGGGTGTTGATCCTGAAGCGGCCCTGACCGGGTGTTTTCGTGAGCGACCCGCACGTAACCCCCGACATTGCACACGCCCGGCCCGGGACCACCCCCGTACCCGCACAGACCCCCCACGTCACGGCCGTACGATCCCGGCACCGACCGGTGTCGCCCTCTTCGCCGGGACCCACCGAGATGAGCGCCTCGGCGTGCGAGGCACGTACGTCGTGGCATCACGCAGTTCCACTGCACGCCCCAGGAGCCGCCCGTGTCCACCGCGCATTCCGCCACCGCTCTCGACGACGACGTCTACGGAGCACCCGTCCTGGTCGAGCCCGAGACCCGGCGGCTGGACGGGGTCGTACGGGAAGCGTACGTACCGCCGTTCGCGAAGCCGGTGCGGCACGGATCGCTCGCCGACCTGCCCTTCGAGAACGCGGCCACGGCGCCGGACGCGGTGGTCCTCAGCCGGAAGACGGCCGACGGCAGTTGGCGTGACGTGTCGGCGCGGCGGTTCGCCGCCGAGGTCCTGGCCGTCGCCAAGGGGATGATCGCCGAGGGCCTGGTGCCGGGCGACCGGGTCGCCGTCATGGCCCGCACCATCTACGAGTGGACGGTCCTCGACTTCGCCGCCTGGGCGGCCGGGCTGGTCACCGTCCCCATCTACCCCACGTCGTCCGCCTACCAGGCCCGCTGGATCCTGCACGACTCCGGCGCGGTCGCCCTGATCACGGAGACCGCCGGCCAGGCCGCCGCCCTCGGCCCCGAACTCCCGCACCTGCCCGACCTGCGGTGGGTGTGGATCGTGGAGAAGGGCCACGTCGGCGCCCTGGCGGAAGCGGGAGCGCACCTTCCGGACGCCGAGGTGGAGGTACGCCGGGGCATGCTGGTCCCCGACACCCTCGCCACCCTCGTCTACACCTCGGGCACCACCGGCCGCCCCAAGGGCTGCGCCCTCACCCACGGCAACTTCTTCGCCGAGGTGGACAACGCCATCGAGCTGCTCTACCCCATCTTCAGGGCGCGGACCAGCGAAGAGGCCTCCGTGCTCCTCTTCCTGCCCATGTCCCACATCTTCGGCCGCATGGTCGCCGTCGCCTGCGTACGCGCCCGGGTGCGCCTCGGACACGCGCCGAGTCTGGCGGCCGGGGACCTGCTGCCGGACCTGGCGAGCTTCCGGCCCACCTGCCTGCTGACCATCCCGTACATGCTGGAGAAGGTCTTCAACTCCGCCCGTGCGAAGGCGGAGTCGGGCGGACGGGTCTCGACCTTCGACCGCGCGGTGTCGGTGGCCCGCCGCTACGGCGAGGCACTCGAGAACCGGCAGACCGGCGCGGGCCCCGGCCCGTCCCGCTCCCTGAAGGCGGCCCGGGCCCTCTACGACCCGCTGGTCTACCGCAGGATCCGCAACGCCATGGGCGGCAGGGTCCGCTACGCCATCTGCGGCGGCTCCCCGCTGGGCCGCCGCCTCGGTGCGTTCTACGCCGGCGCCGGCATCGAGATCTTCGAGGGCTACGGCCTGACGGAGACCACCGGTGCCTCGACGGTCACACCCCCGCTGAAGCCCCGCCTGGGCACGGTGGGCTGGCCGTTGCCCGGCACCCGGATCCGTGTCGCGGCGGACGGCGAGATCCTGGTCGGCGGAGAGCACGTGCTGCGCGGCTACTGGGACCCGCAGGCGGGCGGAGTCCTCTCCGCCGCCCCCGACGGCTGGCTCCCCACGGGTGACATCGGCGAACTGGACGACGAGGGCTACCTGACCATCACGGGCCGCAAGAAGGAGCTGATCATGACCGCGGGCGGCAAGAGCATCGCCCCGGCCCCGCTGGAGAACTGGCTGCGCTCACACCCGCTGATCTCCCAGGTCATGGTGCTGGGCGACAACCGCCCGTTCGTCTCCGCCCTGATCACCCTCGACCCCGACGGCATCACCCACTGGCGCCGCATGAACGGCAAGCACCCGGTCCCCCCGGAACTCCTCGCCTCCGACGAGGAGTTGATGGCGATCCTCCAGCGCGCCATCGACGAGGCCAACAAGATGCTCTCCCGCCCGGAGTCGATCCGCCGCTTCACCGTCCTCCCGGTGGACTTCACCGAGGAGGCAGGCCACCTGACCCCGTCGATGAAGCTGAGGCGGGAGGAGATCCTGCGTGACTTCGCGGGGGAGGTGGAGGAGCTGTACGGGGGGTAGGTCGCGCCCCGGCACGGCCGTGGCCGGTGACCGGCCGCCGGTGGCTTCCCACCGCCGGAACGGTCACGGCGTACCGCCCGCGCAGCTGTCCCTCACCGTGTCCGCGAACGCCCGTGCCAGCGGCGTCAGGGCGTCCCAGCGGCGTACCGCCCAGCCGACCGTCAGGGGGCGCAGCGCGCGGATCGGGACCAGACGCAGGGAGCCCTTTTCGCCGGGTACGGCGTGGCCCGGCAGCGCGGGAACCACCGCGCGCCCCAGGCCCAGCTCCGCCAGCAGCAGGGCGGTGTCCCAGTCGGCCACGCTCGTGTCGAAGGTGAAACGGACCCCGGACTCGGCGCAGGCGGCGTCCAGGCGGGCGGCGGAGGTCGAGTTGGGCGGCAGGCGGATCAGGCGCTGATCCTGCACCTCGCCCGGGGCAAGGGAGGAGCGCGTGGCCAGCGGGTCGTCGGACCGCATCGCGAGGACCCAGGGCAGCTCCATGACCGCCCGTTGCTCGATACCCCGCACCGGCGCGCCGAGAGTGATCCAGGCGAGGTCCAGTTCGCTGTCGCCCAGCGCGTCGAAGCAGCCCCGGCTGGAGCTCTCCGTGCGGAACTCCAGGCTGACCGCGGGATGACGCTGCCGGAAGGCGACGACCGCGCCCGACATGAAGTGCCGTACGGTCGTGGCCCCCGTGGCGATCCGCACCGAACCGCGCTCACCGTCGACCAGCTCCCGCAGCCGCCGCAGGGCGGCGTCCAGACCGGTGAGGCCCTCGGCCGCGGCGGTCTCCAGGAGACGGCCGGCGGGGGTCGGGACGACCCCGCGCGGCAGCCGCTCCAGCAGGCTGACTCCCGTCTCCCGCTCCAGCCGCTTCACATGCTGGCTCACCGCCGACTGCGTACACGCCAGGTCGCGGGCGACCGCGCTCAGACTGCCGGCCCGGCACACGGCGACAAAGACGCGTAGGTCGTCCAACGTCACAACACCCAAGCTAACACTTGGACTTACCGACAGATTCCAAGGATTGACTGAGGCTGCGGTACTCGGCGACGATCGTCGCAGGGCCCGGGCGGCAACCCGCTCCCAGCCCCCGCCGAGGTCCGGAACAGGGGAGGGGACGCGAGCGGGTGCCGACCCACCTCACCCGCTCCCTTCCACGACCGTTTCACCGGCCGCGCAGGGGAACCGGGGCCCCGGATGCGCCGGACCTCGTCGAGCTCACCGTCGCCGACGAGCGGGACCTCGCACGGGTCGGCCCCGCCTTCCGTGACCAGCGGGGGGCGGGAACTGCCGGACGTGTTTCACGCGTCTGCAGCCGCTGCTGAGTGCTGTTTTCTGGCGGGAGTGCCAGGCCGTACGGGGGACTCCGGGACGGTGGCGCGAGGGCACCCCGCGTGTTAGTCCTCGGGGCTCTGTGCGGTGCGGGCGATGAGGAAGGCCTGCGGGGTCGACTCTCCCTGCGCCGTGTCGGCCATGCGTACCGTGCGCTGGACGATGGTGTAACCGGCCGTCTCCAGGATCTCGGCGATGCGTTCCGGCCGCATGCGCCGGAAGTCGAGGGTGACCGGATGGCCCCAGGGGTGCTCGTGCCGGCGGGGCTCGTCGCCGGACTGGAAGGCGAGCAGGAGGTACCCCCCGGGTGTCAGCACCCGGCGGAACTCGGCGTAGATGGCGGGCAGTTCGTCCAGCGGGGTGTGGATGGTGGAGTACCAGGAGACCACGCCGTCCAGGGAGCCGTCGGGGAGGTCCAGATGCTGCATCGCGCCCTGCTCGAAGCGCAGCCCCGGGTTCTCGCGGCGGGCGATCGCGAGCATGGACTCCGAGAGGTCGAGGCCGAAGACGGACAGCCCGAGGGAGGCGAGATGCGCGGTCACCCGGCCGGGGCCGCATCCCAGATCGGCCACCTTGCCGCTCGCCCCGACCAGTTCGGCGAAGCCGGCCATGGCCGCCCGGTCCAGGGGCATGGCGGCGAGGGCATCACGGAACAGGGCGGCGTAGTCCTCGGCGACCGCGTCGTAGAAGGTGCGGGTGGCGGTGGTGTGGTGAGGGCTGGTGTGGTGAGGGCTGGTGTGGTGAGGGGTGGTGGCGGTCATGGGCGGGGACCCTACCCGTGCCCACCGACAGCCGGGGCGGGTTCGGGGTGACGGGTGCGGGAACGCACGCGCGTGTCCGGCAGCCGGGGGTGGGCCGTCGCCGAGGGAGGCCGGGGGCGGGACCGGCGACGGTGGTCCCCGGACGCAGGCTCGCGGATCCGGGTGGCCGACTTGCTTTCGTCGACGCGGACGACCGGGCCCCGGGGAGGGAATCCCGCTCCGGCCGACCGGGCGGGCCGGGATCGCCATGTGCGTCGCATGTTCGGTGGGCGGTGGGGCACATCGGGGTGATGCCGTATCGCGGTGATGTGCCGCATGCGGACGAGACGCTGGAGCCCCGTAGGGAATGCGTGCCGATCAGGCGCCCCGTAGGAGAGGAATTCGCCGGGAATTCAACAAGGCGCCGGAAAGGCGTAAAGGCAGGAGCCCCGTCGCCTTGCGGCGCGGGGCTCCTTGGGTACTGCTAGTCGTTCCCGGATCGGAGGATCGATCAGACCGGGGTGACGTTCTCCGCCTGCGGGCCCTTCGGACCCTGCGTGACGTCGAAGGACACCTGCTGGTTCTCCTCGAGGGAGCGGAAGCCGCTCGCGTTGATCGCGGAGTAGTGGACGAAGACGTCGGGGCCGCCGCCTTCCTGGGCGATGAAACCAAAGCCCTTTTCGGCGTTGAACCACTTCACGGTTCCGGTAGCCATAAGCCCTCCTTGGGCCCAAAGGGTTGCCCTGCTCCAGAACCAGCAAGTGTGAAGACCAATCCGCACAACTGCATACGTCTGAGAACGACGAGAGCCCGCGGTCACATGCTCCGCAGGCTCTGTACTGCAAGGGAAACCAAACTGCAACTTGCGAAGAAGCCTAGCACGCGGACGCCCGAATGCAAGAGAGGTCAAGATCACGTCACCCGGATGTTTGCATGTCCCGTACGTCACACCTGTCCGGTCGTTCAAGACTGAACAAGGGGGTGAAGGCCCTTCCGCTCCCGGCGAGGGCTAGCCTCACGATGTGGACAATCCTCGCACCCGGCCGCGCGTCGGCCACATCCAGTTCCTGAACTGTCTGCCGCTGTACTGGGGGCTCGCGAGAACGGGCACGCTCCTCGACTTCGAGCTGACGAAGGACACCCCCGAGAAGCTCAGCGAGCAGCTGGTGCGGGGCGACCTCGACATCGGGCCCATCACCCTCGTCGAGTACCTCAGGCACGCGGACGAACTCGTCGCGTTCCCCGACATCGCCGTGGGCTGCGACGGCCCGGTGATGTCCTGCGTGATCGTCTCGCAGGTCCCGCTGGACCGGCTGGACGGTGCCAGGGTCGCCCTCGGGTCGACCTCCCGCACCTCCGTACGCCTCGCCCAGCTCCTCCTCACCGAGCGGTACGGCGTACAGCCCGACTACTACACCTGTCCGCCCGACCTGAGCCTGATGATGCAGGAGGCCGAGGCGGCCGTCCTCATCGGGGACGCGGCCCTGCGCGCGAACATGGTCGACGGGCCCCGCTACGGCCTGGACGTCCACGACCTGGGCGTGCTGTGGAAGCAGTGGACCGGCCTGCCGTTCGTCTTCGCCGTCTGGGCCGCCCGGCGCGACTACGCGGAGCGCGAGCCGGCCATCACCCGCAAGGTGCACGAGGCCTTCCTCACCTCCCGCAACGTCTCCCTGGAAGAGGTCGACAAGGTTGCCGAGCAGGCGGCCCGCTGGGAGTCCTTCGACGAGAAGACCCTGGCCCAGTACTTCACCACCCTTGACTTCAGCTTCGGTGCCCCGCAGCTGGAGGCGGTCGCGGAGTTCGCCCGCTGGGTCGGGCCGACGACCGGATTCCCGGCGGACGTCAGGGTGGAGCTGCTCCGGCCGTAAGACCGGATCCCCTTCAGCTCCCTTCGGCCGTGAGACCGGGCGGGCCGCGCACTACCCTGCTGGCAGGGCCCGGCACACGGGCGTGACGGGGGAGGGATGGACGCCATGCGGCCGCTCGATGTGGACGAACCCACGGTCGTGGGGCCCTACCGGCTGCTCGGCCGGCTCGGCTCCGGCGGCATGGGACGGGTCTACCTGGGCCGCAGCGCCGGGGGCCGCACCGTCGCGGTGAAGATCGTGCACCCGCACTTCGCGCTGGACGAGGAGTTCCGCGCCCGGTTCCGCCGCGAGATCGACGCCGCGCGCCGGGTCGGTGGCGCCTGGACGGCATCCGTCCTGGACGCCGACCCCGAGGCCCGGGTGCCGTGGGTCGCCACCGCCTACGCGGCCGGCCCCTCCCTCGCGGCGGCGGTCACCGACGCCGGCCCCCTGCCCGCCCACAGCGTACGGACCCTGGGCGCGGGTCTGGCCGAGGCGCTGACGGCGGTGCACGAACTGGGCCTGGTGCACCGGGACGTGAAGCCGTCCAATGTCCTCCTCACCCTCGACGGCCCGCTGCTGATCGACTTCGGCATCACCCGCGCCATGGACGGTACGGCCTCCCTGACCTCCACCGGCGTCTCGATCGGCTCGCCCGGCTACATGTCCCCCGAACAGATCCTCGGCAAGGGCGTGACGGGCGCGGCGGACGTCTTCTCACTCGGTGCGGTCCTGGCGTACGCGGCGACCGGGCGGCCGCCCTTCCCCGGCGACTCCTCGGCGGCGCTGCTGTACAAGGTCGTGCACGAGCCCCCGGAACTCGGCGAGTTGGACGGGGACGTACGCGAGCTGACCGAGGCCTGCCTGACCAAGGAACCGTCCGCGCGGCCGACCCCCGCCGAGGTGGCCCGGCGGCTCGCTCCCGAGGGCGGCGCGGCCCGGCTGGTGGCGGGCGGCTGGCTGCCGGGACCCCTGGTGGAACAGGTCAGCCGGGCCGCGGTGCAGCTGCTGAACCTGGAGGCGACGGGGGCCGGACCGGCGTCGGGACCGGTGGGGTTCAGCAGGCCGTCGGTGGGCGGGGCGTCGGGCACCGGGTTCGCCGGGTCCGGTGATGCGTCGGTCGGGGGGATGCCGGGTGCGGGGCTCGGTGATGCCTCGGTTGCGGGGATGCCGGGTGCGGGGTCCGGTGATGCCTCGGTTGCGGGGATGCCGGGTGCGGGGTCCGGTGATGCCTCGGTTGCGGGGATGCCGGGTGCGGGGTCCGGTGACCAGGCGGTCGCCGGGGTGCCGGGCGCGGGGTCCGGTGATGCGTCGGCCGCCGGGGTGCCGGGTGCGGGGCCGGCGAGCGGGATCTTCGGGCCGCCACCGGTGATGCCTGCGCCCGAGGGGCGGAGCGGGACTGTCATTCCCGCGCCGCGCGACGCACCGGTCGGCCCGGACGCCGGCCCGACCCCGAACCCGTATGCGGACCCGCACGCCACCCCCCACCCACCGACCCAGCCCACGGGCGCCGGCGCAGGCCCAGGCGGCAGCCACCGCCCCGGCAAGCTCTCCGTCTCCGTGGCGGCCACGGCCTCCCCGGGCCCCAGCGGCAGGGGCCGGAGGGTGAGCTGCACGGTCGCGCTCGCCGTCGCGGGCGCGCTGGCCGTCGTGACCGTCGGGTCCGCGTTCGTACTCGACCTGCTGCCGGGCACGGGCAAGTCTTCCAGCGGCAACTCGGATGCCGACGACGGAGCCAGGCCCCAGGAACCGCCCGCCACCGTCCCTGACACCGTTCCCGCCGGCTATCTCGGCACCTGGGAGGGCCAGGCCAACTCCCGCGAGACCATCGCCATTCCGCTCGGTACGTTCCGCGTGACCCTCAAGGAGGCCACGGTGGGCGAGCAGGTGGGCACACTCCGGCACACGGACATCTTCGGCGGCATCTGCGACGACGTACTCACCCTCAAGAAGGTGACGGAGAAGCAGCTCGTCACCACCTCCGTCGGCGCGAAGACCAACCGTGACGTCTGCAACCAGGAGCCCCACACGGTCCGGCTCACCCCAGTCGGCGACGACCTTGTGTACGAGTCGGACAGCAAACCGTCCGGGAGCCCTAAGGCCCGGTTGTCGAAGATCGAGTAGAGGCGGAATCCGGCACGTCGGTGGTCCCCACCCCGGAATCGGCCGGACGGTCCTTGACCACGTACGCGTCGAACCAGCCGATCATGAGCACCGCCACGGCCACGGCCACCGCCACCGCGACCACGGCGACGGGACCCACGGCACCCGGCCATTTCGGCAGCACCGGCTCGGCCCCAGACCCCGGGGCCCCACTACAGGCGGACGAGGATCAGCGGCACGACCGGCACGAGCCTTGGGGACCGTACGACCGGCACCAGGCAGTTGAGCAGGGGCCCCAGTCAGCCGAGGGCCCGGTCACCCCGGCTTGTGCCTCGCACAGCGCGGAGGGCGCCCGGCCGGGCCACGACGCGGAGGGCGCCCGGCGGCCGGGCCGGTACATGCACCCCACGGACCGTCCGGCCGCCTTCCGCCCCTTCACACTCGCCGATCCACCGATCCACCGATCCACCGATCCACCGATCCGCCGATCCGCCGCTCACCCCGGCACCACGACCGTCCGCAGCTCACCGTCCCCGAGGTGGAGCATGCCCTTGCCCGGGGCCACCTGGCCCCCGACCATCCCGCGGGACAGCCGAACGCCGATGAGGTCGCCGCTGGACGACTCCTGCGGCGAGAGCAGAATCCCGCGCCGGGCCTTCTTGGCGTCGACCTGCCAGCCGGAGAAGCCGCTGCACACGTCCTCCTCGTCACCGGCGATGACCAGGGCGAGCCCGCGCTCGGCGCCCCGGGAGACGAGCTTCTTCAGCTGGCTCTCGGCGTCGCAGTCCTCCAGGATCTCCCCGTCGTCGACGAGCACGGCGATCGGTTCGTCCGTCGACGCCTCACCGATCAGCTCCTCGAACTCGTCCTCGTCGATGTCATCACCGGTGAAGACCTTCAGCACGCCCTCCGCACCGTCGAGTTGGCGCAACGGCGACTGGCGTGGGGCGGCGACGACCAGGCGGGTGCCGTGCGCGAGGAACGACTGCGCGAAGTTCATCAGCACCGTCGAACGGCCCGACTTGGCCGGCCCCGCGATGACGAACGCCGGTACTCCGTCGGCGAGATCGGGACCGAAGCCGGTGATCTCGTCGCCGCCGATACCGACCAGCCCCCACAGCTTGGACCGGGACCCCTCCGGGTCGCGCAGCTCCCACGCCTCCGGGAAGGAGATCCGGCTCGGCAGGCTGTCCACCCGGAACGGCCGCCGCGTACGCGGCACTTCGGCGGCACGGGCGGCCGCCGCCTCACCGATGGCCGTGATCGCCGCTGCCTGGCCCTGACCGGTGGTGTCCTCGGAGAGCAGCGCGAACTGCGTTTCCGTACCGGCCTCGTTACGGAAGGCACGGCCCGGCGGGATCTCCTCCGGCACCTTGCGGGTCGGAATGCCGAGCGAGGAGAAGTCGCTGCGATCGGCCAGCCGCAGACCGTACTTGTCCTCGGTGAGGGAGGCGATCCGGCCGACGAGCAGCGTCCGGTCACCGGTGAGGACGAGGTGGATGCCGACGCTCGCGCCTTCCCGCATCATCGTCTGCAACTCGTCGGTCAGGGAACCGTGGTCGATCTCGCCGAGCGTGGGCACCCAGCCCTCCCAGCGGTCCAGCAGCACCACGATGTGCGGCAGCCGCTCCTCCTCGGCGACCACGGCCCGCTGCTCGCCGATGTCCGCGAACCCCTTGTCCGCCAGCAGGTCCTGGCGCCGGGAGAGCTCGCCCTTGAGCCGGTTGACGAGCCGGACCACCCGCTCGGTCTGGTTGCGGCCGACGACCGCACCGCAGTGCGGCAGCCGGGTCAGCGCGTTCAGCGCGCCGTTGCCGCAGTCGATGCCGTACAGGTGGACGTCGGCCACGGAGTGGGTGCGGGCCAGGGAACCCGCGATGGTGCGCAGCACCTGTGACCGGCCGCTGCGCGGGGCACCGCCGATCATCAGATGCCCGAAGGTGGAGAAGTCGACGGCGACCGGACGGCGAGCCTGGTCGCCCGGCAGGTCCTCGATGCCGAACGGGGCCGGCGGCAGCTTGCCCGGCGCGAGGGCGACGGCCGGGACCTCGACGTCGTCGAGCAGCAGCGTCTCGTCCAGCGCGGGGAGCCAAGGGCTGTGCTGGGCCGGGATGCCAAGCGCGCTGTTCGCCTCGCGCACGGCGTCGACGAGCACCTTCAGATCCGTGATCTCGTCGTCCTCGCGCGCTTCCGACTTCGGCTTGGCCAGTGCGGCACGCCCGAGATCCTCCCAGGTCAGAGGGCCTACCCAGGGTGCGAGGGCGGCCGGGTCCGCCGCCCCGGGCCGCCGGCCACCGACCCGCCCCGACTGGAACGGCACCAGCGAGGCGTGACCGAGCCGCGCGTATGCCCGACCCGGGGTGCTCTTCGAGATGTGACCCGCCTCGGGCGAGTCGATGACGTCCGTCGACTCACCGGCGTCCGTCACCCGCAGGGCGATCCGGAGGTTGGTGTTGGCGCGGATCTCCGGAGACACGACACCGCTCGGCCGCTGGGTCGCGAGCAGCAGGTGAATGCCGAGGGACCGCCCTCGCTGGGCGATGTTCACGAGCCCCGTGACGAAGTCCGGCAGGTCACGCACCATCGACGCGAACTCGTCGATGACGATCAGCAGCCGTGGCACGGGCGGGTGGGACGGATCCCGCCGCACCAGATCCTGATAGTCCTCGATGTCCTTGGCGTCCGCGGCGGCCAGGATGTGCTCGCGCCGCTTCAGTTCGGCGCCCAGCGACTCCAGTGCCCGCTCCACGAGGTGGGCGTCGAGGTCGGTCACCATGCCGACGGTGTGCGGCAGCTTCACACAGTCCTTGAAGGCGGAACCGCCCTTGTAGTCGACGAGGACGAACGTCATGTTCTCGGGCGTGTTGGCGACGGCCAGCGCGGCGACGATCGTCTGCAGCAGCTCGGACTTACCGGAACCGGTCGTACCGGCGATGAGCCCGTGCGGCCCGTCCTTGCGCATGTCGATACCGAACGGTCCGTCGTACGACTCACCGATGACGGCGAGCGTCGACTGCCCGCCCATCCGCCACCGGGCGCCGATCGCGTCGGCCGTCGGAGGCTCGAGCTGGAGCACGTCGAGGAGCCGGCTGGAGCCGGGCAGCGCCGAGTCCTCGGTCTCCCCGCTGATGTCGCGCAGCGGCGACAGCGAACGGGCGAGCCGCAGGCACCAGGCCGGCGGGACGAAGTCCGGCCGTACGTCCTTGATCCGCTCCGCTCCCGCCTCCTCCACGCGCAGTCGCAGCCGGTCCGCCTGCTGGGCGCTTCCGGTCTCGGGTGCGCTGGTATGCCAGGCCTGGAAGGAGGGGAAACCGCCGCTCACCTGCTGCGGCCGGGCCTGCTGCAGTTGCTGCTGCTCCCGGTCGTGCTCCTCGGCCCTGGGCTCGGCGACGACGAACGCCTGGCACTCACCCGGCAGGAACCGCTCCTCGGCATCGAGGCAGAGGGCGTACACGGACACGGACGGCCCTTCGCGCAGCAGCCGCACCACACCGGGAAGCGACCGCAACCGCCGCGAGCCGTCCCATACGACGACGATGTCCGGATCGCTGAAGGTCGTGCCCTGCGCACGCGCCTGCTCGGCGGCCTTCTTGCGCGCGTCGAGGATCTGCGTCAGCTCGCCGATGCGGGCGCCGACGGTCTCGGCGTCGGTACCGATGAGGACATTGACGTCCTGCCCGCTGGACGGCCGGGCGTGCGGCAGCCACCGCATCCAGTCCCAGGACGGCTGGGCGCTGCTCTCGCTCAACACGTAGAACTGCACGTCCATCGGGCTGTGCAGCGCGGCGGTCTGTGCCACCGCCCACCGCCCGAGGGCCCGCGCGGAGTCACCGGGCCCCGCCACACCGATCACGCCGAGCGAACGCAGGTTCAGCGCCACGGGCGCGTCCTCGATCTTCCACGTCACCTGACGCCGGTGGTCGTCCTGTTCGGGGTCGTCGAGCACGACCTCGGACGGCAGCCGCCCCGTCCCGAACCGCAGCAGCAGGTGATCCCGGTCGGTCCGCCGCCGCTCCCACAGCCGGGTCCGCGGCCCGGTGCCCATCGACAGCACCGTCGCCGGATCGGGAATGGCGTGCCGCCGGTCGTTCCGCTCCTGGACCAGCGCCTCCTGGGCGTCCTTCTCGATCCGCTCCTTCTGCTCCTCGTACTCCTTGACCTGCTTGGCGTGGGACTTGCGCCCGTGCTTCTTGTCGTTGAAGTAGTTCGCGAAGAGCAGGATGGGGCTGAGCCCCGCCATGATCAGGTAGTACCAGCGCTGGAAGATCGTCACCATGACGATCGCACCGACGAGCGGCGTCAGCGCCATCAGCCACGGCAGCGGCCGGGCCTCGTATTCGCGGGGCGCCGACGGAAGCCGGAAGTTGGTCTGCCGCTCGGCCGGACGCAGCCGGGGCGGCCGGTTGTAGTCGAGCCCTATCCCGTCGTCGGACCACTTGAGGGCGGCGTTCGGCGGGGTGTAACGGGTCAGCTCGAGAAGGGTGTTGCCGAGCCCGATCTGCGCACCGAGGGGCCAGTCGAACCGGTCGGTCTTCTCGCGGGCGGATTCCTCGCCCTTCTTGCGCCGGCGTTTCCTCCCCTTGCCCTCCGCCTGGCCCTTCCCCTTCTCTTTTCCCTTCTCCTTCCCCTTCTCCTCCTCCGAACCGCCGATCGGCTTCCCATCGAGGGTGACGCCCTCCTCGTCGCCGTGCACGACGACCTGACACGTCCCGTCGGTGGCGACCGAGAGGGTGAGCGCCCGGCCGTCGACCTCGGGATCGTCTACCCGGACGTATGTGGACGCCCCGCTGCCGATGTCGTACCGCCCGACCCCGAGCCGGTGCACGGACCCGGCGGCCGGCCCGCCGACGACCCGCAGCTCGACGAGCCCGGACGGCTCCCCGGGCAGACACCCGGCAGGGTCCTGGAGCGACACGACCGCACCGTCGCGCAGCGGCGATCCGACGACGGTGGCGCCGGGATCGACGGCGTACCCGTCCACATACACCAGGGGCACGTTGCGGGCCGGAGCCCGGCCCTGATGCCCGATGGGGATGACCTGCGCCCCGCTGTGCCCGACCTGCGCGGCCAGCTCCTGCGCGATGTCCCCCACGGTGGACTCGGGATCGGCATCGAGTACGACATCGGCGGCGTCCCCACCGAACGGATCGACGACGGTCAGAGTCAGGCGCACGCTTGTCCTCCCCAGGCCCCGTGACCGCTTCCACCCCGCGCGTCACGGTCCGTCGACGATATCGGCCCCCCGTGGGGTCGGGGCAGTCGGGGAGCGTGCCGTATTCCCGACAGCAACGGCATGCACGACTTCACACCGGCGCCTTCACAAACACGGGATGTGCCACCACAGTTCGCCCCCGTAAGCTGCTGCCGCAAGAGCGGACGATCGCACCGGTGGCCCCAGCGGCCCCGTGCCGACGGTTCCGCAAACAGGGAGCCACGGGGGTTGGCCCTGCGGCGTTGCGAGAGGGAGCGGCTTCATGGCCAAGGACCTTGACATCACATACCAGGACATGCGGGAGGCTGCCAAGCATGTCGTGAAGGAGAAGGAGAAGCTGCAGGAGAAGCTGGACGGCCTCCGCAAGTACATCAACAACCTCGTCAACTCCGGCTACGTCACGAAGAGCTCCTCCAAGGCCTTCGACGAGAACTTCGACGAGTTCACCAACGGTGCGAAGACCACGCTCGACGGCCTGGACGGCATGGGCGACTACCTGACGATGGCCGCCGACAAGTTCGAGCAGATCGACGACGAACTGGCCAAGGCGGCGCGGAAGTAACTCCGGCCCGCCGGGGACACGACGGCGGGGGGGGGGGGGGGGGGGGGGGGGGGGGGGGGGGGGGGCGGCGGGGGGGGGGGGGGGGGGGGGGGGGGGCGGGGCCCCCCCCCCCCCCCCCCCCGCCGCGCGGGCGACAGATCCGCACACGACCAATCTCAAAGCGATCAAGTCGCCCGTCATGGACGCCTCC
>NZ_JBVIIM010000043.1:32966-47117 GCF_055569765.1 Streptomyces sp. NPDC031365 | reverse complement strand
AAACGCCCGGTTACATTCCGAACCCGGAAGCTAAGCCTTACAGCGCCGATGGTACTGCAGGGGGGACCCTGTGGGAGAGTAGGACGCCGCCGAACTCCTCTTTGAGCTCTGGCTCTTGGGCATACCGCCCGAGGGTCAGAGCTTTTTTGCGTTGAGGTAAGGTCGGGGAGCATCGTCGACACAATTCCCCACAGGAGGATCCCGGGTGGAGGTCCAGGAGACGCGGGTGCAGACAGACCGCGTCCTCACCATCCCGAACATGCTCAGCATGGCACGGCTCGTTGGCGTACCCCTGTTCCTGTGGTTGATCCTCAGGCCGGAGTTCGGGGGCCCGAAGAGCGACGGGTGGGCGCTCCTGGTACTGGCCTTCAGCGGCGTCAGTGACTACCTGGACGGCAAGCTCGCACGGCGGTGGAACCAGATCAGCAGCCTCGGCCGGCTGCTCGACCCGGCCGCTGACCGGCTCTACATCCTCTCGACCCTCGTCGGCCTCACCTGGCGCGAGATCCTGCCGCTCTGGCTGACCGCCGTACTGCTGGCCCGTGAGCTGGTCCTCCTGGTGATGGTGGGCATCCTCAGACGGCACGGCTATCCGCCGCCGCAGGTGAACTTCCTGGGGAAGGCGGCCACGTTTAACCTGATGTACGCCTTCCCACTGCTCCTGCTCAGTGACGGAACCGGCTGGATCTCGTCACTCGCTGCCATTTTCGGCTGGGCGTTCACCGGATGGGGTACAACCCTGTATTGGTGGGCAGGAGTGCTCTACGTGGTCCAAGTCCGCCGCCTGATCCGTGCGGACGCCGTGGCCGATTGAACTCGCTGAATGGGGTCGCGCATCGTGGCGCGATGGCCCGCCGTGCAAAAGTGCGGGACAATCCTGGTGGGTGAAGTCGGTCCGACCGTCGTCTCTTCGAGGAGGACGCTTCCGACATGAAGGCCGTCGTGATGGCCGGAGGTGAAGGCACCCGCCTTCGCCCCATGACCTCAAGCATGCCCAAGCCGCTCCTGCCGGTGGCCAACCGGCCGATCATGGAGCATGTCCTGCGGCTGCTCAAAAGGCATGGGCTCAACGAAACCGTTGTGACCGTTCAGTTCCTTGCGTCGCTCGTCAAGAACTACTTCGGTGACGGCGAAGAGCTCGGCATGGAGCTCACCTATGCCAATGAGGAGAAGCCTCTCGGTACCGCCGGGAGCGTCAAGAACGCCGAGGAGGCGCTGAAGGACGACGCCTTTCTCGTCATCTCCGGCGATGCCCTCACCGACTTCGATCTCACCGAACTGATCAATTTCCACAAGGAAAAGGGCGCCCTGGTCACGGTCTGCCTGACCCGCGTACCCAATCCGCTGGAATTCGGCATCACCATCGTGGACGAGGAAGGCAAGGTCGAGCGCTTCCTCGAGAAGCCGACCTGGGGACAGGTCTTCTCCGACACGGTCAACACCGGTATCTACGTCATGGAGCCCGAGGTCTTCGACTACGTCGAGGCCGATGTGCCCGTCGACTGGTCCGGTGATGTCTTCCCGCAGCTGATGAAGGAAGGCAAGCCGGTCTACGGCTATGTCGCGGAAGGCTACTGGGAAGACGTCGGTACGCACGAGAGCTATGGGAAGGCGCAGGCCGACGTCCTCGAGGGCAAGGTCGACGTCGACATCGACGGCTTCGAGATCTCCCCGGGCGTCTGGGTGGCCGAGGGCGCCGAGGTGCACCCCGACGCCGTCCTGCGCGGGCCGCTCTACATCGGCGACTACGCCAAGGTCGAGGCAGGCGCGGAGATCCGCGAGCACACCGTCGTCGGGTCCAACGTCGTGGTGAAGAGCGGTGCCTTCCTGCACAAGGCCGTCGTGCACGACAACGTCTACGTCGGGCCGCACAGCAACCTGCGGGGCTGCGTCGTCGGTAAGAACACCGACATCATGCGGGCCGCGCGGATCGAGGACGGTGCCGTCATCGGTGACGAGTGCCTGATCGGTGAAGAATCGATCGTCCAGGGCAATGTGCGGGTCTACCCGTTCAAGACCATCGAGGCCGGTGCGTTCGTCAACACGTCGGTCATCTGGGAGTCCAGAGGGCAGGCGCATCTCTTCGGGGCCCGCGGAGTGTCCGGCATCCTGAACGTCGAGATCACGCCGGAACTCGCGGTGCGGCTGGCCGGCGCGTACGCGACGACGCTCAAGAAGGGCTCGACGGTCACCACGGCCCGTGACCACTCCCGAGGCGCCCGTGCGCTGAAGCGGGCGGTCATCTCCGCACTGCAGGCCAGCGCCATCGACGTACGGGATCTGGAGAACGTACCGCTGCCCGTGGCACGGCAGCAGACCGCGCGGGGCAGTGCCGGCGGCATCATGATCCGGACCACGCCCGGAGTGCCGGACTCCGTCGACATCATGTTCTTCGACGGTCAGGGTGCCGACCTCTCGCAGGGCAGCCAGCGGAAGCTGGACCGGGTCTTCGCACGGCAGGAGTACCGGCGTGCCTTCCCGGGAGAGATCGGCGACCTGCACTTCCCGGCGAGCGTCTTCGACTCGTACACGGGGTCGCTGCTGCGCAACGTCGACATCACCGGTATCGCGGAATCAGAGCTCAAGGTCGTCGTGGACGCGTCCAACGGCAGTGCCGGCCTCGTGCTGCCGAGCCTGCTCGGCAAGCTGGGCGTCGACTCGCTGACCATCAATCCGGGGCTCGACGAGTCCAGGCCCACGGAGACGGCCGACATACGGCGCTCGGGGCTGGTCCGGCTCGGGGAGATCGTCGCGTCCTCCGGTGCCGCATTCGGCGTTCGGTTCGACCCCGTCGGCGAGCGGCTGTCCCTGGTCGACGAGAAGGGGCGGATCGTCGAGGACGACCGTGCGCTGCTTGTCATGCTCGACCTCATCGCCTCCGAGCGGCGGAGCGGCCGGGTCGCGCTGCCGGTGACCACCACGCGGATCGCCGAGCAGGTGGCGGCGTATCACGGTACGCAGGTCGAGTGGACGACCACCTCGCCCGACGACCTCACGCGCGTGGGCCGTGAGGAAAGGACGATCTTCGGCGGCGACGGCAAGGGCGGCTTCATCGTCCCGGAGTTCAGCAGTGTCTACGACGGCACCGCGGCCTTCGTACGGCTCATCGGGCTGGTGGCCCGCACCCAGCTCACGCTCAGCCAGATCGACGCACGCATCCCGCGGGCGCATGTGCTGAAGCGGGATCTGGCGACCCCGTGGGCGGTCAAGGGACTGGTGATGCGGCGGGTTGTCGAGGCCGCCGGAGACCGCTCCGTGGACACCACCGACGGTGTGCGCGTGGTGGAGACCGACGGTCGCTGGGTGATGGTGCTGCCCGACCCCGCCGAGGCGGTCACCCATCTGTGGGCCGAGGGCCCCGACGACGCCTCCGCGCAGGCCCTGCTCGACGAGTGGTCGGCGGTCGTCGACAGCGCGGGAAGGTAGGCGGACAACGCCGGACGGCAGACCGGGACGGTACCGCCCGCGTGTTGGACAAGTACCCCAACGGGTTCTGTCCGGCACGCGGGCAGGGCCGTTTCGGAGGTAGTGGCCGTGGCATGCGACGATGTGCGGCATGCCGCAGCAACCCCCCGTTCGGAGCACACCCGCGCAGCCCGCGCGTCCGGACGCCTCCATGTCGTTGATCACCAACGTCATGGACCACAGCCTCGACGACGGATACACCGAGGCCGCCGCGCGGAGGACGTCCGACGAGGGCGGCGGCATGCCGAAGACCCTCAGGGCGAAGCTCGGTCTCGCCGTCGGCCTGGTGCTGGCCGCGCTGATCGTGACCGTCGGTGCCGCGCAGGCCCGGATCGAGGCTCCGGTCGTTGCCAAGGAGCGCGAGGAGCTGATCGACCGGATCGATCAGGAGACCCGGGCCGCGGACAGGCTCGAAGACAGTGTCGACGAGCTGCGCGCGGACGTGAGCGCACGCCAGCGCGAGGCGCTCCGGGACAGCGGCGAAGGCGACACCTCCACGCTGGTGGGCATCCTGGCCGGCGCCACCGCGGTGCACGGACCCGGTGTGCGGCTCGTCGTGGACGACGCCAGGGACGCCGGCGTGGGCGGTGACGGTGACGCCCGGTCGGCCTCCGGGTTCTCCGACACCGGGCGGGTCCGTGACCGCGACATGCAGCGCGTGGTCAACGGCCTGTGGGAATCGGGGGCCGAGGCCGTCTCCATCAACGGACAGCGATTGACCGCCCTGTCGGCGATCAGGGCCGCGGGAGACGCGATACTGGTCGACAACAAGCCGCTGGTGCCGCCGTACACGGTGCTCGCGGTGGGGGACAGCGGGCCGATGAGCGACCGGTTCCAGAACAGCGCGGACGGGCTGTACCTGCATGCCCTGCAGGAGAACTACGGCATCCGGACGGCCATCTCCGTGGAGGACGACGTCCGGCTGCCCGCCGCACCGAGGGTGATCGTACGTACCGCACAGCCGATAACCGAGAAGGGCACATCGTGATCGCCGTACTGGGCCTGATCGTGGGAGTTGTGGCCGGACTGTTGGTCCGGCCCGAGGTTCCGGCGGTTGTCGAGCCCTATCTGCCGATTGCCGTCGTCGCGGCGCTCGACGCCGTGTTCGGAGGGCTGCGGGCCATGCTCGACGGCATCTTCGACGACAAGGTCTTCGTCGTCTCGTTCCTGTCGAACGTCGTCGTCGCCGCGCTGATCGTGTTCCTCGGCGACAAGCTCGGCGTGGGGGCCCAGCTGTCCACCGGTGTCGTGGTCGTCCTCGGTATCCGTATCTTCTCCAACGCCGCGGCGATCCGCCGTCATGTGTTCCGGGCGTGAGGCCGATGAACGAGAACGAGCGCGACGAGTCCACGCGTCCGACGGTGTCCCGGCCCAGGACCGCTCCCGGGGGCCGGCCCGCGGCCGGCCTGCGCAGGGAGCTTCCCGCGGAGGTACCCGCGAGCCCGCCCGAGACCGCGGAGACGGATGATCCGCAGGAGCAGGCCGAGCCCGCGCTGACCGGGCGGCAGAGGCTCGTGAAGGGGGTGTGGCCACCGCGGCTGACCAGGGCCCAACTCATCGTCGCCCTGCTCCTGTTCGGTCTCGGCTTCGGCCTGGCCGTCCAGGTGGCCTCCAACAGCGACGGTGACAGCGCGCTGCGCGGGGCGCGACAGGAAGATCTTGTGCGCATCCTCGATGAACTCGATGACCGCACAGAACGTCTTGAAGACGAGAAGCAGGGTCTCGAGAAGCAGCGCGACGAGCTGGAGAACAGTTCCGACCAGGCCGAAGAGGCCCGGAAGCAGACGATCGAGAAGGAACGGCAACTCGGAGTGCTGGCGGGGACCGTGGCCGCGCAGGGGCCCGGGATCACGGTGACCGTCGAGGACACGAAGGGGACGGTCGAGGCGAACATGCTGCTCGACGCCATCCAGGAGCTGCGCGCGGCCGGTGCCGAGGCGATCCAGGTGAACGGTGTGCGGGTGGTCGCGAACACCTACCTGACGGATTCCGGGGCGGGCGTCGGCGTGGACGGGAACAAGATCGCAGCGCCCTATCGTTTCAAGGTCATCGGCAAGCCGCAGGACCTCGAGCCGGCGCTCAACATCCCCGGAGGCGTGGTGCAGACTCTCGAGAAGGAACAGGCCGCCGTTACCGTGGAGCGGTCCGCCAAGATCGTCGTGGATGCCTTGCGGGCGGCGGAGCGGCCTGACTACGCTCGGTCGTCCTCCCAGTGAACCCGGGGTGCATGGGAGGCGTCAGCCCAGGGCATGAGGTTGCGGGGGGTCGGCGCACCGAATGGGTGGTGCGTGGTGGAAACTGTCTGGCGGAGGCGGACGTTGTGAAGATGTCCGGGTCGGCCAATGTGTTCAGTCAGGGTTCGTCCTGCCCCACGGGCGGGTCTGTTTCGTTCAAGGGGAATCGCCCGTGAAGTTGTTTGCGAAGTTGTTCGGCAAGAGCGCGCGGCGAGAGGACAGCGCCAACGCGACCGCTCGCCATCGCGCACAGCCTGATGCGGAAGGTCAGCGTCCGCTGTTCCGGGACCAGGTCGGTCAGGGCGCGCAGTCCGTTGACCCCGCACAGTCGGGCGGCATAGGTTTCGGGCAACCGTCGACCTCAGGTACGGGTGCAGGGCATTCCGGCCCGTACGCGTCCCAAGCCCCTGGTGGGCAGCCGCGGCAGGAGGATCCGTCCATGTCGGCCCTGGTGTGTACGAGGTGCGGTAACCGCAACGCGGAGAACAGCCGTTTCTGCTCCAACTGCGGCGCACCGCTGAAGCCCGGAGTGGCTCCGGAGCGCCCTTCCGAGACGACGTCCACGATCTCGATCTCCGGTCTCGAGGCCTACGACGCCGAGGCCACCGGCCAGACGGCGATGCCGACGCTCTCACCGGAGGCGCAGGCGGCCGTCGACGCGCTGCCGATGGGGTCCGCGCTCCTGGTCGTGCGCCGCGGCCCGAACTCGGGCAGCCGCTTCCTGCTGGACGGCGACCTGACCACGGCCGGGCGTCACCCGCAGAGCGACATCTTCCTGGACGACGTCACGGTCTCCCGTCGGCACGTGGAGTTCCGCCGGGGTCCGGACGGCTCGTTCACGGTGGCCGACGTCGGCAGCCTGAACGGCACCTACGTCAACCGTGAGCGGATCGACCAGGTCACCCTGTCCAACGGTGACGAGGTGCAGATCGGCAAGTACCGGCTGGTCTTCCACGCGAGCCAGCGGGGCTACTGACGGCCCCGGTTCCGGCCGGGGGACCCCAGGGAAGGTCCATGCTGCAGACACCGAGCGGCGGTGCCGACAACGGCACCGCCGCCACGGACACCGGGCTGATGAGCATCGGCGCGGTGCTGAACGTGCTGCGTGAGGAGTTTCCCGGCGTCACCATCTCCAAGATCCGTTTCCTGGAGTCGGAGGGGCTGATCGAGCCGCAGCGGACTCCCTCGGGGTACCGCAAGTTCAGCGCCGGGGACGTCGAGCGCCTCGGTCATGTGCTGCGGATGCAGCGCGACCACTATCTGCCGCTCAAGGTGATCCGGGAGCACCTGGCGGCCATGGAGCGTGGGGAGGCCGTCCCGCTGCCGGTGCTGAGCTGTCCGGGTGACGGTGAGGCCGTTCACGAGGCCGCCGCAGAGGAGCCCGTGGCGGCCCGTATCGGGCGCTGCCAGTTGCTGGCCGCCGCCGGCGTCGGGGAACCCGAGCTCGCCGAGTGGGAGTCGTACGGCCTGCTCGCCCCGGTGGCGGACGGGGTGTACGACGCCGCGGCGGTGACGCTCGCGGGGCTCATCACCGAGCTGGGGCGGTTCGGGATCGAGCCACGTCACCTCAGGGTGATGAAGGCCGCCGCCGACCGGGAGGCCGGTCTGGTGGACCAGGTCGTCGCTCCGCTGCGGCGCCACCGGAACCCGCAGACCAGGGCCTACGCCGAAGCGCGCACGAAGGAGCTGGCCGGTCTCGCGGTGAAGCTGCACGCGGCGCTGGTGCAGTCGGCGCTCGGGGTGCGGCTGCCCTGAGGTGGACGGTCCGGGGAGGTGGATCGGCCACCCGATCCCTGCCCGACTACCCAAACGTCCCGGGCACGGCCTAGGGTTGCTGTGTGAACGAGCTCGATGTCGTAGGTGTCCGGGTCGAGATGCCCTCCAACCAACCGATCGTGCTGTTGCGTGAAGTGGGCGGCGACCGCTACCTCCCCATCTGGATCGGACCGGGGGAGGCGACGGCCATCGCCTTCGCCCAGCAGGGCATGGCACCGGCACGGCCGCTGACCCACGACCTGTTCAAGGACGTGCTGGAAGCCGTCGGACAGGAGCTCACGGAGGTGCGCATCACCGATCTGCGCGAGGGTGTCTTCTACGCGGAGCTGGTCTTCGCCAGCGGGGTCGAGGTGAGTGCCCGCCCCTCCGACGCCATAGCGCTGGCGCTGCGAACGGGCACGCCGATCTACGGCAGTGACACGGTGCTCGACGACGCCGGGATCGCGATCCCGGACGAGCAGGAGGACGAGGTGGAGAAGTTCCGCGAGTTCCTCGACCAGATTTCGCCGGAGGACTTCGGAAGCAGCAACCAGTGAGGGCAGAGGGCGAGCGCAGCCGCGTCGGCCGCCATGGCCCGCAGGGCAGGCATTCGGCTAGCCTTTCCCCACGGCGAGGCACGGGAAACCACTCTTAGGGTGATTATCACTCGGCGTGCCGAGTGTGGCGATCGTTGACGCACCCTTGGTGACTGCCTACCGTCGGGGAGGCAGGTCAAGGACGGAGGTCGGCGTGAGAAGCAGCGGCGACGGTACGGCTGGGGGTGCCCCCGAACCCGGTTTCGGGGCGAGCGGGCCGTATCCTCCCCAGAGCTCCCGGCTCCGCCCGGGCCGGGGGTATCCCGGGCACGGCGGTGCGATCGATCACGCTTCGCAGCGGTCGGCGGCTGTGCCGAGCGGTGGAGGTGCGGCGGTCATGGCGTCCGAGGAGATCGGCTACCGGGGGCCCACGGCCTGCGCCGCCGCCGGTATCACCTACCGGCAGCTCGACTACTGGGCCCGCACGGGACTGGTCGAGCCGAGCGTGCGACCGGCCCAGGGATCGGGCACACAACGGCTGTACAGCTTCCGTGACGTCGTCGTGCTGAAGATCGTCAAGCGGTTCCTGGACACGGGCGTCTCCCTGCAGAACATCCGCACCGCCGTACAGCACCTGCGTGAGCGTGGCTTCAGCGACCTGGAGCGCATGACGCTGATGAGCGATGGGGCCACGGTGTACGAGTGCACCTCGCCCGACGAGGTGCACGCCCTGCTCCAGGGCGGTCAGGGGGTCTTCGGTATCGCCGTGGGCGTGGTGTGGCGGGATGTCGAGAGCGCGCTGTCCCAGCTGCACGGTGAGCGCATCGACACGGGGGAGACGCTGGTCGGCCACCATCCGATGGACGAGCTGGCGCGGCGGCGGAACAGGGCCGTCTGAGGACTGTCCTGGGCCTTCTGGGGCAGTCCGAGGCCCTCCGGAGAGGGCAATGTCAGTGGCGTGGGGCAGCATCGGAGATGTGAGATCCGCACCCACGATTCTCCACCTCGACATGGATGCCTTCTTCGCCTCGGTGGAGCAGGCGTCCAAGCCGAGTCTGCGCGGGAAAGCCGTGGTCGTGGGTGGGCTGGGACCGCGGGGTGTGGTCGCCACCGCCTCGTACGAGGCGCGGGTCTTCGGCGTCCATTCGGCGATGCCCATGGCGCAGGCCCGGCGTCTCGCGCCGAACGCCGCGTATCTGGTGCCGAGGTTCGCCCTGTACCGGTCGATCAGCGAGCACGTGATGGGACTGCTGCGGTCCCTGTCCCCCCTGGTGGAACCGCTCAGCCTGGACGAGGCGTTCGTGGACCTGGAGGCCGGCGGCACCGCCTGGGACGAGGGGTCGGCCCGCCTGGCCGGGGTGAAGCTCCGCGCGGACATACGGGCGGTCACGGGACTCACCGGGTCGGTGGGGCTGGCCGCCTCCAAGATGCTGGCGAAGATCGCGTCGGAGCAGGCGAAGCCGGACGGGCTGGTGCTGATCGAGCCGGGCACGGAGCGGGTGCTGCTGGGACCGCTGTCCGTACGGACCCTGCCCGGCGTGGGCCCGGCAACCGGTGATCATCTGCGCCGGGCCGGGATCCACACGGTCGATGAGCTTGCCCAAGCGGGGGAGGACGAGCTCGTACGGCTGCTGGGCAGGGCTCACGGGCACGCGCTGTTCGCGATGGCGCTGGCGCGGGACGAGCGGCCTGTGGTGGCCGACCGGGAGACCAAGTCGGTGTCGGTCGAGGACACCTACGACGTGGACATCCACGAGCGGGTGCGCGTCGCCCTGGAGGTCCGGCGGCTCGCCGACCGGTGTGTGCGCAGACTGCGGGGAGCGGGACTGTCGGGGCGGACCATCGTCCTCAAGGTGCGGAGGTACGACTTCTCCACCCTCACCCGGTCGGAGACGCTGCGCGGACCCACGGACGATCCGGCGGTGGTGCGGGAGGCCGCGGCGAGGTTGCTGGACTCGGTCGACACCACGGGCGGTGTGCGGCTGCTCGGGGTGGGGGTCAGCGGACTGGCCGACTACACGCAGGAGGACCTGTTCGCACAGGCGGCGGGCGTGGACGAGGAGGAACCCGTCCCAGAGGACCCCGAAGCCGCGCCCGCGTCCGAGAGCCGGACGCCTCCCGAGCGGCGCTGGCCGGCCGGGCACGACGTACGGCACACGGCGCACGGGCACGGCTGGGTGCAGGGCAGCGGGCTGGGCCGGGTCACCGTGCGCTTCGAGACTCCCGACTCGGAGCCGGGCCGGGTGAAGACCTTCCGCACCGACGACCCGGCCCTGGAACCGGCGGATCCGCTGCCGCTGGTGCCACGAAGACCGGGGGAGGACGAGAGGACGGCGGCCGGCGGGGCGCGGGCGGAGAGCTGAGCGGGGGGAGCCGGAGGGTCAGACCGGCTTGTCCTTGCCCGCGAGTTTGCCGAAGTCGCGGTCCTGGAGCGGGGGAGGCGCGGCGATGTCCAGACCGTAGTGGTGGTAGAGCTGGAGCTCCTGTTCGGGGGAGAGGTGGCGGCCCACGCCGAAGTCGGGTGCGTCCTTGATCAGAGTCCGTTCGAACGGCACGTGGAGGATGCCGTCGATCAGTTCGCTGGGCTCCAGCGGGACGAAGGCGTCCCTGCTGAACAGGCCGGTGCGTATCGCCGCCCACTCCGGTACGCCTGTGGCGTCGTCGAGGTAGACCTCGTCGACCGTGCCGATCCGGGTTCCGTTGCGGTCGAACGCCTTGCGGCCTATCAGATGGCGCGGATCGATGTCGGTCTGCACGGGCCCTCCACTGGTCGCAAACTCATCCCTAAGCACCACGAAACGGCACAATCGGCGGTGCGGCCACTCGAAGCCCCGGTGCGGTCCTCGCTGGTACGCTGGCAATCGGCTGCTGACCCCGTGCGGGAGAGTCCTCCAGGCACCATCGGAGGCGCCGAAGGAGCAAATCCTCCCCGGAATCTCTCAGGCACACGTACCGCACGGACGAGGTCACTCTGGAAAGCAGGGCGGGTGTCGACGGCTTCCGCTCTCACCGACGGTGAAAGCCGGACCGCCCCGGGCGTTCCGGTGAAGCTCTCAGGTTGAGATGACAGAGGGGGAGGCCGTCCGGGCACCTGTGCCGTGGTGCCCCTCGAAGGTCGTCAGACCAGGAGGCCTCCTCAATGACCGCCCCTCGCACTCCGCTCTCCGAGCTCGAACGGGGAATCCCCTTCGAGCAGCGCCACATCGGCCCCGACCACGAGGCCCGGGCCAAGATGCTCGCCCAGGTCGGCTACGGCTCGCTCGACGAGCTGACGGCCGCCGCCGTGCCGGATGTGATCAAGAACGCCGAAGCGCTGGACCTGCCGGGTGCGCGGAGCGAGGCCGAGGTGCTGGCCGAGCTGCGTTCGCTGGCCGACCGCAACCAGGTGCTCGGCTCCATGATCGGGCTCGGGTACTACGGCACCTTCACACCGCCCGTCATCCTGCGCAACGTGATGGAGAACCCCGCGTGGTACACGGCCTACACGCCGTACCAGCCGGAGATCTCCCAGGGCCGGCTCGAGGCACTGCTGAACTTCCAGACCGTGGTGGCCGAGCTCACCGGTCTGCCCACCTCCGGTGCCTCCCTGCTCGACGAGGGCACCGCCGCCGCCGAGGCGATGGCACTGTCGCGGCGCATGGGCAAGAACAAGAAGGGCCTGTTCCTGGTCGACGCGGACGCCCTGCCGCAGACCATCGCCGTGATCGAGACCCGTGCCGAGCCGACCGGCGTCGACGTTGTCGTCGCCGACCTGAGCGACGGCATCCCCGCCGGGCTCGCCGAGCGTGAGATCAACGGCGTACTGATCCAGTACCCGGGCGCCTCCGGCGCGGTGCGCGACATCAAGCCGGTGATCGACCAGGCGCACGCGCTCGGGGCACTCGTCACCGTCGCCGCCGACCTGCTCGCCCTCACCCTGCTGAAGTCGCCCGGCGAACTCGGCGCGGACATCGCGGTCGGCACCACCCAGCGCTTCGGCGTGCCGATGGGCTTCGGCGGGCCGCACGCCGGTTACATGGCCGTGCAGGACAAGATGGCACGCAGCCTGCCCGGGCGGCTCGTCGGCGTCTCCGTCGACGTGGACGGACACAAGGCGTACCGCCTGGCTCTGCAGACCCGTGAGCAGCACATCCGCCGTGAGAAGGCCACCAGCAACATCTGCACGGCCCAGGTTCTGCTCGCCGTCATGGCAGGGATGTACGCCGTGTACCACGGCCCCGAGGGCCTGAGGATCATCGCCCGGCGCACGCACCGGTACGCCACCGTCCTCGCCGAGGGGCTGCGGGCCGGCGGGGCCGAGATCGTGCACGGGTCCTACTTCGACACGCTGACCGTGCGCGTCGCCGGGCGGGCCGCCGGGATCGTCGCCGCCGCCCGTGACAACGGCGTCAACCTGCGTCTTGTCGACGCCGACCACGTCTCGATCGCCTGCGACGAAACCACCACCCGGGCGCAGCTGACCGCCGTGTGGAGCGCTTTCGGCGTCGAGGGCGACGTCGAGGCCCTGGACGCGGCCGTTCGGGACGCACTGCCCGACGCCCTGCTGCGCAACGACGAATACCTGACGCACCCCGTCTTCCAGCAGCACCGCTCCGAGACCGCGATGCTGCGCTATCTGCGCCGCCTCGCCGACCGCGACTACGCGCTGGACCGCGGCATGATCCCGCTGGGCTCCTGCACCATGAAGCTCAACGCGACCACCGAGATGGAGCCGGTCACCTGGCCCGAGTTCGGGCAGCTGCACCCCTTCGTGCCCGCCGAGCAGGCGCAGGGCTACCTGACGCTCATCCACGAGCTGGAGGAGCGTCTGGCCGAGGTCACCGGCTACGACAAGGTGTCCCTCCAGCCCAACGCCGGCTCGCAGGGCGAGCTGGCCGGTCTGCTCGCCGTACGCGGCTACCACCGGGCCAACGGTGACGATCAGCGCACCATCTGCCTGATCCCGTCCTCCGCGCACGGCACCAACGCCGCCAGCGCCGTGATGGCCGGCATGAAGGTCGTCGTCGTCGGCACGTCCGACGACGGCGAGGTCGACGTCGACGACCTGCGGGCGAAGATGGCGCAGTACCGCGACCAGCTGGCGGTGCTGATGATCACGTACCCCTCGACGCACGGTGTGTTCGAGGAGCACGTCGCCGACATCTGCGCCGAGGTGCACGAGGCCGGCGGACAGGTGTACGTGGACGGAGCCAACCTCAACGCCCTGGTGGGTCTGGCCAAGCCCGGCCACTTCGGCGGCGACGTCTCGCACCTCAACCTGCACAAGACCTTCTGCATCCCGCACGGCGGCGGCGGCCCCGGCGTCGGTCCGGTCGGCGTGCGGGCGCACCTCGCGCCGTACCTGCCGAACCACCCGCTCCAGCCGGAGGCCGGCCCGGAGACCGGCGTCGGACCCGTCTCGGCGGCCCCGTGGGGGTCGGCGGGCATCCTGCCCATCTCCTGGGCGTACGTCCGGCTCATGGGCGGCGAGGGCCTCAAGCGGGCCACGCAGGTGGCCGTGCTCAGCGCCAACTACATCGCCAAGCGCCTCGAACCGCACTACCCGGTGCTCTACACCGGCCCCGGCGGGCTGGTCGCACACGAGTGCATCATCGACCTGCGCCCGCTGACCAAGGCGACCGGTGTCAGCGTGGACGACGTGGCCAAGCGGCTGATCGACTACGGCTTCCACGCGCCGACGATGTCCTTCCCCGTGGCCGGCACGCTGATGATCGAGCCCACCGAGTCCGAGGACCTGACCGAACTCGACCGGTTCTGCGAGACGATGATCGCGATCCGTGCGGAGATCGAGAAGGTCGGGTCCGGCGAGTGGCCCGCGGACGACAACCCGCTCCGCAACGCCCCGCACACCGCCGCCGCGCTCGGCGGGGAGTGGGAGCACGCGTACGACCGCGAGGAGGCCGTCTTCCCCGCCGGGGTGAGCGCCGCCGACAAGTACTGGCCGCCGGTGCGCCGCATCGACCAGGCCTACGGCGACCGGAACCTGGTCTGTTCCTGCCCGCCGCTGGACGCGTACGAGGACTGACCCGTGATGAAGGGCCCCGGGGGGGGGGGGGGGGGGGGGGGGGGGGGGGGGGTGGGAGGGGGGGGGGGGGGGGCCACGGAAGTGCTTCTTGGCGAGGTCGGGGCGGGTGGGCGTGACGGCCTGCTGGAGCAGTCCG